>NZ_KI911783.1:2679213-2993778 GCF_000515415.1 Bradyrhizobium sp. WSM1417
CGACGGAGAGCGTCCGTTCAGCATCTGAACTAGCATTCATGCACCTTCAGCGACTTATTGTGGTGGATGAAGAATATCGAAACAAATGGCAGACAGCGTTCGCCACTCATGAGACGCATTGCGAAAGACTAGGCGGAGTGCATCTTCTTTGGCACGGTATTTGGGCTTTTAAGGTCGATGCCAGCGGAGGAAAGACGGACCTAGTGTATCAAGAGCCGCTTCGGACTGGCACAATCCCCGTTGCTCTTGGAATGGTGCTGACGGAGTGGAAGAGGGCTGCTAGTAAAGCTGAGGAGGCATTTGCAGACGCAAAGCAACAGGCCGCCATCTATTCCGGCGGGGTGCTCGGTGGTGTAGAGTTGGCAACGCACCGCTACCTTGTGATAGTTACCAAGAACCAGATTGTGCCGCCAGCGGACATCATTGATGGTGGGGTTGTCTACCGACACATCAACATCGCAGTTGATCCCCAATCGCCTTCCGTGACTGCAAGGAAGTTGGCAAAGTAAGGTGTTACCTTGCAAGACACCGAGGTGACGCACAATCTGCGGGTCACATCGTCTTTGCTTTAGTCTTTCGGAAGCTGGTGGGCCCGGCAGGACTCGAACCTGCAACCAGACCGTTATGAGCGGCCGGCTCTAACCATTGAGCTACAGGCCCCGCCGCGAGACGGCCCGCGGGAGGCGCGGCCGGCAACGGTGCGCGGTTCGTTTACAGGGACGGAGGCGGGGGTGCAATGCTGGCTCGGGCGGTCGGAAACGCCGGCGTGGCAAGGCCCGATTTTTTTGAATAACCGAAATTGGCGATGATGCCCTTATAGTCCTGTTTTGCCCGACGGCGCAAGCCCACCTCGCCGAGCCTTCGCCCTCGCTCCTGGCAATCGCGTCAGCGGGCTCGGTTTCGATTCTGTAACCCCTTGTGATCCCTAGATCTTTCTACTGTGCATGGGGTTGTTTTCGCACATTTTGTTGGGAGGGGTCTTCCGATCCCCTCCGATGTCGCGTTGACGCACTGCAGGCGCGCGGCAGTTCCACAGCGCTAGTCCACCGACACGCCGGCGAACTCCACCACCTTGCGCCACTTCTCGGTCTCGTCGGTGACGAGCTTGCCGAACTCGGCCGGCGTCATCGGCTTGGGGATGCCGCCGGTCTCGGTGAGGCGCGCGACCAGCTTCGGGTCCTTCAGCGCCTCGTTGACGGCCTTGTTGAGGATCTCGATCACGTCGGCCGGCGTGCCCTTCGGCGCGGAGATGCCGTAGAAGCCGACCGATTCGAAGCCGGGCAACGTCTCGGCGATCGCGGGAACGTCAGGCACGCTCGGCCAGCGCTGCGGCGAGGTGACACCGAGCGCGCGAACATTGCCGCCCTTGGCCTGCTCCATCGCGGAGGGGAGGTTGTCGAAGATCAGCTGCACCTTGTTGGAGATGATGTCGGGGAACGCGATCGCAGATCCCCGATAGGGCACGTGCACCATGTCGCACTTGCTCATCACCTTGAACAGCTCCGCCGACATGTGCACCGAGGTGCCGTTGCCGGACGAGGCAAAGGAGATTTTGCCGGGATTGGCCTTGCAGTAGTCGATGAACTCCTGAACCGTCTTGGCCGGGAAGGCGTTGGAGACCACCAGCATGTTGGTAAGCTGCATGATGCTCGCCACCGGCACCGTGTCGCGCAGGAAGTCGAACGGCAGCTTCTTGTAGAGCGAGGTCGAGATCGCGTTGTTGGGCGCGACGAACAGCAGCGTGTAGCCGTCCGGCGGTGAGGTGATCGCGGCAGCGGCCGCGATGTTGCCGCCGGAGCCGGTGCGGTTCTCGACGATGAATTGCTGGCCGAAGCGGTCGGTCAGCCACTGCGCCATGATCCGCGCCACGATGTCGACCGGGCCGCCGGCGGAGAAGCCGATGATCCAGTGCACGGGACGGTCGGGATAAGCGGCGGAGGCGGGAGGTGCGGCGCCCAACAGCGTTGAAAGGAAAACCAGCCCGAAAACACTGTTACGCAAAATTCGCAACATGACGCCTCCCATTGTTCTATTGTCGTTGGGCTGCATGCTTTCACAAAATCGGGGCGCTGCCTACATCGCCGCAAGTCGATGTTGACGCGCCCCCGCCGGGACCGACCATGAGATTCGCGATCACCCTTGTTCTCGGCGCGGCGCTGCTGGTCAGCCCCGCCGCCGCTCAAACCGGAGGCAACGCCATTCCGACCACGACTCCCAGCCTGACGATCAGCTTGGGCACCGCGACGCCCGGCGGCGGCTTTCCGCTCTATGGCAACGCCTTTGCGCAAGCGATGAACGTGGCCGATCCGCAAACCATCATCGCCCCGCGCAACACCAAGGGCAGCAACGAGAACATTCCGCTGCTGGAGAAGGGCGAGCTCGATCTCGCTCTGGTCGCGGGCGAGCCGGCCTATGAGGCCTTTGCCGGCATCGGCCGCGTGCCGGTACGGTTGAAGATTCTCACGGCGATCTATTCCAACCCCGGCATGTTCGTGGTGCGCGCGGACAGCCCGTACAAGTCCATCCGCGATCTCGTCGGTCAGCCCGTCGCGTTCGGCGCCAAGGGCTCCGGCCTGCCGATCCTGGCGCGCTATGTGCTCGATGGTCTCGGGTTGAAGCAGGACGAGGACTTCAAGGCCGTCTATCTCGACCGCGCTGGCGACGGCCCCGCCATGGTCGAGGACGGCCGTGTCGCAGCACTCTGGGGTGCCGGCATCGGCTGGCCCGGTTTTTCCGCGGTAGCCTCGAGCGCATCAGGCGCGCGCTTCATCGCGCCCAGCGCCGAGGACATCACGCGCATCCGCGCCAAGCACGCGTTCCTCAAGCCGCTCACCGTGCCGGCCGGCAGCTATCCGAACCAGTCCGAGCCGATCGCCTCGCTCGGGTCCTGGAGCTTTGTGCTGACGCGCGAAGATCTGCCCGACGATGTCGCCTATCGCCTCGCGAAGACGCTTCACGGTGTCGAGCCGGCATTCTGCAAGCAGCTCGCGCAAGCCTGCGAGACCACGGCCGCAAACACCGTCGCGGCCGCGCCGAAGCCGGAGCTGATCCACCCGGGCGTGATGAAGTATTTTCGCGAGATCGGGGTGGTGAAGTAGGGCGCGGTTGTACCCACAATCGTCATGCCCGGGCTTGTCCCGGGCATCCACGTTCTTGGCGCCGCTCGGAGATCGTGGATGGCCGGGACAGGCCCGGCCATGACGACTTCCCTCGCGCGTCGCTACACCCTTATTTCTTCACCATCGCGCACGCCGGGTCCGGCGGACCGAACGCCTTGTCGCCCGAGATCGTCGTGAGGATCTTGTAATAGTCCCACGGATATTTGCTTTCCTCCGGCGTCTTCACCTGCACCAGCCAGAGGTCGTGCACCATCAGATTGTCCTCGCGCAAGCGGCCGTTGCGGGCGAAGAAATCCTCGATCGGCTTTTCCCGCATCTTGGCGGCGACCTTGAGCGGATCGTCGGTGCCGGTGTCCTTGATGGCGTTGAGATAGTGCATCACGCTCGAATAGACGCCGGCCTGCCACATCGACGGCATCTTGTTCATCTTGGCGAAGTAGCGCTTCGACCATTCGCGGGTCTTGTCGTCCAGGTCCCAATAGAACGAGGTCGTCAGCAACAGCCCTTGGGCCGCCTGCAGGCCGAGGCCGTGGATGTCGGTGATCAGCGCCAGCAGCGCCGCCATCTGCTGGCCGCCCTTGAACACGCCGAACTCGGAGCCGGTCTTGATCTCGTTCATGTTGTTGGGCGGACCCGCGGCGATGCCGATGATCTTGGCCTTGGAGGCCTGGGCCTGCAGCACGAACGAGGAGAGGTCGGGCGTTGCCAGCGGCGGCTTCACCGAGCCCAGCACCTTGCCGCCATTGGCGGTCACCACCGCCGAGGCGTCGCGCTCCAGCGAATGGCCGAAGGCATAATCGTCCGTGATGAAGAACCAGCTGTCGCCGCCGCGCTTGACCACCGCGTCCGCGGTACCGACCGCGAGCGCACGGGTGTCGAACACCCACTGGATCGCATAGGGCGAGCAGAACTTGCCGTGGAAATCGGCGGTGCCGGTGGAGTGGGTGATGAACAGCCGCTTCTTCTCGTTGGCCATGTTCTGCACCGCGAGCCCGACCGCGGAGACCGGCACGTCGACGATCAGATCGACTTGGTCGACGTCATACCAGCGCCGTGCAATCGCGCCGCCGATGTCGGCCTTGAGCTGGTGGTCGCCGACGACGATGCTGATCGGCTTGCCGAGCACGGTGCCGCCGAAATCGTCGATCGCCATCTGCGCCGCCGTCACCGAGCCCTGGCCGGTCGGCGCCGAGGCCGGACCGTTCATGTCGGTGAGCACGCCGATCTTGACGACGTCGTCGGACACCTGCGCCATTGCGGCGCCCGGCATCAGCGCTGCCAAGAACGTCGCCGCAAAGCCGGCAGCGACCGGCAGACCAAATCTCGTTGGCTTCATATTTGTCCTCCCCTGATCCGGCGCGTTGGCCGGTCTGCCCCGGGTATGGCCCGGCTGAATTGGTTTCTTTTGCAACTATTTGGGGGCGGGCGTCAACGTCAGGCGGCGAAGCGGATTTGTCCGGCCGGGGAGGGATCGTAGCCGGTCAGCTCCTCGGCGCGCTGGAGCAACCGCTTTTCGCTGAGGAACCGGATCAGGCCCTGCATGGCGGGGCGGAAATAGCTGCGCTGCCGCATCGCGAGGTCGAAGTTCTCCCAGACCAGCGGCACGAAATCGAGGCCAGCCGAGCGCGCCGACGCACGCGTCGCGATGCCGCAATCGGCTTGTCCCGCGCGGACGATCTCGGCGAGATCCGGCCCGGTCAGGGCGGGCGTCTCGATCCGGCGCAAATCGCGTGTCGAGGCGCCGGCGCGCTTGAGCAGCACATCGAGCAGCATCTGCGCGCCCGTGCCCTGTTGCCGCATCGCCACCTTGGCGCCGAGCGCGAGCACGTCGGAAAGGCCGCGCAGCCGCTTGGGATTGCCCGGCGGCAGCACGAGACCCTGCTCGCGACGCACGAACGCGACCAGCAATGCATCATGCAGGTCCGGAGCGTCACGCAGGACCGTCGCATTGGCGTCAGCGGCAAGATTGCCGTCGGCATCGAGGCTGTGGAAGTGCATTGCCACGGCCATCACCTCGTCCCGCTGCAGCCGCTCGAGCCCGCGCGCGCTGCCCTCGCTCATCGATCCCAGCCCCGAGCCGGATTCGCGCAGCCCCCAATCCAGCAGCTCGTCCTGGCTGCCGCCGACGACCGGCGGCGGCTCAGCGATCAGCATGCCGGCCGGACGCGCCAGTCCGGACAGCACCCAGAGGTCGAGCTCATGTCGCGGGAAGAGCCACTTTCCGGTCACCTTGGTGCATGGGATCGCGCCGGTGGTGACGAGTTCGTAAAGCTTGCGTTCGCCGAGCCGAAGATAGTCGGCGGCTTCGCTGGTCGTCAGGAATTCCATCCTGCATTCCTATGCAAATTCTTGCTTCTTTTTGACGTTCGACGCAGGTGGAATTCTGCATTTCAAGATCTGTCAGCAAGGACCATGCCCGATCATCTCGCTGCTTTGCAACACATCCCCACGCGCGATCTCTGCTTTGGTGAACGATCCTGAATCGCTCGCGTGAGGCGGATCTCGCGGCAGTCGCGCGCACCGCATTGCCGGAATTTCCCGACACGGCGGGCACAACGAGCAAACGCGTCACGAGTGCGGCGCAATCGATCAGCATCATGAGCGCGTCATAGCCAGTGGGAACCCGATCATGGCCGTCCGCCGCCTCTCCGTTGCACTCGCGCTTCTCTGCGGCCTTGCCGCAGGCGTTGCGGCGTCATCCGCGGAGGAACGCGCCATCGTCATGGCCACGACCACCGCGACGCAGGAGTCCGGCCTGCTCGACTATCTGCTGCCGATCTTCCGTGAGAAGACCGGCATCGAGGTGACGGTGATCGCGCGGCGCGCCGACGAGGTGCTCGAGGGGGCACGAAGGGGCGAAGTCGACGTCGTGCTGATGCATGCGCGGCCACAGGAGGAGAAATTCGTGGCCGACGGTTTTGCCGCGAGGCGCTTCGACGTGATGTACAACGACTATGTGCTGATCGGGCCGAAGAGCGATCCCGCCGGCGTGAAAGGCAAGGACATCGCGACCGCGCTGAAGGCGATCGAGGCCAAGGGCGCGCCGTTCGTGACGCGCGGAGACCGCTCGGGCACGCATGCCGCGGAGCTCGCGCTCTGGATCGTCGCCGGCATCGACATCGCCCGCACCAAGGGTGCCTGGTACCGCGAGGCCAAGCAGGACATGGCTTCCGCCCTCGACGCAGCGCGCACGGCGAACGCCTATGTGCTGTCCGACCGCGGCAGCTGGATCGCTTTTCGGGAGCGCGGCGATCTCGACATCATGGTCGAAGGCGACAAACGTCTGCTCAATCAGTACGGGGTGATGCTGGTGAACCCCGCGAAATTTCCGAACGTGAAGAAGGAGCTGGGGCAGGACTTCGTCGACTGGCTGATCTCGCCCGACGGACAGGCGGCGATCGCCGGATACAAGGTCGACGGACAACAACTGTTCTTCCCCAATGCGGACAAGTCCGGCGGCTGACGTTCGTATCGCCAGCGGTTGCCAAACCGGGCGATGCATGATCCATCATGGCGCATGACCCAGCGCCTGCCGCCATCACTGACGCCGCTCGACGCCGCGCTCGCCGCGTTGCTGACAGGGTTTGATCCGCTCGCGCCGGTGGAGTTGCCGCTGAGCGAAGTGGCCGGCTGCATCGCGGCAGGCAATCCGCTGCTCCCAGCCCGACCGTCTCGTGACGTCGCTGCCGCGGACGGCTGGGCGTTCTGCGCCAATGATCTGGTCGGCGCGTCGTCCTATTCGCCGCTGCCTCTCGGAACAGCGCCCCCTTGGGTCGATGCCGGCGACGCGATGCCGGCGGGATGCGACTGTGTGCTCGATGCCGACGCGGTCGAGGTATCTGGTCCGCTCGTCCAGGTGTTGGCGGAGAGCGCACCGGGGCAGGGCGTCAGGCGCGCTGGAAGTGACATCGACGGACGCACGCCTGCCGCGGCAGAGGGGTATCCGGTCGGTCCTGGCGCTCTGCTGCTCGCGTGCGCCGCCGGACTGGACCGACTGAGCGTGCGCCGTCCGCGGCTGCGCATTGTCAATGTACCAGGCGCAACGGGGACCATGTATCTGATTGCGGACATCGCACGCGCCGCAGGACTGGATGTGCAAACGCACGAGGCCGGCGCGCGAGACGCGGGATCGATTGCGGGGGCGTTCGGCGCGCCCACCTGCGATCTCCTGCTGACGATCGGCGGCAGCGGTGGAGGTCGCAAGGATGCAGCCGTCACGGCGCTGGCTCGGCATGGTCATGTGATCGCCCATGGTCTTGCGCTCCAGCCCGGACGCACCGCCGCAATCGGGCGGCTCGGAACCATTCCTGTTGTCGCCTTGCCCGGATCGCCGGATCACGCGCTCGCGGTCTGGCTCGCGCTCGTGCTGCCGCTCGTCAACCTTCTCTCGGCTCGGCTGCCGCGCCGACAGGTAACCTTGCCGCTTGCGCGAAAAATTGCATCCAGCGTCGGCATTGCCGAAATGGTCCTGCTGGCCGAGGAACATCATGCGTGGGTGCCACTTGCGGTAGGAGAATGGCCGCTCCAGGCAATGGCCCGCGCGGATGCATGGCTGCTTGTTCCCGCCAACCACGAGGGATTTGCAGCGGGCGCGCCGGTCGATGCCTGTCTGATGCGGGAATGATATGGGTTTAGCATGACCATGATCCCGCAATCGCAAGTCCGCAGCGCGCTCGAGCAGGAGCAGTTCCTCAAAATCCTTTCCCGCGAGGAGGCCTTGGCTCGCTTCGAGGCTGCGCTGTTCCCGCGCGCGATCCCAAGCGAAAGACGCAAGCTCGCCGATGCACTCGGCGCGTCGCTCGCTGAAGACATCACTGCGCCAATCGACGTACCGCCGTTCGACCGTTCCAATGTCGACGGCTTCGCGGTGCGCTCAGCGGACCTTGCCACAGCCGGCGAAGGCGCGGCGGTTTGCCTCGGCTTGAATGGCGAGACCATTCACTGCGGCACTGTGCCGGCGCTGCAAGTGGCGGCGGGAACGGCAACGCCGATCGCCACCGGCGGTCCGCTGCCGCGGGGTGCCGATGCCGTGGTCATGGTCGAGCATACCCAGCCGGCGGGATCGGGTGCGATCGACGTCCGTCGCGCGGCCTCGCCCGGGCAATTCATATCCTACGCAGGGTCCGATATTGCGCACGGCGAGGCGCTACTGCGCGCCGGCACGATCATCGGCTCGCGCGAGGTCGGCATGCTGGCGGCCTGCGGTCTTGCCGAGGTGCGCGTCGTGCGCAAACCTCGTGTGGCCGTGATCTCCACCGGCGATGAACTGGTTCAGCCGGGCGAGGTGCTCGCGCCTGCTGCGATCTACGACACCAACGGCGCGATCGTCACTGCTGCGATCGACGAGAACGGCGGAGAGGCGGTTTTCCTCGGCGCCATTCCCGATGACGAAGCCCAGCTCGAAGCCGCCATGCGGCGTGCGCTGGCGGACGCTGACATGCTGGTGCTCTCCGGCGGCACGTCGAAAGGCGCGGGCGATCTCTCCCATCGCATCATCGGCCGGCTCGGCAAGCCCGGCATCATCGCGCATGGCATTGCGCTCAAGCCCGGCAAGCCGCTGTGCCTTGCGGTGTGCGACGGCAAGCCGGTGGTCGTCCTGCCGGGGTTTCCAACCTCGGCGATGTTCACCTTCCACGACATGATCGTGCCGGTGCTGCGCAGAATGGCTGGACTGCCGCCGCGCTCCGATGCCAAGGTGAACGCGACCGTGCCGGTGCGCATTGCTTCCGAGCTCGGCCGCACTGAATTCGTCATGGTCTCGCTGGTCCAAGGCAAGGACGGCTTGATCGCTTATCCCTCCGGCAAGGGGTCCGGTGCGATCACGTCGTTCGCGCAGGCTGACGGTTTTCTGCGCATCGACGCGCTCGCCGACCAGATGCCGGCCGGGAGCGAAGCCGAAGTGACGCTTTTCACGCCGCATGTGCGGGTGCCCGATCTCGTCATCGTGGGCAGCCATTGCACTGGCCTCGATCTCGTCACGGCGCAACTCGCGCATGCCGGCCTGACCGTGCGCTCGATTGCGGTCGGCAGTCTCGGCGGACTTGCGGCGGCACGGCGCGGCGAATGCGATCTTGCGCCGATCCATCTGTTCGATGACAAGAGCGAGACCTACAATACGCCTTACCTCGTTGAAGGGCTCGAGCTCGTGCCGGGCTGGCGGCGGATGCAGGGCATCGTGTTCCGCAAGGGCGACAAGCGTTTCGAAGGCGACAGCGCGAAGGACGCCGTCGCCGCGGCGCTCGCTGATCCCTCCTGCATCATGGTCAACCGCAACCAGGGCGCCGGCACGCGCATCCTGATCGACCGGTTGCTCGGTGGTGCGCGCCCGGACGGCTATTGGAACCAGCCGCGCTCGCACAACGCGGCGGCCGCAGCGGTCGCACAGCACCGCGCCGACTGGGGCATGACCATTGCACCGGTCGCCCATGCGGTCGGCCTCGGTTTCATTCCGCTCGCCGAGGAACATTATGACTTCGCGCTGGTGACGGCGCGCAAGCAGCGTCCTGCGGTGCAAGCCTTTCTCGCCGCACTCGGTTCGGACGAAGCGCGCGCCGCGCTGGAGCGGGCCGGATTCCGGCCGGCGTAGCGCTTGATTAATACGCCGCATCCAGTGCGGCCAGCCGCTCGGCTTCCGCGATATCCTCGACCGTGTTGGCATTGAAGAACGGATCGAGCGGCTCCGTCGGCCACGTCACGGTCGCGAGCGGATAACGCGCTGTCCAGCGGTCGATCTTGCGGAGGTCCTCGACCACCAGCGCGTGACGCAGTTCGTCGCGCAAGCCAACCCGCCACAAGCCGATCACCGGATGCGACTGGCCGCCTGATGCCGCAACGGCGAGCTCGGCATTCGCCGCGATGCGTTCTTCATGCAAGCGCGCGATCAAATTTCGCGGCAGGAACGGGCAGTCGCCGGCGGCACTGAGCACCCATTCCACCTCAGGCCGGTTCGCCGCGGTCCAGTCGAGTGCGGCAAGGATGCCGGCGAGCGGACCGGGAAAGCCGGGCACGTCGTCTGCGACGACCTGCAAACCGAACGCGGCGAAGCGGGCGGGATCGCCGTTGGCATTGAGGATCAGCCCGCTGCATTGGGGTGATAGGCGCGCGATCACGCGTTCCAGGATGGTGCGGCCGCCGATGGTGCGCATCGGCTTGTCGCCGCCGCCCATGCGCCGCGCGAGGCCGCCGGCGAGCAGCACGCCTTGCGTGGTCGGAAAGCTAATCGTCACCACTTTCACCCTTGCGCTTGTGCTTGGCCGATTCCTCCTCGACATAAGCGAGGTTCTGGTCGTAGACGATGCGCTCTGCCCCCGACAACGCGATGAACCGTTTGCCGCGCGCGCGGCCGACCAGGGTCAAGCCCACCTGCCGGGCGAGATCGACGCCCCAGGCGGTGAAGCCGGAGCGCGACACCAAAATCGGAATTCCCATGCGGACCGTCTTGATCACCATCTCGGAGGTGAGTCGTCCCGTGGTATAGAGGATCTTGTCGGATGCATCGACGCCGTGGCGGTACATCCAGCCCGCGATCTTGTCGACGGCGTTGTGACGGCCGACATCCTCGGTGTAGCAGAGCGGCTCGCCCTCCCTGCACAGCACGCAGCCGTGGATCGCACCGGCCTCCAGATAGAGCGAGGGCATGGTGTTGATGGTCTGAGTCATCTGGTACAGCCAGGAGGTACGCAGCTCCGCCTTCGGCAACGCGACGCTCTCGACCGCCTCCAGCAGATCGCCGAAGGCGGTGCCCTGCGCGCAGCCCGATGTCTGCGTGCGCTTCTTCAGCTTGGCTTCGAAATTGGTGTGGTGCTCGGTGCGCACCACCACCACCTGCAGGTCGTCGTCGTATTCGACGTCGGTGATCGCGTCATCATACTTCAGCATATTCTGGTTGAGCAAATAGCCCAGCGCCAGATATTCCGGATAGTCGCCGATCGTCATCATGGTGACGATCTCCTGCGAATTCAGGTAGAGCGTCAGCGGGCGCTCCACCGGCACCTTGATCTCGATCCTGGCGCCGGACTGGTCGGTGCCGGTCACGCTCTCGGTGAGGCGCGGGTCGTCGGTGTCAGGGACGATCAGGGGCACTGGGGCTTTGTCGATCTTCATCATGGCCGCGACGTTAGCATGACATTCGGATCAAGCCGATATAAGCATGGCCGGCGGAAAGCGGAAATGTGCCTTCTCGTCATTGCGAGCGCAGCGAAGCAATCCAGAATTTATCCGCGGAGGCACTCTGGATTGCTTCGCTGCGCTCGCAATGACGGAACGGGCGGTTCCAGCCCCGTGATACGGCTGGCGGAGATCACATTGTGATGAAAGTCATCGGCCTTGCAGGCTGGAGCGGTGCGGGCAAGACCACGCTGTTGACGCGGCTGATCCCGCATTTCAATGCGCTTGGCTTGCGCGTCTCGGTCATCAAGCATGCGCATCACCAGTTCGACGTCGACGTGCCCGGCAAGGATTCTTGGCGCCATCGCGAGGCCGGCGCGGCCGAGGTGCTGGTTGCTTCGTCAAATCGCTGGGCGCTGATGCACGAATTGCGCGGGGCGGCGGAGCCGCGCCTGCCGGAACTGTTGAGCAAATTGTCGGCCGTCGATCTCGTCGTGGTCGAGGGTTTCAAGCGCGAGCCACATCGCAAGATCGAAGTGCATCGCGCCGCTAACGACAAGCCGTTGCTGTTTCCCGATGATCCCGGAATTTTCGGGATCGCGGCCGATGTGGCCATTGAAACCCGACTGCCGACCGTCCATCTCGACGATATCGCCGCCGCCGCGGAATTGCTGCTGCGCGCGGCGATGCCGGTCGAGGAAGCGGTCGCGAAAAGCGCTGCGATGCGCTGACGAGGCACCATGGCGCAACTGTCGGACGATTGTTTTGCTTTTGGCGGACCGATGATGTCGGTCAATGAGGCCGTGGGTCTGATCACGACGCGCGTCAACGCGATTGTCGATCTCGAAACCGTGGCGCTCATCCATGCTGATGGGCGTGTGCTGGCCCGCGATATCGCGGCGCCGCTGCCGTTGCCGCCCTTTACCAATTCCGCCGTTGACGGCTACGCCGTGCGCAACGCAGATCTTCCTGATAGCGCCGAGCGGGCACTCCCGCTCGACGGCCGCATCCAGGCCGGCGGTCTGGCACTGGTGCCGATCAAGGCCGGCCACACCGCGCGCATCTTCACCGGCGCGCCGATGCCGCCGGATGCCGAAACCGTCTTCATGCAGGAAGACGTCCGCCTCGACGATGCCGGACGAGTTGTGCTGCCGCCGGGGCTGAAGCCGGGCGCGAACGTCCGCCCTGCGGGAGAGGACATTCCCCAAGGCCATATCGCGCTGCGCGCAGGCCAGCGCTTGCTGCCGCAGCATGTCGCGCTCGCGGCGGCGTTCGGCCTGGTCAGGCTCGATGTCGTCAGGCGCATCCGTGTTGCAGTGTTCTCGACCGGTGACGAACTGGCCTCGCCCGGCGAGCCGCGCGCGGCCTCGCAGCTGTTCGATTCCAACCGCTTCATGCTGATGACGATGCTGCGCCGGCTCGGCTGCGACGTCAGCGATCTCGGCATCTTGCGCGACGAACGGACGTTGCTCGCGAATGGCCTCAAGCAAGTCGCCGGCACGCACGATCTGATCCTCACCACCGGCGGCGTATCGACCGGGGAAGAGGATCACGTCAAGGCGGCAGTCGAGAGCATCGGCTCGCTGGTGTTGTGGCGGATGGCGATCAAGCCTGGCCGGCCCGTGGCGATGGGCATCATCGAGGGCACGCCGCTGATCGGATTGCCGGGCAACCCCGTCGCGAGTTTCGTCACCTTCGCCCATGTGGTGCGGCCGACGGTGCTGGCGCTTGCGGGCAGCCTGCCGGCGCCGCTGTTGCCGATCCCGGTGCGCGCGGCGTTCACCTACAAGAAGAAAGCGGGCCGACGCGAATATGTTCGCGCCTCCTTGCGACGCACGCAGGACGGCGCACTCGAGGCCATCAAGTTTCCACGCGAGGGGGCTGGGCTGTTGTCCTCTCTGGTCGACACCGACGGCCTCATCGAGCTCGATGAGGAGGTCACGCGTGTCGAGCCGGGGCAGAGCGTGGGTTTCTTGTCCTATGCCGATCTGCTCTGAGTCTGAACGTGATGTTGGCACTGCCTTGGCGTTGACGCCATCGGCCCCTCCCGCCATGTTGCGCCGATGACCAGAACGACGCTCGATCTCACCGGACTGAAATGCCCGCTGCCCGCCCTGAAGACGCGCAAAGCGCTGAAGCCGTTGCAGCCGGGCGATCAGCTCGAAGTGTACTGCACCGATCCCCTGTCGGTGATTGACATTCCGAACCTGATCCGGGAGACCGGCGACACGGTGGAGATCACCGAGCGCAGCGACGCGCGTATCGTGTTCTTGATTGAGAAGGCCGATCGATCGATAGAAAATCTCAATGGTGCGCCGCCCACTTAGCCGGCGGTCACTCGGTTGATACCTACCTTTTGTCTATCGACATCGATCATCACTTCTGCCCCAATCGAGTTCCTCCGTCGAGACACGGAGGTCGAGTCGTGCCTGCGATATGCGGAGCAAATGGGCCATCGAAAGAAGCCCGGCCGTGGCGTCGGGCATAGTCCCCCAGGTAAGGGGTTTAACGTCTCGGATGCGCGTGACGATCCTGGCGCGCGTCGATCATTGTGCGGGGCAGCAGGGACAAAGGCTGCGCTGCAACGGCTGAGGAACAGGACCGTCGTGGCAGGCCGTTCAGAAGGGCGGCTTTAGGGGAGGAATGCATGTCTACCATCGAGAGCGCTGGAACACTTTCGGGTGCCGGCGCAGGTTTTCTGGATCGCGAGCGGACCATCGCGACCGCCGGGTTCAATCGCTGGCTGGTGCCGCCGGCTGCGCTGTGCATCCATCTCTGCATCGGCATGGCCTACGGCTTCTCGGTGTTCTGGCTGCCGCTGTCGCGCGCGATCGGAGTGACCGCGCCGAAGGCGTGCGCAGAGATGTCGCTGTTTCAGGAGCTGTTCACGACCAGCTGCGACTGGAAGGTCGCTAGCATGGGATGGATGTACACGCTCTTTTTCGTGCTGCTCGGTATCGCGGCTGCGGTCTGGGGCGGCTGGCTGGAGCGCGTAGGTCCGCGCAAGGCCGGCTTCGTCTCGGCGCTGTGCTGGTGCGGCGGCCTCTTCCTCGGTGCGATCGGGGTTTACACCCATCAGCTCTGGCTGTTGTGGCTGGGTTCGGGCGTGATCGGCGGCATCGGTCTCGGTCTTGGCTATATCTCGCCGGTGTCGACGCTGGTGAAGTGGTTCCCGGACCGCCGCGGCATGGCGACCGGCATGGCAATCATGGGTTTCGGCGGCGGCGCCATGATCGGCGCGCCGCTGGCGAACCTCTTGATGAACTACTTCAAGACTCCGACCTCGGTCGGCGTCTGGGAGACCTTCGTCACGATGGGCGTCATCTACTTCGTGTTCATGATGATCGGCGCGTTCCGCTATCGCTTGCCGCCGCCCGGCTGGCAGCCCGAGGGCTGGACGGCGCCGTCGAAGGCCAACGCGATGATCTCGAAGGCCAACGTTCATCTCAACGACGCGCACAAGACGCCGCAATTCTGGCTGATCTGGTGGGTGCTGTGCCTGAACGTGTCGGCCGGCATCGGCGTGATCGGCATGGCCTCGCCGATGCTCCAGGAGATATTCGCCGGCAAGTTGATCGGCCTGCCTAACGTCGGCTTCAACGCGCTCGATGCGGGACAGAAGGCGCAGATCGCCGCGATCGCCGCGGGCTTCGCCGGATTGCTGTCGCTGTTCAACATCGGCGGCCGTTTCTTCTGGGCATCGCTCTCGGACAAGATCGGGCGCAAGAACACCTACTATACGTTCTTCATCCTCGGCATCGCGCTCTACGCGCTGGCGCCGACCTTTGCGGCGATGGGTTCGAAGCTCCTGTTCGTGCTCGGCTTCGGCATCATCCTGTCGATGTATGGCGGCGGCTTTTCCACCGTGCCTGCCTACCTCGCCGACATGTTCGGAACCCAGTTCGTCGGCGCCATCCATGGCCGGCTGCTGACGGCGTGGTCCACCGCGGGCATCATCGGCCCCGTCGTGGTCAACTACATCCGCGAGTTCCAGCTCGCGGCAGGCGTGCCGCGCGACCAGCTCTACAACACGACGATGTACATCCTCTGTGCGATGCTGATCGCGGGCCTGATCTGCAACTATCTGATCAAGCCGGTCGATTCGAAATGGCACATGAAGGAGGCTGATGTCGCCAAGTTGCAGGCGGCAAGCGCCAGCGCCGCCGCCGCCGGGCCGCACGGCTCCTACGGCATCGGATTTGGCGGGCTTGACGCCAAGGCGGCGCTGTTCTGGGCCTTCGTCGGCGTCCCCCTGCTTTGGGGTGTCTGGAAGACATTGGAGAGCGCGGTCAAAATCTTCTGATCCGCCGTCGAGACAGAAGCGGGATGCTCATCAGGCGTCCCGCTTCGTTGGCCTTTCAGACATCATCAAGAATGGGACTTAGGGGGATTGAAATGATTCGCACCCGAACTTGCCTTCGAATTTGCCTTGCGGCCATGTTGCTCGTCGCTGGGCTTCATACCGCATCCGCGCAGACGGCGACGACACCGGCGGCACCTGCTGCAACGAGCGAAGCAAAGCCCGGCAAGATGAAGCTCACCATGCAGAAGCTGAAAGACATGAAGGCGAAGTGGGCGACCAACAAGCCGAAGCTCAAGGCTTGCCGCGCCGACGTGAAGTCCAAGGGACTCGCCGGCGACGACCGCTGGTTCTACATCGAAGAGTGCATGAGCAAGACCTGAGATCGGGTTCCGTCTGATGCACGCGCAAAGGGGCATGGCGGGCGACCGCCTGCCTCCTAAATCATTCTAGAGACGCTCTAAATTGTCTTGCATCTGGCATACCAGAGATTAGAGTTGCGTCGAATTCGGATTGGTCGACGCGACGCAGGAACCGGTGGCTCCGTTGATCGAGCCAGGAAATGAGGCCTGATTGCCTTGGCGATCCGGCCTGAACTCATCACGCATTTGAAGAGAACGCGACGTCTCCATGAGCAGCAACGACGACGTTCACAAGGTTCGCGAGTTCGAACATCCCGGCCAGGGACGGAAGCGCGCCAAGTCCACGCCCAAGGGGCGACAGGTCGATCCCACCGCCGCGCACGAGATCGAGCAACTGCTCGGCGATCGGCCGCGGCGTCGCGACCTGTTGATCGAATATCTGCACCTGATTCAGGATAAGTACCGCCAGATCTCGGCCGCGCATCTCGCTGCGCTCGCCGACGAGATGAAGCTCGCGTTCGCCGAGGTGTTCGAGACTGCAACCTTCTACGCGCATTTCGACGTGGTGAAGGAAGGCGAGCCCGATATCGCGCCGCTGACGATCCGCGTCTGCGATTCGCTGACCTGCGCGATGCTCGGCGGAGAAAAGCTGCTCGCCGATTTGCAGGACGCGTCCGGTCCCGGCATCCGCGTGGTGCGTGCGCCCTGCGTCGGTCGCTGCGACACGGCGCCGGCCGCGGAAGTCGGACACAACTTTGTTGACCATGCGACGGTCGCCAGTGTCACGGCGGCGGCGAAGGCTGGCGACACCCACGCTCATCTGCCCGAATATGTCGGCTATGACGCCTATGTCGCCGGCGGCGGCTACAAGCTGCTCAATCGACTGCGCTCGGGCAAGCTAGCGACGGACGACCTGCTGAAGGCGCTCGATGACGCCTCGTTGCGCGGTCTCGGCGGCGCCGGCTTCCCGACGGGGCGCAAATGGCGTGCGGTGCTTGGTGAACCCGGCCCGCGGCTGATGGCGATCAACGGCGATGAGGGCGAGCCCGGCACGTTCAAGGATCGCGTCTATCTCGAGAGTGATCCGCACCGCTTCCTCGAGGGCATGCTGATCGGTGCCCATGTGGTGCAGGCCTCGGATATCTACATTTACCTCCGCGACGAATATCCGGCCTCGCGCGAAATCCTCGAACGCGAGATCGCAAAGCTCCCGCCGGGCGGTCCGACGCTGCACATGCGCCGCGGCGCCGGCGCCTATATCTGCGGCGAGGAATCCTCGCTGCTCGAAAGCATCGAGGGCAAGCGCGGCCTGCCGAGGCACAAGCCGCCTTATCCATTCCAGGTCGGCCTGTTCGGGCTGCCGACGTTGATCAACAACATCGAGACCTTGTGGTGGGTGCGTGACATCGTCGAGAAGGGTGCCGACTGGTGGAAGGGCCACGGCCGCCATGAGCGGCACGGCCTGCGCAGTTTCTCGGTCTCGGGCCGCGTCAAGAATCCCGGCATGAAGCTCGCGCCTGCTGGCATCACCGTGCGCGAGCTGATCGACGAATATTGCGGCGGCATGGCCGATGGCCATCAGTTCTATGCGTACCTGCCGGGCGGCGCGTCCGGCGGCATCCTGCCGGCGGCGATGGACGACATCCCGCTCGATTTCGGCACGCTGGAAAAATACGGCTGCTTCATCGGCTCTGCCGCGATCGTGATCCTGTCGCAGAAGGACAGCGTGCGCGCGGCCGCGTTGAACCTGATGAAGTTCTTCGAGGACGAGAGCTGCGGCCAGTGCACGCCGTGTCGCGTCGGAACCCAGAAGGCCGCACTGCTGATGCAGCAACCGGTCTGGAACCGCGCTCTCCTGGACGAATTGAGCCAGGCGATGCGCGATGCCTCGATCTGCGGGCTTGGACAGGCGGCATCCAATCCGCTGTCCACTGTGATCAAATATTTCCCTGACGAGTTCAAGGAAGCGGCCGAATGACGAAGATTACGTTCGAGCTCGACGGCAAGCAGGTCGAGGCCAATGCAGGCGAGACGATCTGGCAAGTTGCAAAACGTCAGGGCCACGAGATTCCGCATCTGTGCTATTCGCCCGCGCCCGACTATCGCCCCGACGGCAATTGCCGCGCCTGCATGGTCGAGATCGAGGGCGAGCGTGTGCTCGCGGCGTCCTGCAAGCGCACGCCATCGGTCGGCATGAAGGTGAAGACCGAGAGCGCGCGCGCTGTGTCCGCGCAAAAAATGGTCATGGAGCTGCTGGTCGCCGATCAGCCGGCGCGCGAGACCTCGCACGATCCGGACTCCAAATTTTGGCACTGGGCCGAAACCACGGGGGTCACCGAGAGCCGCTTCCCCGCCGCCGAGCGTTGGGCGACCGATGCCAGCCATCCGGCGATGCGCGTCAATCTCGACGCCTGCATCCAGTGCGGCCTGTGCGTGCGCGCCTGCCGCGAGGTCCAGGTCAACGACGTCATCGGCATGGCCTATCGCAGCCACGGCTCGAAGATCGTGTTCGACTTCGACGATCCCATGGGCGAGTCCACTTGCGTTGCCTGCGGCGAATGCGTGCAGGCCTGTCCGACCGGAGCGCTGATGCCGGCCGTGATGCTGGATGAGGCGCAGACCCGTGTCGTCTATGCCGACAAGAAGGTGGATTCGCTCTGCCCGTTCTGCGGCGTCGGCTGCCAGGTGACCTATGAGGTCAAGGACGAGAAGGTGATCTATGCCGAGGGCCGCGATGGCCCGGCCAATCACAACCGCCTTTGCGTCAAGGGCCGCTTCGGCTTCGACTACATCCACCATCCGCATCGACTGACTAAGCCGCTGGTGCGGCTGCCGAACGCGAAGAAGGATTCCAACGACCAGGTCGATCCTGCCAATCCGTTCACGCATTTCCGCGAAGCGAGCTGGGAAGAAGCGCTCGACATCGCGGCCAAGGGCCTCGTCAAGATCCGCGACGAGAAGGGCGTGAAGGCGCTGGCCGGCTTCGGCTCGGCGAAGGGTTCCAACGAGGAGGCCTATCTGTTCCAGAAGCTGGTGCGTACCGGCTTCGGCTCCAACAACGTCGACCATTGCACCCGTCTGTGCCACGCCTCGTCGGTCGCGGCGCTCTTCGAAGGCCTGAGTTCGGGCGCGGTGTCGGCGCCGTTCTCGGCGGCGATGGACGCCGAGGTCATCATCGTGATCGGCGCCAACCCGACCGTGAACCATCCGGTCGCCGCGACCTTCATCAAGAACGCGGTCAAGGAGAACGGCGCAAAGCTGTTCGTCATGGACCCGCGCCGGCAGACGCTGTCGCGCCATGCGACCAAGCATCTGCAGTTCAAGCCGGGCTCGGACGTCGCCATGCTGAACGCGATGATCCACACGATCATCACCGAAGGGCTGACCGACGACCAGTACATCGCCGGCTACACCGAGGGGTTCGAGGACCTCAAGGAGAAGATCAAGGAATTCACGCCGGAGAAGATGGAGGCGATCTGCGGCATCCCGGCGCAGACCCTGCGTGAGGTCGCGCGAACCTATGCGCGGGCAAAATCGTCGATCATCTTCTGGGGCATGGGCATCAGCCAGCATGTCCACGGCACCGACAATGCGCGTTGCCTGATTGCGCTGGCGCTGATCACAGGCCAGGTCGGTCGCCCCGGCACCGGCCTGCATCCGCTGCGCGGCCAGAACAACGTGCAGGGCGCTTCCGATGCCGGTCTGATCCCGATGTTCCTGCCGGACTATCAGCCGGTCGGCCGCGACGACATGCGCGGTGCCTTCGAGAAGCTGTGGGGCCAGGATCTCGATCCCGTGCGCGGTCTGACCGTGGTCGAGATCATGAACGCAATCCATGCCGGCGAGATCAAGGGCATGTATATCGAGGGCGAAAACCCTGCGATGTCTGACCCCGATCTCCAGCATGCGCGCCATGCGCTCGCCATGCTCGATCATCTCGTGGTGCAGGATCTCTTCGTCACGGAGACCGCGTTCCACGCCGACGTCATCCTGCCGGCCTCGGCGTTTGCCGAAAAGGAAGGCTCCTTCACCAACACCGATCGCCGCGTGCAGCTCGCGCGCCAGGTGATCAAGCCGCCGGGCGATGCGCGGCAGGATCTCTGGATCATCCAGGAGATCGGCAAGCGCATGGGCCTGCCGTGGAATTATGCCGGTCCCGGCGATGTCTTCACCGAGATGGCAGAGTTGATGCCGTCGTTGAAGAACATCACCTGGGAACGGCTGGTCCGCGAGGGCGCGGTGACCTATCCCGTCGACGGTCCCGACATGCCCGGCAACGAGATCATCTTCACCACGGGCTTCCCGACCGCGAGCGGCCGCGGCAAGATCGTGCCGGCTCACGTCATCCCGCCGGACGAGATCCCTGACGCCGAATATCCGATGGTGCTCTCGACCGGCCGCGTGCTGGAGCATTGGCACACCGGCTCGATGACCCGCCGCGCGCAGGTGCTCGACCAGATCGAGCCCGAGGCGGTTGCGTTCATGTCGCCAAAGGACATGCACAGGAAGAAGCTCGCGCCCGGCGATTTCATCCGGCTCGAGACCCGCCGCGGCGCGGTCGAGGTCAAGGTGCGCTCCGACCGCGACGTTCCCGAGAACATGGTTTTCATGCCGTTCTGCTACGCGGAAGCGGCGGCCAATCTCCTGACCAACCCGGCGCTCGATCCGTTCGGCAAGATCCCGGAGTTCAAGTTCTGCGCGGCCAGGGCCGAGCGCGCGGAGATGCGGGATGCGGCGGAGTAGGACGGCGCCGTCATTGCGAGCGAAGCGAAGCAATCCAGACTGCCTCCGCGGCAAGATTCTGGATTGCTTCGTCGCTTCGCTCCTCGCAATGACGGTGGTAAACGTGGCACATGTCCAAAGCCACCCCAGCCACACGCGTGCTCACAGCCGCCAGTGTTGCCTTCACCGTTCACGCTTACGATTATGATCCCGATGCCGAGAGCATCGGCCTCCAGGCGGCCGCTGCGCTTGGCGAAGACCCCGCTCGTGTCTTGAAGACGCTGATGGCGCTGGTCGACGGCAAGCCGGTCTGCGTGATCGTCCCGTCCGACCAGGAAGTCTCGATGAAGAAGCTCGCCGCTGCTGTTAGCGGCAAGTCGGCGCAGATGATGAAGCCGCCGGAGGCCGAGCGCCTCACCGGCTTCAAGGTTGGCGGTATCAGCCCATTCGGGCAGCGAAAGCCCGTCCGCACCGTGATCGAGCAGAGCGCGCTCGCGCATGATTACGTCTACGTCAATGGCGGTCAGCGCGGACTGCAGGTGCGGCTCAGTCCAGGCGATGTGCGGGACGTCTCGAAGGCGATTGCGGCAGAACTGGTCGCCTGAGCGCCGCGCTCTGCTACTGCTTTTGCAACAGCTTCAGCCGACAGCGCAGCGCTTCGCGGATGTGTGTGCGCGCGAGCTGCTCCGCTTTGCCGCCGTCGCGAGCCGCGATGGCTTCGATGATGGCCTGGTGCTCACCGTGGCTGGTCGAGGGGCGGCCCGATATCGTGAACGTGGTTGGACCGAGCAGTGCGATCCAGTCCTGCAATTCCCGTGATGCGTTATCGAGATAGCGGTTGCGCGCGGCGCGGCAGATCGCTTCGTGGAAGGCGCGGTTGAGCCGTGCCAGTTCTCTCGCGATCTCGGCCGCATCGGTCTCGGAGGCTTCGACAAAAGCCTGCTCGATATCACGGAGGGCATCGACCTCCGTCGCCGAGGCGTGCTCGGCGGCAAGTCGGGCGGCGGCGCCTTCCATGATCTCGCGCATGGCGTAGAGCTCGAGCACCTCGGAGATGTCGAGGTTGCGTACGATCAGGCCGCGGCCGCCGGCGGGTTCGACGAACCCGCGTGCCGCAAGCCGCCCCAGAGCCTCGCGCACCGGCGTGCGGCTGACCTTCAGCCGCTGGGCGACCTCTTCCTCGCGCAGGCGGTCGCCGGCGCGATAGCTGCCGGCCTGCAGCGCCTCGCAAAGCGAGCGGAACACGGCTTCGCCCAGCGCCACGCCGCCGCCGCGCGCGATCGAGCCGCCTGCCTTTGTCGGACGTCTTGCCATCCATCCTCATGGGCTCGCGCATCCTGCCCATGCAGCGATGGCGCTTGCCGGACGTCTGTATATCTTTGTATACAAAGGTGCGCAATGGTTGTCGGATTGACCGGGGCCGCCGGCGGGGCAGAATGTCTCCAACTTCGTCGCATCGGGCAGACGGCATGAGCAGCAAATACGATGTGCTGGTGATCGGCGGCGGCAACGCGGCGCTGTGTGCGGCGATCAGCGCGCGACGTGGTGGGGCGTCGGTTCTGGTGCTCGAAGGTGCGCCAAAATTCTATCGCGGTGGCAACACGCGCCACACCCGTAACATGCGTTGCGCCCATGACGAGGCGACCGAAATCCTGACCGGCCCCTACACCGAGGAGGAGTTTTGGGAAGATCTGCTGCGCGTGACCGGCGGCCAGACCGACGAGGTGCTCGCCCGGCACATGATCCGCGAGTCCAAGGACATCTTGAACTGGATCGTCGAGCAGGGCGTGCGCTGGCAGCCCTCGCTCGGCGGCACGCTGAGCCTTGGCCGCACCAACTCGTTCTTCCTCGGCGGCGGACGCGCGATGCTGAATGCGCTCTATCTCACCGCCGAGAAGCTCGGGGTCGACGTCGAATACGACGCCGAGGTCACCGACCTCGTGATCGAGGACGGCATGTTTCTCGCCGCTCGCCTCAAGCGGCCGATCATGGGTGACACCGAGATACGCGCGACGTCGCTGGTCGCCGCCGCCGGCGGGTTCGAGGCCAACATCGAATGGCTGAAGCAATATTGGGGCGACGCCGCCGACAATTTCCTGATCCGCGGCACGCCCTATAACCGCGGCTCGATCCTGAAGATGCTGCTCGCCAAGGGCGTGCAGGAGGTCGGCGACCCCACCCAGTGCCATGCGGTCGCGATCGACGCCCGCGCGCCGAAATTCGACGGCGGCATCATCACGCGCCACGACTCCGTCGTGTTCGGCATCGTCGTCAACAAGCACGCGCAGCGCTTTTATGACGAGGGCGAGGACATCTGGCCGAAGCGCTACGCGATCTGGGGCCGGCTGGTGGCCGCGCAGCCCGGCCAGATCGCCTACATCATCTTCGATTCCACCGTGGTCACGAGCTTCATGCCGACGCTGTTCCCGCCGATCGCCGGGCAGACCGTGGCTGAGCTCGCCGGCAAGCTCGAGCTCGATCCGGCCGCGCTGGAAAAGACGATCACCGAATTTAATACCGCGGTGCAGCCCGGCACCTTCGACCACACCATTCTGGACGACTGCCGCACCGAAGGCATCACGCCGCAGAAGACGCATTGGGCGCGGCGGATCGAGACGCCGCCCTATCTTGCCTATCCGGTGCGACCCGGCATCACATTCACCTATCTCGGCACGCGCGTAACCAGGGAAGCACGGATGCTGATGGCTGACGGCAAGCCGTCGGCGAACATGTTCGCGGCCGGCGAGATCATGGCCGGCAATGTGCTCGGGAAGGGCTATGCCGCTGGCATGGGCATGACCATCGGCAGCGTGTTCGGGCGGATTGCAGGACAGGAAGCGGCACGCCACGCGAAGAACTAGGACGAAGAAAAGGCAAGGGAGGAACCATGCCACGCACTGCGATTTCTGCGATAGCGGCGCTGCTGATCGTCGGCCACGCCCATGCGGCCGAGCCGATCACGCTACGAGACATGGGTTCGTTCCATGTCGGTGGCCGTCCTGTCGAAATCTCGGGCAAGCCGGTGAGGGAGGTCGTGTTCGCGCCCGGCGGAGTGCCGGCCAAGGTCGATCCCAACGGCACGTATCAGGTCGAGCAGATGTACGTGCAGTATTTCCTGCCGGCCAACGAGAAGGGTGCCTATCCCTTGCTGATGTGGCACGGCGGCGGATTGACCGGCGTCACCTACGAGACCACGCCTGACGGACGTGAAGGCTGGCTGAATTATTTTCTGCGCAAGGGGTGGGCGGTCTATAACTCCGACGCGGTAGAGCGCGGACGCGCGGGCTGGGCGCAATACCCCGATATCTTCAAAGGCGAGCCGGTCTTCCTGACCACGGCTAATCCGTTCGAGCGTTTCCGCATCGGTGATGGGCCGAACTCATACGATCCCGATCCCGACAAGCGAAAATTGTTGCCGGGCAACCAGTTCCCCGTCGAGGGTTACGAGAATTTCGTCAAGCAGAACGTGCCGCGCTGGACCACGACCGACGATGCGACCATCGCCGCCTATATCGCCGAGATCGATCGCATCGGCCCCTCGGTGCTTCTGTTCCACAGCCAAGCCGGCACCTTCGGCTTCAAGGTCGCGCAAGCGCGTCCCGACAAGGTCAAGGCGCTGATTGCGATCGAGCCGGCCGGCATCGGCGATCCCGCCAAGGCGGATGTGCTGAAGAACATCCCGACCCTCATCATCTACGGCGACTATATCGAGCGCGATTCGCGCTGGCCCAAGATCCGCGCCAATGGCATCGCCTTTGCGGACGCCATCAAGGCAGCCGGGGGCAGCGTCGACATCGTCGATCTCCCGCAGGCCGGCATCAAGGGCAATTCGCATATGGTGATGATGGACAAGAACAACCTCGAGGTCGCGGCCCTGATCCAGAAATGGCTCGAGGGCAAAGGTCTGACGAAGTAAAGCCATGCACGGCACCAGAATTTTGGACGAAGCCGACCGCCTGATGACGGTCTGCAATTCCTGCCGTTACTGCGAGGGTCTTTGCGCGGTCTTTCCCGCGATGGAGATGCGGCGCGCCTTCTCCGACGGCGACCTCAATTATCTCGCCAATCTCTGCCATGGCTGCGGCGCCTGCTACGTCGACTGCCAGTTCTCGCCGCCGCACGAATTCAACGTCAACGTCCCGCAGACGCTGGCGATCGCGCGCGCGGAATCCTACGCGGCCTATGCCTGGCCGCAGGCGCTGTCCGGTGCCTTCGCGCGCAATGGTCTCGTCATCAGCATCGTCACCGCGCTCAGCATGGGCGCCTTCATCCTCGGCTTTGCGGCCCTGAACGACCGCAGCGTGCTGTTCGGCGTGCACACCGGCCCCGGCGCGTTCTACAAGTTGATGCCGCACAACGCGATGGCGGCGTTGTTCAGCGCCGCCTTCCTTTATGCGATCTTCGCGCTGGTGATGAGCGTGCGTGCCTTCTGGCGGGATATCGGTCCGCCGATCGGCCGTGCGGACGGCGGCTCGATCTTTCAGGCGATACGCGACGCTGGTGAGCTGCGCTATCTCCACGGTGGCGGCGTCGGCTGCTACAATGAGGATGACAAGCCGACCGACCGGCGCAAGCTGTTCCATCACCTGACCTTCTATGGCTTCCTGCTCTGCTTCGCCGCGACCTCGGTCGCAACGCTGTATCACTATTTGCTCGGCCGCGAGGCGCCGTATCCGTGGTGGGATCTACCGGTGGTGCTCGGCACGCTCGGCGGCATCGGCCTGATCATCGGGCCGATCGGCCTGTTCGTCGCCAAGATGCGGCGCGATCCGGCGCTGCTCGACGGGCAGCGCTACGGCATGGATGTCGGCTTCATCGCCATGCTGTTCCTGACCGGGTTCACCGGCATGCTGCTTCTGCTCTTGCGGGACACCGCCGCCATGGGCCCGCTGCTGGCACTGCATTTGGGGGCAGTGTTCGCGCTGTTCATCACCATGCCCTACGGCAAGTTCGTGCACGGCATCTATCGCTTCGCGGCGCTGGTGCGTTACGCGCAGGAGCGCCGCGGAGAAGCCGGTTCTTGAGATTCAGACGGTCGGAAGCGGCCGATGGGGCATCGCGCCTCGCCTGATTAAGGCGCCTCGTGCATGTCTCTTACGCCACCTCGCGCTCCGCGCCCGAGGCCTGCTCGCGGGCCATCGTCGTCGCGGTGACGTAGTCGGTCTTGCCGGTGCCGAGCAGCGGCACCTTGTCGACCACCATGATCGCCGCGGGAACGGTCAGCTCGGATGCGCCGATGGCCTTGGCCTGGCCCTGCATCGTACTGCGCTCGGCACCCTTTTCCGTCGTCAGCAGCACGACGCGCTCGCCCTTGCGCGGGTCCGGGATCGACACGGCAACCGATGCGGCCTGCGGCCACAGGGTCGTCGCGATGTTCTCGACCGCGGACAGCGAGACCATTTCGCCGGCGATCTTGGCAAAGCGCTTGGCGCGACCCTTGATGGTGATGAAGCCGGCCGGGTCGATCGCCACGATGTCGCCGGTGTCGTGCCAGCCCTCGGCGAGCGGTTCGAGCACGCCGGGATTTTCGGCCCGCAAGTATCCGAGCATCACGTTCGGTCCGCGCACCGAGAGGCGTCCGCCTTCCTCGATGCCGGGGACCGGGTCGAGGCGGCTTTCCATCAGCGGCGACAGGCGGCCGACCGTGCCGGGGCGGTTGGCCATCGGCGTATTCATCGCCAGCACCGGCGCGGTCTCGGTCACGCCATAGCCTTCGAGGATGCGGATGCCGTAACGCTCCATGAAGACCTGCCGGGTGCGATCCTTGACCGCCTCGGCGCCGGCGATCACCAGGCGCAGGGTCCGGAAGTCATAGGCATGCGCCGAGCGGGCGTAGCCGGTGAGGAAGGTATCGGTGCCGAACAGGATTGTGGCGCCGGTCTGGTAGATCAGCTCGGGCACGATCCGATAGTGCAGCGGCGAGGGGTACATGTAGATCGGAATGCCCGCGAGCAGCGGCATCATCATTCCGCCGGTCAGCCCGAACGAGTGGAACACCGGCAGCACGTTGAACACCTTGTCGTTGGCATTGGCATCGACCCGTGCCAGCGCCTGTGCGGCGTTGGCAAGGATGTTGCGGTGAGACAGCACAACGCCCTTGGGTGTGCCTTCCGAGCCGGACGTGAACAACACGACGGCCGGATCGCTCGCCTGGCGAACGACGCGCGGCGTAGTACCGGCGAGCAGGCCCTTGATCTTGTCGGCCGTGCCGATCGAGGCGCGGACATCCTCGAGATAGACCACCCGGACCTCTGCGGAGATCGCAGCCATCAGCTTGTCGAGCTTGCCCTTCTCGATGAAGGCCTTCGACGTCAGCACGGTCTTGACCTGCGCGGCCTTCATGGCGGCGAGCACGTTGACCGGCCCGGCCGAGAAGTTGAGCATCGCCGGGACCCGGCCCATGTTTTGCAGCGCCATGAAGACGACGGCGACGCCTGCGGAATTCGGCAGCAGCACGCCGACATTCTCACCGACAGCGGTGCCGTTCTCCAGCTTCCGGCTCAAGACCTGAGCGCCCAGGATCAGCTTGCGATAGGTCAGCTTGGTACCGAGCGCGTCCTCGACGATGACCTTGCCGGTGTCGCGGTCGCGATAGGCGTGTCCGAGCGCCTCGAACAGGGTGTGATCGAGCATGGCGTTCTTCACCATGGCGTCGATCATCACGTCCTGAAGTGCTGCGCCCGCGGCGTTGCGGCGCGTCTTGCCCTTGAGCGACGGATCGACCGGAAGCTTGACCGGCGGCAGGATGGTGACGGTCACCCGCGGAAACCACGAGCGCTTGATCTGGCTGCCGTTGAGATAGCTGAGATGTGAGCGCTGGGCGCCTTCGATGCGGACCGGGACGACGACCGCGTCGGCCTTGTCCGCAATCATCGCGGTGCCGTCATAGACCTTCATGAGCGAGCCGGAGACGGTAATGCGTCCCTCCGGAAAGATCACCACCGGCTCTCCGGCGGCGACGAGCTTGATGAGATCACGCGCGGCCAGCGGCTTGCTGGGGTCCATGGTGTAGTGCTTGACCACCCGCAGGAACGGCTTGGCCCACCAGGCCTTGGCGATGCCGGCATCAACCGCGAAGCTCGCGTCGATCGGCAGCACGGCGTGCAGCAGCGGGCCGTCGATCAGGCTGACATGGTTGGGCGCGATCAGCATGCGCGTGCCAGCGGGCGGCAGGTTCTCCAGCCCGCGGACCTCGGTGCGGAACAGCGCGCGGAACAGCAGCCCGCCAAAGTCACGCACGCCTTCCTTGCCCCACTTCGTCAGCACGAACCAGACCGCGCCGAAGCTGGCGACGCCGAGGCCGAAGAAGATCCAGCCGATGTGCAATCCGCCGGCCTGCAGCAGCGCGACGAACAGCGAGCCGGCCACCATGAAGGCGGCCTGTAGCACGTTGCCGGCGGCGATGATGCGGGCGCGCTCGGAGGGGGCGGACCAGGCCTGGACGGCGGCGAAGGACGGAACGACGAACAACCCGCCGCCGAATGCGAAGGCGACGAAATCGAGGAGCATGCGCAGGCCCGCGAACGAGGTCGCGAAGTCCCCCGCAGTGATGTCCTGTCCCTTGGTGCTCATGCCGATCGCCCAGGCGAGGTCGAGGCCGGCAAACCCCATCATGATGGCGCCGATCGGCACCAGCGCGAGGTTCGGGCGAACGTGGCTCAGATTCGCGGCGAACAGCGAGCCGATGGCAATGCCGATTGCGAAGACCGCGAGACACAACGTCACGACACCCTCGGTGCCACCGATGACCTCCTTGACCAGCGCCGGCAGCAGCGAGAGCACGATGGCGCCCACCAGCCAGAACCAGGAGGCGATCACGGTGCCATCCCACAGCCGGTGGTCGGCGTGCAAAGTCTTCAACAGGCCGAGCGTCGAGGTCCACGGATTGGCGTTGACCGGAAGATCGGGTGCAGACGGCGTCGTCGCGGGAATGCGGGAGGCGAAGATCCAGGACAGCAGGGCCAGCACGACCACGGCCGATGCGACCCAGCCCATATGCGCGGAGCCGGCCACGAACTGGCCGCCGGCAACGGTGCCGAGCAGGATGGCCATGAAGGTCGCACCTTCGACCAGCGCGTTGCCGGTCGCGAGCTCGCCGAGCTCGAGCTGGTCCGGCAGCATCGCGTATTTCACGGGACCGAACAGCGCGGCGATGACGCCGAACAGTGCGAGCGCTGCGAACAGCAGCGGCACCGAGTGCAGGAAGAAGCCGGCCGCGGCAAAGCCCGCGGCAAAGATCTCGGCGAATTTGAGCCGCCTTGCGACGACGGATTTGACATATTTGTCGGCGAGCTGGCCGCCGAGCCCGGACAGGATGAAATAGGGGAAGATGAAGACGGCGCCCGCGACCGTCACCAGCGCATCGCCGTGGCCGGTCGCGGCACTGTAAAGCAGGATGATGACGAGTGCGTTCTTGAGCACGTTGTCGTTCAGCGCCGAGAAGAATTGCGCCCAGAACAGCGGCGCGAAGCGGCGTGACGACATCAAATCCCTGATCATGACTAGTCCTGTTTTGGAAACGCTGTCTGAGGTTGTTTCATTGTCGGATGGACGTCGGGACCGGAGGAGATGCGACGGGCATTTGCGGGTTGACGACGATCGTCCCGGCCTGCTCTGCGCCTTTGCCTTCCGATCCTGTTGGTCTCCGCGTGGCGTGGTTTGGTTCGCAAATGGTTGGTCGCGCTCTGCCACGCCCCGGCAAGGGTGGCGTGCGCGCCTCAGGTGAGATGGGCGAGGCGGCGAAAGGGCGAGAGGCGGCCGAGCAGGCTAATGCGGCGGCCCTCATGACGGGCACGGCCGCGGTTGGCCCGCCACATCCGGAAGGTGGCGCGGCGCTCAGCCAGGACACCGGCGATGTCGCAGGCATTTGCGATACGATCGATCGGCCCGGTCGCGAACCGCAGGAGGGCGCGGCCAAATCCGGTCACGAGAGCTGTGGCGTCATCGACGAAGGTGGAAGCGATATCAACAGCGAGGGTTTGCATTTTGCAGGTCTCCGGGTTAACTTGAACATTGTTCAAGTGAGTATCATGAAAATGAACAATGTTCAATACGAATCGTTGCGAGACCGAAAAAAATCTCGGCGGCGGCGGCAGATCGTGGAGATCGCTCGCAACATTATTGCGAGTAAAGCGCTGAAATCATTGAAGGTTCGGGACGTCGCGGACGCCGCCGGCTGCTCGGTTGGGAGTGTCTACAACGAGTTCGGCGACTTCGACGGGGTGATCCTGACCGTCAATCGGGAGACGGTTAAGGCGCTGACGGTGCGGCTGGGGCAGGTTCCCGCCGAGGAGCCCGTTCGCCAGCTCTACGGGCTTGCCACGACCTACCTCGAATTCTTCGCGGAGCAAGCCAATCTGCTGCGCTCGCTGTTCGAGCATCGGATGGAGGACGACCGCCCTTACCCTGATGACATCCTTCAGATGGTGATGGACGCCTTCGCGCTGATGCATGCGCCCCTGGTACGACTGCTTCCGAATGCAGACGACGTGCAGATCGCGCTGCTGTCACGCACCCTGTTTTCCGCCGTGCACGGGATCATCTCGCTCGGCCTCGAAGAGCGCATGGTGGCCGTACCGCCGCAAATGCTGCGCCAGCAGGTCGATCAATTCCTGGATGCGCATCTCGCGGGGCTGGGGATTCTGCCAGTACGATAAAGTGGTGAGCGCTGCTACGCGCTGGCGGACTTGCGTTGCCGAGAGGTGACGACGAGGACGTCCGTCGTCCCGTTGTCGACCTGAACACGGTTGCGTCCGTTCTCCTTGGCGCGATAGCAGGCGGCATCCGCGCGCCGCATCGCGTCCTCGAGCGTGGTGTTGCCGTCGGTGATGCAGGCAACGCCGATGCTGGCGGTCACTGCAAAGCAACGATCGTCCCACGCGAAGACGGATAACTCGAGCGACCGGCGCAGCCGTTCGGCGATATCCACGGCGTCGTACGGCGTGCTTTGCGGAAGGATTAGGCCGAATTCGTCACCGCCGAGCCGGGCCACCAGATCATGCGGCCGCCGCTCCTGTTGCAGGAGACGCGAGATCTGGCAGAGCAGGCGGTCGCCGGCGAGGTGACCGCAGCTGTCGTTGACGTCCTTGAACTGGTCGAGATCGAGCAGGATCAGGCCGAGCGACCCCGCCGCGGTGTCGTCCAGCTCGCTTTGCAGGCGCGCCTCGAAGGCGCGGCGGTTGGACAAGCCGGTCAGCCAATCGTGCGACGCCTGCCAAGCCAGGCGCTCCTTCTCGGTATGCAGGGCATCCTCGAAGGCCTGTCGTTGCAGCACCAATCGCCGCGTGTGCCAGATCAGGAGCAGGATCAGGATCACGGCCGTGACGATATTGACTCCAGTCAGCGTCATCTTGATGGCGCGCGAGCCTTCGCCGAGAACGGTGGAGAACCGCTTGGCGTGCACCGTGAACTGAGTGTTGAGCTCCGACAGCCGCGACGACAATAAGTGCAGGCGCTTGCTGTCCTGAACGGGCCCGTTCTTCAGCTCTGACCGGATGACCTCGCCGAACACGCTGAGCTCCAGCAGCATGGGGTCTGTGGCAGCCCACTCGCGGATGGCTTCCTTGAGAAAGCTGACCTGTTTGAAGTAGCGAAACAGCCAGATCAATCCCGGCACGTCATCGGGATGATTGCCGCCTTGCAGGAAGCCGATGCGGGCGGCCTCGACGTCGGCCGGATCGCGCTCGAGCGCCCAGCGCGCGAACTCGTCGCCGATGGGAACGGCCAGCGAGGTCTGATATTGCGCAAACTGGCTGGCGTCGCCCGAATGCAGATAGAGATTGAGGAAATAGACGGCGTTCTTCTGCGAGCGCGACCACAAGGCTTCGCCCGCGACATAGGCGCGGACCGAGGACATCACCTCCAGGCTGAATCCGGCGATCGCCGCCTGCAGCAGGACGACCGTGACGAAAGGCGAGACGAGCTTGATGACGTGAAGGAAGTTGCGTCCCTTCGTTGATGGCGCTGTTCTGCGAAACACGTTGCGTTCCCCAAGTCGCTCAACGACCCCAGCGGAGCGATCCGCTCATAACGCGGATTACGCACGAAAGGTGCTTAACTCGACTTGAAAATGCCGGGAGACCGCGTCGCAGGGTGAAGGCGTTGTGAAGCGGATGCTCGCAGATCGTCGCAAATGCCGTCGAACCGGAACTGACGCGGCATCGGCGAGCCGATGTCGCGCATTTGCCCCAAGCGGTTTACCTGATGGAAATAGAATGCTCTGACGCTAGACCAGCACCGGCTTGCGCACGCGGCCGGCGTCGCCGAAGACGCGCAGATAACGTTCGATCTCCGAGGGCAGGCCGGTCGCCTTCTCGGGATTGTCGGAAAGCTTGACGGCCGGATGTCCGTCGACCGACGACACCTTGCAGACCAGCGAAATCGGATCGAGGTTGAACGAGCCGTCCGGCGTGCAGCCGACGAAATCATTGGTGAGATTGGTCCCCCAGCCGAAGGAGAGCCGCACCCGGCCGGTGAAGTGGTGGTAGGTCTCCTCGATCGAGCCCACGTCCATCGCGTCGGAAAACACCAGCAGCTTGTCCCTGGGATTGCGGCCCTTCTGCTCCCACCATTTGATGATCTCCTCACCGGCCTGGATCGGCGGCGCGCTGTCGGGACGGAATCCGGTCCAGTCGGCGACCCATTCCGGCGCATCGCGCAGGAAAGCCTTGGTGCCGAAAGCGTCGGGCAGCGCGATCAGGAGGTTGCCGCCATAGGTCTGGCGCCACTGGTCGAGGATGCGATAGGGCGCCCACCGCAACTCCTCGTCGTCGCTGGCGAGCGCCGCCGCGACCATCGGCAGTTCATGGGCGTTGGTGCCGATGGCTTCGAGATCATTGTCCATCGCGAGCAGCACGTTGGAAGTGCCGATGAAGGACGGGCCCAGGCCTTCCTTCACGGCCTCGACGCACCAGCGCTGCCAGAGGAAGCCATGGCGGCGACGGGTGCCGAAATCGGAGAGCCGCAAGCCATCCAGCTTGCGCAGGCGTTCCACCTTGGTCCACAGCTTGGCCTTGGCGCGGGCATAGAGCACGTCGAGCTCGAAGCGGCCGCGGCCTTTCATCGCTGCGCGCGAGCGCAATTCGTTGAGGATGGCGAGCGCAGGAATCTCCCACATCGTGGTATGGCTCCACGGCCCGTGGAAGTGCAGCTCGTACTGGCCTTCGACCTTGCGCAGCTCGTATTCAGGCAGCCGGAATTCGGCGAGCCAGCGGATGAAGTCCGCCGAGAACATGTGGGTCTTGCCGTAGAAAGTATTACCGGCAAGCCAGATCAGCTCTTTCTTGGTGAAGCGGATGGTGCGGGCGTGGTCGAGCTGGGCGCGCAGTTCGCCCTCGTCGATGATTTCGGCGAGCCGCACATGGCGCGATCGGTTGATGACCGAGAATGTCACCTGCTGACTCGGGTAAGATTCCCGAATCATTTGCAACATCAATAGCTTGTAGAAGTCGGTATCAAGCAGGCTGCGGATGATGGGATCCAGCCGCCAGCTGTGATTATAGGTCCGGCTCGCAATGTCGGTCACTGTCATGGGGGAATTCTAGCGTGGCGGCCCCGGCGCAACCAGTGGGTTTGACGGGGATCAGGTTTTCGCGGGGCCGGGGTGCGAGGCCGTCGCCGCCACGGTCTCGAGCTGGCTTCTGATCCAGCGATGCGCCGGGTCCTTCTGATAGCGCTGGTGCCAGACCATGAACATCGGCAGCTCGGCCAGGGTTCGCGTGCGCGAGGCCAGCGGAATCCGCGCCTGCGCTAAGCCGTGCACCACGCCGGGCGCCAGCAGGCTCGGCATGCTCGCCAGCATCTGCGAGCCACGCAGGAAGGACGGCACGCCGGAGAAGCTCGGCACCGAGATCGCGATGTCGCGGTGGAAGCCGTTGGCTGCAAGCCGGCGGTCAAAGTCGAGCCGCTCATTGTCAGTGTAGACCACCGTGATGTGACGCGCCGCGAGATAGGCGCCGCGCGTAACCGGCGCAGCACGCGCTTTGGGGTCGTAGTAACAAACGTAATGATCTTGCAGCAGGCGCTTCTGCACGATGTCCACGCCGGACGGCGGCAGCGGCGTGATCAGCAGATCGCAGCGGTTTTCGCGCAACATCGCGGGCGAGGGCGACTGCGAGGGGATCACGCGCAGGTTCAGGCTCGTCACGTGCGCGGCGACATGATCGAAGAACCGCGGCAGCAGCAGGTCGCGCTGGAAGTCGTTCGCGGCGATTGTCAGCGAAAGCTGCGCGTTCGCCGGCTCGAACGTGACGCCGCCGGCAAAGCTCCGCATCTCGTCGATCAGCGCTCGCGCCTTTGCCGCGAGCGCCTGGGCGTGCGCCGTGGCCACAATGCCGCGGCCGGATTTGGCAAACAGCGGATCGCCGACGATCCGCCGCAGCTTGTTCAGGGTGTGGCTGACCGCGGACTGCGTCAGCCCGAGCCGCGTCGCGGCCGCCGTTACCGAGCCTTCTTCCAGCACCGCCAGGAACAGCTCTAGCGCGTGGCCATCAAGCGCCAAGTGATCGATTTTGTTCATGGAATTCATTATAATCGATCTATTTATCTTGAGAATAGGCGGCGCCATCATCTCCCGATAAGTCGTGCGCCCCAACGGGAGCGCCACAGGGAGAGACAACGCCGATGCATGCCCAGGCGCCAGCCTTGCGGGAGCCCCGCCTCAACCACCCCGAGCCGTTCACGCCGCCGCTCGGTGACGGCGGCTTCTTCCAGCGCGACCGTTCCATGCATCCGCCCGCGCACGCGCCGGGATACAAATCCTCGGTGCTGCGCTCGCCGCGCCAGGCGCTGCTGTCGCTTGAGAACTCGGTCTCGGAGATTACGGGGCCGGTGTTCGGTCACAACGATCTCGGAGCGCTCGACAATGATTTGATCCGCAACTACGCCAAGGACGGCGATCCCGTCGGCGAGCGCATCATCGTCCACGGTCGCGTGCTGGACGAGACCGGCCGCGGCGTGCCGAACACGCTGGTCGAGTTCTGGCAAGCCAATGCAGGCGGCCGCTACCGGCACAAGAAGGACACATATCTGGCGCCGATCGATCCGAATTTCGGCGGTTGCGGTCGCGCGCTGACCGACGACACCGGCTACTATTGTTTCCGGACGGTGAAGCCGGGACCCTATCCCTGGCGCAACTACGTCAACAGCTGGCGTCCCGCTCACATCCACTTCTCGGTGTTCGGCTCGGGCTTTGCACAGCGTCTGATCACCCAAATGTACTTTGAGGGCGATCCCCTGATCCCGGTCTGCCCGATCCTGACGACGATCCCGGACAAGGACGCGCTGGAGCGTCTCGTCGCGCCGCTCGACCTCAACGCATCGGCTCCGTTCGACTCGCTCGCCTATCGCTTCGACATCGTCTTGCGCGGGCAGCGCTCCACATACTTCGAAAATCGCACCGCAGGGAACTAGGTCCATGCCCCAGCCGCTCAACTACCTCAAGGAAACCGCCTCGCAGACGGCCGGACCCTACGTGCATATCGGGTTGATCCCGGCCATGGCCGGCTTCGATATTTTCGAGAAGAATTTCTCCAACGTGCTGGTGACGCCGAACACGCAAGGCGAACGCATCACGCTGGAGGGCAAGGTGATCGACGGCAGCGGCACGCCGCTGCGCGACGTGCTGCTGGAGATCTGGCAGGCCAACGCGGCCGGCCGCTACAACCATCCGGCCGATCGGTCGACCGGCGCGCTCGACGAGGAATTTCGTGGCTGGGGCCGCGCCGGCTCCGACTTTGAGAGTGGTCTCGTCACGTTCGAGACCATCAAGCCGGGCGCGATTATCGACAAGACGGGCCGCAGAGGCGCTCCGCACATCAATGTCTGGATTGTCGCGCGCGGTATCAACATCGGTCTGAACACGCGCCTCTATTTCTCGGACGAAGAGGCCGCCAACGCCGCCGACCCCGTGCTCAACCTGATCGAGCAGCCGGTCCGGCGCTCGACTCTGATCGCAAAACGCAGCGAACGCGCCGGCAGGATCGTGTATTCCTTCACGATCAATTTGCAGGGGCCGGAAGAGACGGTGTTCTTCGACGTGTGATCGTCTCAGGTCTCCTCGCCATGGAGCTGCGCGCGAAACGCGCGCGGTGACACGCCCGTGGCGGCCGCGTAGACCCGGCTGAAATAGGCGGGGTCCTCGAAGCCAAGCGCATAGGCGATCGTCGAGACCGGCAAATTGGTGTAGACGAGGTTGCGCCGCGCCTCGCGGATCAGCCGGTTGAGGATCAGGTGCGAGGCGGTGTCGCCGGTTGCTGCCCGCGTCACCCGGTTGAGATGGGTCGGCGTGATCGACAGCGCACTCGCATAGTCCGCAACGCTCCAGCGTTCCAGATGATGCTGTTCCAGCAGCGCCTCGAAGCGGCGGAATAGTCCGCTTTCAGCCGTGCCGTTGCCACCGCCCTCGCCGGTGAGCGCGCGGGCGACCAGCCCGATCATGGCCGCCGACAGTGCACGCAGCACATGCGCTCGGCCGAAATCGCGCGCGGCGTGTTCGGCAAAGATCTGCTTCATGGTAGTCCGGATCTGCGGAGTGCCGCGTATCACGGCCGAGCGCGACAAGGCACCGCGCAGTCCTTCGGAGGCGAGCAGCGCTTCGTCCAATATTTCCGCGGCGATGGTCAGCACCCAGCCCTGGGTATGAGGTACGAAACGGAAGCCATGGACGTGGCCGACAGGTACGTTGACGATCTGCATCGGCTTCAGCTGCACCACGCGTCCGTCGAGCGTGGCTTCGCCGCCGCCGCGGTCGATCAGCAGCACCTGGTGCAGCCGGGCATGGCGGTGCACGGCCAGCGTCCAATCGTGCAGCACCGAGCGCGACGCTATCGTCTCGCAATGCACGACATCGGGCAGATCGCCGGACTCGCCGAACAAATTGTAGACCCGGATCGCCGGGGCGGGGGCTGCGCTTCTCATGTTCGAATAGTACAAGACAAAGACGAAAGCCTCCATCGGTCAGCGGCGCTGAATCTGCAAGAAAGTGCAGAGGAGGACGCAAATGTGAAAGTTCAGGTCTGTATCGTCGGCGGCGGGCCGTCCGGGCTGCTGTTGTCCCAGCTCCTGCACCTCAAGGGCATCGACACGGTCGTGCTGGAAAAATCCAGCCGCGACCACGTGCTTGCCCGGATCCGTGCCGGCGTGCTCGAGCACGGCTTCGCCAGGCTGATGCGCGAGGCTCAGTGCGGCGAGCGGATGGACCGCGAGGGCGAGATCCACAAGGGATTCGAGATCGCCCATGACGGCGTGCTCTCCCAGATCGACCTCCATAAGCACTCCGGCGGCAATTCGGTGCTGGTCTACGGCCAGACCGAGCTGACGCGCGACCTCTACGAGGCGCGCGACCGCCTCGGCGGCAACGTCGTGCACAATGCCGAGGACGTGACGCCGCACGAGCTGACCTCGGATCGGCCTTACGTGACCTATCGTTCGAATGGCGAGACCGTCCGAGTCGATTGCGACTATATCGTCGGCGCCGACGGCTTTCACGGCGTCAGCCGCAAGTCGATCCCGAAGGACGTGCTGCGGGAATACGAGAAGATCTATCCGTTCGGCTGGCTCGGCGTGCTGTCGCGCACGAAACCGGTGTCGCCGGAGCTGATCTATGTGAAGCACGAGCGCGGCTTCGCGCTGTGTTCCTTGCGGTCGCAAGTGCTGAGCCGCTACTACGTCCAGGTGCCGCTCACCGACAAGGTGGAGGACTGGAGCGACGATGCGTTCTGGGCCGAGCTGAAGCGTCGTTTGCCGGACGAGGTTGGCGGCCGCCTTATCACGGGACCGTCCATCGAGAAGAGCATCGCGCCGTTGCGCAGCTTCGTCGCCGAGCCGATGAGCTACGGCCGCCTGTTTCTCGCCGGCGATGCCGCCCACATCGTGCCGCCGACCGGCGCGCGCGGGCTGAACAGCGCGGCCTCCGACATCTACTATCTCTACCACGCCATGCTCGCGCACTATCAGAACGACGATGATTCCGGGCTCCAGGGCTACTCCGCCAAGGCGCTGGCGCGGATCTGGAAGGCGCAACGCTTCTCGTGGTGGATGACGATGCTGCTGCATCGCTTCCCCGACCGTTCCGAGTATGAAGACAGGCTGCAGCAGACGGAGCTGGAATATCTGCTGTCGTCCGAGACGGCGCAGCGTCTGCTGGCGGAGAATTATGTGGGGTTGCCGTTCTAGCGTGGAGTGGATCCGAAAAGGCGGTGCGACGCTGCGCTACTTTCCTTCTAGAATGTTCACCGGGGTCCAATCCGACCCCGGTGGATTTGTAGCGAGCGCAGTCGCGCGCTTGCCAAAAAGCGCTGACGCCGGATCCATTTCCGCCGTTCGCCCGAACGCATCAGCCGCCTTCGCAAAATCCCTTGCCCGCCAGCACGCCAGCCCTTCCGCATACGCGGCGGCAATTTTCGTCTGCCCGGCACTCTCCGTGCCCTTCTCCGCGAGGGGCTCGAACACCTTGATCGCCTCGCCGCGTCCTATCACTTTGATGGCGTCGAGCTCGCGCCAGATGAAAGTATCCCCTGTCTGTGCGACAGTCGTTTCTGACGCCATGATGGAGGTGCCATAATATTTGTTGGCGCCTTCGAGCCGCGAGGCGACGTTCACGGTGTCGCTCATCACGGTGTAGTTGAAGCGGCGGCGGGAGCCGATATTGCCGACCACGGCCTCGCCGCTGTTGAGCCCGATGCGGTGCGACAGGCCGTGGCCGGCGAAGGCGGCGCTGCCGGCGTTGAGCTCCGCCAACTTTTCGTGACATTTCAGCGCGGCATGGACGGCGTGGCGCGCATGCGCGGGATCGTCGGCGGGCGCACCGAACATGGCGACAATGGAATCGCCGATATATTTGTCCACGTAGCCGCCATGGCTCTCGATGATGTCAGTCATGGCCGACAGATATTCGTTCATCAGCGTCACCAGCTCGCCCGGCGTCATTGACTCGGCGATGGAGGAGAAGCCGCTCAGGTCGGAGAAGAACATGGTGACGTTGCGCATTTCGCCGCCGAGCACCGGCATCTTGCCGGAGGCCACCATCGTCTCGATCACTTCGGGCGCGAGATAGAAGGCAAAGCTCCTGCGCAGGAAACGCTCGTCACGATCGGACAGCACGAAACGGTAGCCGATGATCATCGCGAGCGCGGCAAGGCTTGCGAGTGCCGGCTCGGTCAGCGGCAGCGCCAAGGCGTGGACGAATGCACCGACGGCCACAGCGGCGTATACCACGGTGAGGCCGAACCATGCGATCAGTGCGCCACCCGGTGCGAGCACGCACGCCGCGCAGGCCACGATCGCCGCGAACACGATGGTGAGAATGCTCCGCAGTGGAAAGCCGAGCTCGGTCACCGCATCGCGTTCGATCAGATTTCGCACTGCGTTGGCGTGCACGAAGACACCGGCGACGTCGCTGCGCGCCTTTTGTACGGTGCTTGCCGCGGCGGGCTGGGCGCATCGTGGCCCCGGTGTTCCGTCATACCCGCCGGACAGTCGCATCGAGGTGAGCTTGCGATCATCGAAATTCAGGGCGGTGCCGAGCAGCACGACCTTGCCGCCGAAGGCGCGGCGAAAGAAATCGCGGTCGCCTGTTTCGACGCAGGCTCGCAGATCGGCGAAGGAGAAAGTCGGGATATCGTGGCCCAGTCCTCGAAAATTGAGGGCCAGTGTATTCGGCACCGCGCTCGGAATTGCATAACCGGACAATTCGGTCGCGCCGGACGGTGCAATCTCGGGCTTTCCATCGAGCGCGCGCGCGGCGAGCTCGACCGCCATCGCGGGGACCGGCTTGCCGTCGATCGAGAAGCTCAGCGGCATTCGCCGGATTACGTCGTCAGTGTCAGTATGGACGTTGAGGGCGCGGATATTGTTTCTCACCACCAATTGCTGCGCGCGGTCGGGCCTTTCCTGATGGTCGTTGCTCAAGATCTCGCCGAGCACCAGCTTGCCGCTGTCGGACAGCTTCCGCAGGGCGATGAGATAGTCTCGGTCGAATCCCTTTAGTCGCGCGCCAAGCGGCGCATCGCCAAAGGGAATCTCCGACTGCTCGATCGAGCTCGGGAAGATGACGTCGAAGCCGATCACCTTGGCGCCGCCGTCGTCGATGCTGCCGAGAACCCGGCCGATCTCGCGGGTCCAGGTCTGCGTTGGCGATCCCTTGAACGGCGGAGTGTCGTAGGTCTCGCCGTCGATAGCCACGACGACGACCGGTGATGCCGCGGGATCGCGGTGGTCGCCGACAAGCTTGCCGCGCAGTGCTGTGAGGATGTCGAGCGACAGGCCCTGCAGCGTCTGCAACGGCGGAGACGCCACGACGGCGCCTGCAAGAAGCGCAATCAGGATCGCTGCAACAATGTCCCGTCTGCCGATCCGCCGCATCGCCCGTCGCTAGCTGCCTATTCGAGCCGCAGCAGGCGCCCGACGATCGGCGTCGGCGACGACGTGGCGCTGGGATCGACCTGGAAGGCGTAACGCTTGGTGCCGAGGATGGCGAGATAGCTGCCGCCCGGCGTCAGCGACTTCCCGGCCTTGGCGAAGTCATAGAACTTGCCTCCGACCATCGTCTCGCTCTTGAGCGGCACGCTGATCGTGGGCTCCTTGCCATCGGTGCGCTCGATCACCAGGGTGCTGCCGCTCTTGGCCTGCACCAACGGCGCGACGCCGTAGAGCGTCGGCAGCTTGGCCGGAGCGTTGCCCTTGGCGTCCGACCGCATGGTGCGGAAGGTGGTCGCGGCACTCTGGTTCGCCTCGCGCTCCGACAGTTTTGCCGCGTTGGTATCGCAGGGCACCTTTTCCCGCTTGACCTCGCCGAGTTGCACGGTGCTCTGCTCGGTGCCGACCATGACGACACCTTCGCTGATAGTCTCGCGCTGGCACGATTTGAGATAGCTGAGCGTAATGGTTGCCTTGGGCCCCAGCTTGATGATCTTGCCCGGCGCCACATAATCCATGAACGCGACGCCGTCGACCTTGCCTTGCACATCCTCGACGATAGCGGCCGGGGTCTCCGCCAAAGCGGGGGCAGCAAGACAGCATGCGCCGACAACAGCGCCGATCAGGCTTTTCATGGCAATTCTCATCCAATTCGACCGATATTTGTCCGGTCCCCGCCCAGGCCCGATGCTTAGCAGCGAAACGCCCAGGCAAGTGTGACCGGAATCACTCTCAGATATCAGTGCACTCTATCAGGAAGAGGTTCAAACCGGCGACCGGAGAAGAAGTGCGCCGGCAAGCTGTTGGCCGGATGGATCATGTCATTCGGCTGGGACGGCCTGGACCGGGTAGCCCTCCGCTGCACTCTCTATATCTATAATGGGCGCGAGCGTGGCCTCGGTCTTCTGATACGGCGTCGCCTGCTGACCGGCGGCGATCTCGACCACTTCCTCCCAGCGCGACAGGAAGGCCTCGACACAGGCCGGGTCGAACTGCCGGCCCTGGTTTTCTTCCAGATAGTCTCGCGCCACGTTCAGCGGCATCGGCTGTTTATACGGCCGTCGCGTCGTCAAGGCGTCGAAGACGGCGACGACCGATGCCGCTCGTGGTTACCGCCCCCTTGAGTGACGGCCAGAATTGGAGCAGGACTTTCCGCAATAAGTTTCAACAATTTCTCATTTATGCGTCGTAATCTCGCGGTCATGGAAAAGCGCAAAGTACGCCGACGGCGCGTCTTCAAAGCCGCAATGATCCAATTTCCCGGAGGCGCCTTCAGTTGCGTGGTGCGTGACCTCTCGGACGTCGGAGCCCTCTTGGAGGTACCAGGTCAAATTGGCATTCCGCACGAGTTCAGTTTAAGCATTCCGACGGCGGAATTGCAGCGGCCGTGTCGAGCCGTGTGGCGTTCGGCCAAGGGCATCGGGATCGCTTTTGTGTCCGAGGAGACAGTTTTGTCGTAGACGCAAATCTGACTTTCTCCCACGGCTGAAGTATTTCAGGTACAATGCTCATTAGGGGTCGGTTGTGGCATCTGTGCTTCTGGTTGAGGATTAATCGCTTATCCGCATGATGATTGCGGACATGCTGGCGGAACTCGGTCATAGCGTCGCTGGTGAAGCTAAAGATTGCAAAGCGGGCTCTTGTTTACATCTGCATCGGGCATCGATGCAGCCATCCTCGATATACTGCTGGAAACAGATAGTTCTGAACCGATCCCAGAATTGCTGAAAGGCAGGCGCATTCCGTTTGCGTTTGCTGGCGGATACGGTGCCGACGGGTGAAGGGGTTTAAGAACCCGTCTTTGAAAAACCATTCCCTCTCGAGGAGCTTGAACGCGGTTGAGCGTCTCTGTTGCGCTAGCAAAGCTCAGCCGTTTGTTGCAGGACGCGGGCCAGCTCTTCCTCCGAGAACGGCTTTCGGCATGGGAGGGACGACTGGTCGGGGCTCCCCAAGGTCCCCGTGCCCGGCTGGAGGCGTCGGCACGAGGAAGCCGTTAACGCGCGCAGCCTGTCTCGCTGGGTCAGACGCCGAACGAACGCGTTATCTGCTTTGCCATGACGAGAACCGCATCAGTATACTTCCCGTTTGATACTTGATGATCGCACAACGCCAAAAAAAGCAGCGCGAAAGTAGCAATCATGCACGCTTTGAGCATAACGGTCTCTCCCACGAAGAGACTGCCAACCGAGCAGGTTTAGACGATAACTAGCGGAACCGAAGTCGCTGCCGCGACGAGTTGCTGGCTCTCGACATTGGCAATGACCTATTAAGGTTCCGTAAAATCAGAACTAAAGAGGCAAGCGCCGGCGGGACTGCAGATCTCTGCAGTCGACCCGGCGAGTGCGCCTGATCAGCCTTGCCGCCGCTCACGTTGCGCCACTCTCGAGATCGAAGCTGCCGCTTAGCGGACTTGAAGCCCTTCTGTCACCGGCCAAAACTGGCCTGCTTGCTGATCAATTTTGGACGATTCCAGTTTGCTTTCTGACTATCAACAAGGGGAGAGCGCGGTGCCCGCTGTGCCACCGGCGCAATAGGTTGCCATTTGCACAAAGCTTGGCGATTCGCGAAAGAAGGTCATGAAGGCGGGCGAGAATAGTGGCAGCAAAAGCGAACAAAAAGTACCCCGCCGAAGCGGGGTTGTTGATGCGATGCTGGTCAATGCTAACCTTTAGCCATGCATTCTTTGACATACGCCCGCTTCTTCGACAGATGGAGCCCCTGCGCAGAAGCCTCCTTCTTGCATACCTTCTGCCTCGTGAGCCACTCGGGGCTCTGCGTCGCACTCCCTGCAAGCGCAGGCGTGGCGATTGCAGCTGCCAGCGCAGCGGCTGTGATAACGGCAATGTATTTCATAAAATCTCCAGAAGTGTGATGCACCGAGGACCATGTTAGGTTCCCTGATCACGAAGGCAATGTAGAGGGCGCTCAAAATAGCATCAAACTCGCTCGCGCTTTGAATAATGAAGAGGCAGCCTGGCGAAGAACCATGCAAGCGCGCGCTACCTCCCGTCTTCTGATTTCGGCGAAGTTCGTTTTCATGCCGACTTCTGGTCGTCCACACAGCCGAAAGTTGGCGAGCCGTCGTACACCGGCAACAGGCACGACGCGTCGCCCCAACTTCCGCTTGTGGCCCTGTCCGCCCTCGATGATCAATTGCAGACTATAGGGCGCTCGTGACCTACGTTCGTCGTTAATCAACCCCGCTGAAGGGCACGCGCCCACACGGCGGTGGAAGGTTCGGGGATGCCGTACCTTGCAGTACCCAGGTCCGGGTGGTTCAAATAATGCAGCGGAGCGCGCGCTGCGGTTTTCCGGAATTCCTTCAAGCGCCGGGGCTGATGTCGATTGCCGCTGTGCGCCGGGTCGAGACCGCCGACGACGGCATAGAATTGTTCTGAGTTTGTCGCCTGCGTTGCGCATGCGGCACCGGCAATTGAGCAATCAGCTTTGCAGTCCGTTAACCGTGCCGCAATACGCGGCGTATGGGTCATTGTCACGCCCTGGAGTTGATTGCAAATACGTCTGAATACTATGACGGATGTTTTTCATGCTGAGCGACGGCAAATATGCGGCCTGGTTCAGGACTCCGCGTGGCCAGGGCACGGGCCTTGTGGACCTTGTCGACGGGCGGATCTCCGGCCGTGACAGCTTCTTCACCTATGGCGGCTCCTATCAGGTCCATGAGCAGAGTTTCACGGCCGTCCTGACCGTTAAACGTCATACCGAGGGCAACCCGAGCGTATTTGGTCCCGATGAGGTCGAGGTCAACCTGACGGGCAAATGCAGCGGCGCGATGGCTACTTGCTCGGGCACAGCGCGAGAGGTGCCAGACGTTCGGTTCGAGTGCACGCTGATCTATAGTCAGGAAGGAGCACTGCCAGCCGATGCCAAGAGCGCGGTCGTCAAGCTCAATCCCGATAAATTGCCCAAGGGGCTCGACAGCCGGTCGCGGTCGCGGGCGCGGGCGCCGTTCGCGCCCGGGTGATTGGGGGGCGTCTCCCGGGTGCGAGTCGGTAGGTAAAGCAAAGCCGCTCGGACGGGCGCCCTCGAGTAGCGCCGTAGCGGGCCGGCGGCTTTGCAGTGGTCACAGGCAGTCCTCCGGCAGGATCAGGTTGCGACACGGCAACGCAACCGACAAAGCTGCGACCTTTAATCTGGCCTGGCTTCAGGCTCGCTAGGTTAGAATGGCAGCCAAAGACGGCATCCCTGGACGTTCTGCTCTGCCGGAGAACCGACCGCTCGACAAGCTGGCCTGCCTCCGTTCTGATGATGTTTCCAGAAATCGACAGCCGCACGCGATTACTCCGGCAGCTGAGCAAAGAACTCCCCGCTCGTCCTGCTCGCTCGCCCCCGCTGCTTTCGAAAGCGCTGCAAGCGAGCGTAGACCGCCTGACGCGTGCGGCCCAGCTCTTCTCCGATCTCGTCAGCTGTGGCGCCCTCGCCGAACAGCGCGAGCAGTCTCCCCTCTTCGTTCGGCAACCACGGACGCGTTAAGGAGCGATTATTGGTCATCCGCAAAGCCCTGCAACGTTCTAAATGCGCGGCGGCGCCGGTCGGCGCGACGGGTCCGGAGATCGGGAGGGCCGCTCCGTGCGTGGCGGCGCTGGCAAGCGGCCTGGCTCAGGCGCGCGGTTTCCGCGCGTCATCCATGCTGCTAGACGCGCGTAACTTCGCCTGAGAGCAGGCACCAACCAGGTCGATACATCATCGCGGTCCATGCCGTCCAAGAATGCCTTGAATCCCTTTAAAAAACATTCATGGCTGATCATCAATGGCACGAAGCCTCCCGATGATCGAAACTGGACCGTAAGACGATACTGCAGGACATTGCACACCGGCAAAGCTCACCCCGGGTTTTCAATCAGCATCACCGCCAAATTCCAGACTCCCGCGCGATCTCCATTGGGTTTCCACCGGAAGATGCCCGCCACACCAGAATCGCGCTCGCTCTCCTGCGAAGCCGTTGAGCGGGTGGCGCATCCGGTGACGAGGCGACTGGGCAACGACTCCCCGGTAGATGGCGGAAACTGCGTCAGCCCGCTCCGACAAAAGATCGGCAGGCCGTACGCTGGCGACCAAATTTCATGCTCGCGGCGGCGCCGCCGAGACCCCCCAACCAATAGGCGGCCAACCGCTGGCAAAAGGATGAGCCTGTCTGCGAGCTGCAGGGTGGGTGCGAGCGTCCATGATTATCCTTCGAGCAGATAGTCGGCGAGCTCATAGAGAAAGATCAGCCAACCCAAGGTGCTGAGCGTTATGGCTGCGATGTACGTGATCTGGCGCGCTTTGTCGGACATTGCATCTTTCGATCAGCCCTCCAGCTGTAAGCCTTGATGGGCGGCCCGGCTGCTCAGAAAGCTTTCGCGTTACAATCGCCTTCGCATGAATTTTGCGCGCCGGCGTGCCGACACGGCAGCGCGCACGCCGTAGCCGCACAGGCCACCGGCAAGAAATGCGCCGAGCGCGATCGCGACTACCAAATTCAGATCGACCACAATCCGTCCTATGCCAAGTTTTCCCTAACGTCCTGCTGGCTGGAAGCGTTCCTCCATGCTCCCCAGTATCCTCTTGGGCCCTGCGCCCGGGCGCGTATTGGCCGCCCCAAAAGTGCGCGGACGGCGCCGGCCTCACTGTAGCTGGCGCGCATGCATTTGGCCGCAGAGCTTGACTTCCCGAGGCTGGCGCCCCGTAATCAGGTATTCGGAGTCGATTATGGACAGCCGTATTTTGGTTTCTGCATTTGTTGGCGTTTTTTGCTTCGTTTTGATCCTGGCTTCGATCACGACCTACAGGCACATTTCGCATGGGTCGGAGCCGGTCATTTCAAGGCCGAGTTGACGCTCCGATAAACAAAAAGACCGCTCAAAGGCCTCTCTGCTGCTGACTGGGCTGACATCAGGCGGCGCCGACAGCTGATGCTCAGCTATGTCGGCGACAAGCAGCCGTTGAACCAACTCCGCAGAAAGCCAGCATCATCATGCTCAATTGGCAGGTGCGGGGATCGCGCTATGGTAGTGACCGCGACGTTGTCGAAGTGGTACTGAGAAGGCCAATTAGAAGCGGCAGATGCGGGCAACGCAGCAGTTATAAGCGGCTGCGGGACGCCGCTGCCTGCCTGTAGGGCACCTCGGCGCAACGCGTTGCTCCTGTGTTTCCAGGGATTTCGCCGAGGTTACGAAATGCTTCGTGCAAAACTGGAGAACAGGTCCGCGCTTCTCGCTAGTGGACGCGACTTCCTTTGTCACCGGCTTTGCATACGCCGCACCTCACCGGCGGGACGCCTCTTCGCGATCGTGCCTGCGATCGACACACGTAATTCGCACATTCAATCATCAATCTCAAAAGAGACTTCATGATGGTTTGCCGCCTGCGGCTGGCGGAGGAGCACATGACTTACCTCAAACCACCGCGGGACGATGGCTGCTCGGCAGCTGACACACTCGCCGACTTCTATTTCGTCTCGCATAAGGGCGTGCTACAAGGCTCCGCTATCGGCGGCGGCGCCGAAGCGCTCGGCTCCCGTGCTCCGGACCAGGTGCGGACCTCCAGGCACGGGGGCCGGATTGGCGCTGAATTGCCATCGTAATTGGCGCAATGGCGCCCGCTTGTAGTGGCGACCGTGGCTACACGTCTCGGCAAGCAATACCGAAATTGTCACAAACGAGAGCGAACGACTCCTTTGCCTTCGCATCCTCGAAGCAAAAACGGGTTCCGACCTCCGCGCGATCGATCCACCAATCAAGATTCTTGCCTTTGGCGATGCGGGAAGCTTCGCCGCGCAGGAGGTCCAGTTGTCTTCCGGCAGCATGAACGACAAGGCAATTTTCTTTGGGCACTACTATCCTCCCATGGCGATCAGAAAGTCGCGATAAATCCAGGCAAATTGGATAAATAAATTGCGGTGGCGGCCATCTTGACTCTGGCGCAAAGCACTGTGAACACGAACGCTGCAGCAGGTGACTGCTGCGGCCGGCGCGTCAAAATCCGGGTGGAAAGCTCGAAGCCCCCGGTGAACCTCGTACCGGAGATTTCCGGGCTCTGATATGATCCAGTTCACAAACGGCAGCGTGCTCAACATGCGTCGAAGTGCGGGTGTATCAAGCTCCTCGGCAGCTTGACGGCCTTGAAAGGCGATCGCGCTGTGACGCGTCCTCTCGGCATGCAGAGCTGGGCGAGGCCGCTGCGTAATACGGTATTTTGTCCCGGTACCAGAGTCGCGCTGCCGATCCATCCGTTGAGCAAACGAGAGAATGTATTTTGGGCGCATCCGAGAGCTTTGAGGCCGCTGTCCAGCCGGCTCTCCGAGCGGTCGCGAAACTCTACGCTGCAAGTTGAGGATCGGCAAAGCTCTCATCCGCCTCGGCATCCGGGCCCAGGCCGTCCAGGCTCGCGATCAACTTGTGTCATGACAGCGAATATTGCACCGCATCGTCAGAAGTGGTGATTGACGGCCAAGCTCAAGGAGCGCCCACGTGAACGCCGCGAGCAAGCTCATGCTGACTTTGCGGGGGTAGGAGCCGTTGGTTGCTCACGGAGCCCTTTCGCGTGCGCGCCGAGGGGCGCGACCGTCGTGACGATGGCGACAATCAGTGCGGTCCAGAAGCACACGTCGAACGCGATCAAAAGTAGTTTGCGCATCTTGCTGCTCTCGCCGATGAACGGACCGACGCGGCCGAATATGTTGGCGCGCCGGCTCCGCCATGAGGGCCCCATCGGGGCAAAGCACGGTTTGAGCACGCTAGTTTGTGAGCGTCGACAACCGGACTCTCGGATCAAGCTTGATATCGCGCGGGCAGGTTGATTCTGGAAAGCCGGCCCGCGAAAACTCGGCCCGGCTAGACCACGAGGTCGCAAGCAGCATCAAGATGTTGTTCTACCCGTCGAGCCAAGCATCGATGCGAGGCTTAACAACTAGGAACCTAAACAAAAACGCCGTAGCAAGGACGAAGAATACTGCGGTAGTCGTGTGCATTGCGCTTGCTCCTGCAGGCCCCGTTACTTTTAATAACCCGACGCCTCACGTGTCGGTTGTTGCGGTTCTGGGCCTGTAGTTAAGGCCGCTGCCGTTTGGCTGCTGACCTGACGTTGGGGGCCCAAAATCGAGATCGCAGATAAGCTTTCTGGCTCCCGAGTTAGATCCGGGCCGGGCAGGCGCGTGCTTGGGCAAGTGGTTTCCTCCGCTAACGCGGAAGGGCCTGCCCAGGGCGAGGCGCTGTTTCAGGTCGAGGCAGACATCCAAGAAATGTCCTGATCAGGCATCACAGGGAAAGCTATGGCTGAGCGCGCTGATCTCGCAGCTACGTGGGCGTGTTGATCTCATGAGTCGAATCCTCCAGAAAGGGGCCACCCTTGGAATGTCCGATGTATGCCAGCCGACGTACTGGTGCTTGCGCTGCGACTGAAATGCGTGAATGGAATGCTGCATTCAACGAGGCGCGGACCGTCGAGGCGACGCTTCGATATGCGACCTTCGAAGACGGGAAGGTGGCGACATTGAAGAGCTCGGTCGTATGGAAGAAATAGCAGCACGAGATGCGATGAAATGAATCGACGGCCTTGTAGACATGCCGCCCGTGCTATCGCTTGCGGTTGAATTCGCCGGTAGCTCTCGGTTTATTGTATAAGTGCTTCCAGGTGCGAGCTTTAAGCCTGCACCTGAGCCAGGTTATCCGGTTGATTTAAGCGGATGCGCCTTCTGGTGCCAGGCCCAGGCGGTGCGGATCACGGTCGACAGATCGGAATGTCGCGGCACGAAGTCCAGCACCTTTCGGGCGGCCGAGGGGTCTGCGACGAGATAGGTGGGATCACCGGCGCGGCGCGGCTTGACGACATGCGGCACCTCGCGCCCGGTCTCCTGCCTGATGGCAGTGAGGATCTCGCGCACCGAGAAGCCTGAGCCGGTGCCGAGATTGAAGCTGCCGCCAGCATGCCCCAATTCCAGCAGCTTCAAAGCCGCGACATGGGCAGCAGCGAGATCGGCAACGTGGATGTAGTCGCGGATCGCGGTTCCGTCGGGCGTGTCGTAGTCGTCGCCGAACACGGCGAAGTCGACATGCCCCTGCAGCGCCATCATCGCGCGGGGAATAAGATGCGTCTCGTTTTCACGCAATTCGCCGATGCCGCCTGCCGGATCGGCGCCGCTGGCATTGAAATAGCGCAAGCAGAATGCGCCGAAGCCGTAAGCTGCACGGTAGTCGGCGAGCATGCGCTCGATCATCCACTTCGAAGCACCGTATGGGTTGATCGGCGAACAGGGAAAGTCCTCCCGTAGCGCCTTGGAATCGGCACTACCGTAGACTGCGCCGGTCGAGGAGAATACGACGCGGCGGCAGCCGGCGTTGCGCATCGCCTGGAGCAGTGACAGCGTGCCCTGAACGTTGTTGATATAGTATTTCTGCGGGTCGCTCATGGACTCGCCGACAAGGCTCGCCGCCGCGAAATGCATCACCGCCTCGATTTTGTGATCGGCAAAGGCGCGAGCCAGTGTCGCGCCATCGAGCAGATCGCCCGTCACCAGCTCCCCTGTAACGAAGCCGCGATGACCCGTTGTGAGATTGTCATAAACAACGGGCCGATAGCCAGCAGCGAAGAGGGCACGGCAGGCATGCGAGCCAATATAGCCCGCGCCTCCTGTGACGAGAACAGTCGGTCGGTCGGTCATGTATGCTTACCCCAAAACGAGCGCAACGATCATCCAAGCCGCCGTTGCTAGCAGTAGATTCACGCAAAGCACAAGCAGCGCAAGGGAGAGCCACCGAGGTCCTTTGCGGCGCAAGCGGGCGAAGTGGTGCCTCAAGCACGATATGTCGCTCGAAAGGCTCTCGGCACAAGAGGTAGCTTTCGGCGGCATAGCAAGCGACGGAAATTCGAGCGAACTCAAGCAAATGCCTCTCGATTCACATATGGGATTGGACCGCCTGGCAGCAAACATCCGGAGCATAGAATTATCGCGTCCGCCTGCAAGCAGGTCGGTTCAGAAACGCCTCGAGGATCCAAGACGTCAGGGTTTGTTCGGCTGTATGGAGCGTACAATGCCCATTTTGCTCCTTCTCGGGAACGAGACATTCCGGGGCCGCTCGCCCGCAGGCCCCTCAACTTCTTCCATTGGGGTCACGCGTTCATCGCCCCCGCTTGTTTAACTTCAATTGACCATTTTGCCGCGAAAAGGTCCCGCGATCGCGCCGTCGCAACATTACCTTCAAACCTGCAACCTAGGTTGAGGCCCATAACAGGAAATGGACAGGGCATGCCTCAGATCTGGATGACTTATCAGGAGCTTGGGACACTTTGCGGAGTTAGTGCTGATCAGGCCAGATTGCAGGCTCAGCACCTGCTGCTGGATCGGCGTAGGAGCCGTGATGGAAACACCCGAGTGAAGTTGAATGCTCCCTTGATCGCCCGGTTCCTCGAGACAATGCGCGAAGCCGAGCCTGATCTCGACGACGCGATCGCTGCATTGCGCGATACTCACCAGCAAATGTCAGGAGGTTTCAGGCCGAGAAAGGTGAGTCTCGGCCGAGGAGCCGCCTAGCACGCCGCTCGCTCCTGACATCTTCGATCCGGTATGATCCTTCAACCGGAATTCTGCGCGACTGACAGTGTTCCACAGCGCATCGGGGGCAATGGGTACGGTCGGAGGATGCCATGAAGGAGCCCTGGCATCTTGCCGGTGCGACGTTGTTGCGCTCCGTCTGGTCGCGAGACAGTCGCTGGTTGCGAACGGTCAATTTGCAGGCCGAGCTCAAGGATGGCAACAACGTGCCGATGAACACGAGTACCGGTTAGGCAGGCGGAAGCCGGGTTCGACAGCGGCACGAAGGTTGTAACCTACACGGGCACGTGTTCCGATCTTCATGGGCCCGGCGCGGTCGACAAGAACGCCGGCACTGCCCTCGCATTCAGGTCGGCGTCGAGCCCGATCAAGGGCACGGGGACCTTCAGCGATATGCAGCCTGCGAATCTTCTGGGCGACAAGTTTGACGCGAACATCCACAGCGCGGCCATCGCCGAGCTGCGCGGACCGATGGCGAAGCAAGTCCACGTTTGTTCTTGACATCGGTTGATATGGTCCGCGTGGCGGAGGCCGGCGTTAGGTGGTCGGGCGGGGCAGAAAAGCAAGGATTGTCTGAGCAAAGAGGACGCCGACGATGCCGCCGGCCGCCCTCCTGCAGAACCTCCATGGCTGCGAAGCTGTGATCTGGGATCAGCATTTGTGCAAGCCCGAGTCCAGTTGCGACTGCGATTACGAGGCAGCAGCAATCCGACCTGGCAGCAGAAAGGACAGGAGAAAGCCAAGCAGGCCGTAAACGCTGAAGCGCTCAATGACAATGACCGATAGGACTCGGCATGGCCGACGATCACGGGCCTTCCTAACAGCCGGGCTAGCGTAGCGTAAGTGATGAGCGCAAGGCAGAGTCCGGCTGCCGTCATGAGATGATTGCGACGCATGTTGTAGCATAACCAATCCGTCGGCGGCATCGCTGCGAAAGGCATGAATATCGTTAAGGCGGTACAACTACCAGTGCTGTGCAGCCTTTGAGGACTGCGCGGCGAAACTGTGCAAGGCTTTTTCTAAAGCAACCTGTCCCCGATTGGGTCCCGCGCGGCCAGGCCAGCAGTGCGGTCTCGTTAATCGGAGTAGGGGTTGCAGTCGAGCGCTGCGAGGGCGAGCAGGTTGCCGAACTTCCGTGCGCCGGAGGCGATAGCGTTTGAAGTGTCCCCCGTAGCATCGTTGCCCTCCGCTTCGTTAGTCGGTGGGATTGCTCAAATGCATTTAGTGCGAAGATGGCCAGGAGCGCTTGCTGCATGAACAGTCTTTGGTGGGGCGTTGGCCCAAGCTATTGAAACGTGCGGCCCAACGAGACAGACGCCAGGCGTGATCCGAGCCATTCAGGCGGCGATTGAAAGTAACGAAGCCTCCGATTGCCGTGCAGTGGAGCTCGTTCGGAGGTGGCTGTCCACCCAGAGTACTCAGACTTTCTTGGCATTCTTTGGCTTGAACGAAACGCCGAGCCGCAGCGCCATGCGCTTGATCGCTTCAGGTGGTCGTCCGAGCTGTTTTGCTGCATCTTCCAGCGAGATCGAAGACTTCGCCAGCTCCATGAGCCGGCGATCCTCTTTGAATGACCAGGGCCTGCGTGCCATTTTCTCGGTTGATCCTCTCGTACACAAGACGAAAGCCGCCAAGCGGATGCTCAACGGCTTGCTCGGTTGGGCTGGGCATTTCGAAAGCCCGGTGAAGAGAGGGATAGGAGATCTGGAAAGTTTCGCAACAAACACCGGGTGTTAAGCTAACTCTTCAACCTTACCGGACGCAGCCGCGAGCCTGCTTGCCTTGCTGCGGGGCGACTGATCGGGTTTGGCCCGGTACTTAACTTTGGTGCGAGATCTGAATTGCGCGGACTTGGCCAAGGCGCTAGTTGCAGGTAATCTGCGCCGCCATCATTTGGGTGTAGACGGTAGAGATTATGTCTGGTGTGTATTTTGGGCTCAGGTGGCTTCACGCAATAGCCAGTATTAACTTTGGTATTTGACGCAGGTTGCAACATGATTGCTCCAGGCAACGCGCCTCCCCGAAGATATTTTGTTGATGCAGTTGGTCGGCGGGTTCTGATTGGCCTGACGATCGAGGAAACACAAGAATTCGAAGGCTTGGATCGGAAACAGGCCGGGCAGGGCACGAGCGATCGGGACGGAGAGACCACGAGTGCGCTCGGGCCCGATGAACAGAGATGGATGGCGCTTTACGAGAAGCATGACAGCGCTTGGCGGAACTGGATCGTTCACGCGGTCTGTGTCTAGTCGTTAAATCTTCATTAACCACAGAAGAGCGATCTTCTTCGAACGCTGATCTCGAACGAGTATTTCATCCATGTTCCAGCTGTTTCTGAGTGCTCGCAGCCAGAATTTCCTTCGCCGTGTCGGTGTGTCCGAATTTCGGGTGCGCTCGGCTGATCGAGACGCCGAAACCGATCAGCATCGGGTCGGAGCGATCATGGCTGCTATCGAGGGTGCTCTGGAGGCGGCGGAACGTGAGCGGGCGGGCCTTGGCCGGCGGGTCGACGATGTGTTAGCCCGAGCGGCGGTTACTCTTGGCAACGGCGACGACGAGTATCTGCATCGGGAGCCGCTCGATAGCCATCATCACGACCTGTTCGACGCCGAGATCGTAAACAGCCAGAAGCGGCTAAAAGAGCTTGGGACTGCGATCGCCCACTTCAGGTTCGTCAAGGTGGCCATGCAGAGCCGGTTCCCGGATTTTCGGCCTTGAGCGCCTTGGCGGCTTCATTAGACCCCAAGCCGTCGCGTGTGTCCTGACGCGAAAAAAGCTGACATCAGTGCGATCGGGCGCGGCTTAACGGACCTGGGCCGTTGGCGATCATTCCTCCGCGTGTAGCAAATCTCAACAGCGCGCCGCCGACATAACTGATTTGCAGCAGGACGGCAAAGGTTGCAACAGAACCGCAGGCTTGCCAAAGCGATTGCGGCGAGATCGCGCAAATCGCGACCGCCCCAACAAGAATAACAGGCACGAGGACGAAGACTCCGTACCGCAGACCGAGGACCAGCCCCGTCGAAATACTACCTGCTATCAGCAACATCGTTCAGGGACTCCAAACCGTCCCCTAGCTCTAGTGCCGGCGGTCTAAGATTGGCTGAAGTCGATGCTTCAATTTGTCTGCAACATGAACTTTGTTGGACATGAATCTCAGGCCGGCGCGGACGGCAGTTTCGGAAGTCCTAGAACCCATTGCAAACGAGCCAACTGCTCAACTGGGCGGCTATACCAAGGGTGTGTGTTTCCATCCCTCATCAGGTTTGGGGGCCGACCTGGTCTTGTGTCCGTCAGACTACCTCGCGGTTACGATGGAGTTTATGTTTGCTGCATTGGTTGTAGCCGCGTCCAGCGGCGCCATGATCTTGATGAATTCGGTCGACGGAGATTCTGCGACCGAAATCACGTCGTGATCACGCATTCTGAACGAATCTGCCTGGAACCAGCCGTCAGGTTTGCTCATATCGAACTTGTAAACGGCAGGTACCTCAATTGTCGGGAATCCAGCTACATTGAGGCCAACGCTTTCCATCAGTCGCCTGGGCTCGAAACGGTAGACGAAAACAGATTTTGAGTTGGCGCGGCTGCCGTCGAGACCGCCAGCCTTGGCCAAGGCTTCAGCCAGTGACATCTCCGCATTTTCGAAGGTAAAGCGACGATTGTTGGTGCCACCAATGGAGCCGGGCGAAGGTGTGGACCCGAAGGCCATGAATACCCGCGGAACGCGGGTCAGGAAAACGACGTCTCCCGGGGATAGCAATACGTCTTCGGAAGGTCGCTGGACCACGCTTGAAACGTACTGCGTGTAAGTTCGGTTTCCCCGCTTGAGAGTGACGGTGACCTCATAGTCCGGAAACTTGGGGCCGCCGGCCTTGGCGATCGCCGCCAGCAAATGCAGTCCACCCGGGTCAATCGGGAAACGCGACGGGGTGTTGACCTCTCCGAGCACGCTGACCTGGTTACCTCGTTGTTCGGCGACAGCCACGACGACTTGCGGCTCGATTGCGCGGTCCTTGAGGCGGTCGCGGATGATATTTGACACCGCGCGCGGATTTTGCCCTGCGACCCTGATTGACCCGGCGTAAGGGATGTTGATGCTTCCCGATTGATCAACCTGCTGTCGCGGAATGTCGACGAAATTGCCGGACCTGACGCCGGCTTCACCGGGAATGAAAAGACCTCCCGCCTGTGCCTCAAATACGGTGACAGTCAGAATGTCGCCCACGCTAATGGGCGCTTCACGATAGTGCCCGCCCGGTACAGAAGCGAAGGAGATGCCTGTCGCATTGGTGATCGCGTTCGACGCTGTGAGGACGACCGGATTGACCGGCATCAGGACATAAGGAAGCGGTGCGGATGGGGCCGTGATGATGGCGGCATTCTCGTGAACGGCAGCGGCATCCGGTGCGTCCATCGGAATGACACCAGCGCAGCCGGTCATCATCACAAGGACAAGGGCCAGCGCCACGACCTGATGAATGCTGATCTCAATCGATGGTCTACTTGTTTCGCTCGCCACTATCACCTCACGCCGTCCGTTTACTGCGCTCGAGCGTAGCAATCATCCTATCGTCGAGTCACTCTCATCGGGTTTTATCGAAAAGAAACGCGCGACTTTGTGGCCTTCCTGCAACTTACTCGTAATCCATTGTCAGCTTTTGTGATCAGAGACTAGGCAACATGTTTGCTTTCTCGCCACAATTGATTTGTGAGCAAAGTTTGCCGCACGAGAGACATCTTTGGGACATGATCGGCATCAGAGTTCGCGCGAGTTGCTGCGCGTACATCATCGAGCGACAGCACGCCTCGAACGCAACCGGGCTCGTTCGAGCTCATCTCCGGGTAGGAACCGTCAGCTCAACGCCGGAAAACTGGTGCGAGGGCAATGAACGATCGAAATGTAATATTCTGGAAGATGAACTGACGGGCATGCCAGAGATGGCGTTGATGCCGATGTTTCGAGAGCAAGTCTGCCTCAATTATCTCCATCGATAAAGATGTCGCAAACCACGAGGACGCGCGGAACGCATCCCGGAGGTCGGCGTTTGATCTCTGGCCGACCTCGCAGGGCAGGGTCGGTTCAAGCTGATGCTGTTAACTCAACGTTGCCCATCCCGCCAAAGGGAGGTGATAGCCGAGTGGAACTCGGGAGGTAGATAAAACTGTATTATTTGGTTTGAGCTGCGCGAAACAGCTCGCATGTCAAAAAGCCCCCTTGGAGCCCGCAAGAGGCTGACGACGGGGGCGTTAATGTCTACTGCAAACTATGGATTTTCAGCTGACTTTTCCGCGGCTCCGAGCCGTGAGGCTGTCGATGGGCTCGCGGCAATCGCTTCGGCGCTTGACCAGGGGTTCGTCGGGGCGGCCAAGTCACGCGGTCAGTTTCTTGATATCTGCGCGATCGCGCTGGGCTGGGCCGTTCTCGTTGCCGTCGTCCTTCACCCTGAATTGCAGCTAGCGGCCATCGGAGTCGGTATCGCACTATTTGCCGTGCGACCGGTGTGGCGACTGGTCCTCGGACCCGCCGAGCAGACCTGTCCGCTCCGGCGTTCGGCGAATCGTTCCGCTCTCCAATACAGCTAGGACGCGCCCGCCCCGCCCGGCAGCTCGCTGTCCGAAGTGGGAAGCTCCAACTCGCCCATCTGGATGGGATAGGAGTGTGAAGTCTTGTCCCACACCAGAGGCCGGCCGGAAACGCGGTGGCTTGTATAGATGCGGACAGCGCGCCATGTGGCAAAGAAATTGACGAAATTCCCGACGATGAGCCGTGGCGCCGACATAAGAGCATGGCGCAGATTGTAAATCATGCCAGTGAAGATCATGCGGTTCAGCAGCCGCCATATGAGGAAGCAGAAGGTCACCCAAAATAGGGTCTTCGCCCAATCTGACGACAGGATGGCGTAAGAAAGCTCGTGATTGGGGTCGAGATACCAGCGGAAAGCTTCGAACAGGATCAAATTCGCCATGGCGAAGTAGGCAAGCATGACCGCAGGACTGGTGATCACACCTTTTCGGTCGCGCGCCAGAAAGTACTTCGTGCCGAACTTGCCCTTCCAGCCGATTTCTTCGGTCCCCTGAAAGACGATCCCCAGCAACCATCGGGCGCGCTGCCGGTACGCTGCTTCCAGCGCGGAGGGAAAGAATTCACGCGTTGCGATCGGAAGGCTCCGGTGGAGGATGCCAGGATTGCCGGTATCGATATCGATGTCGATGGCGTACTTCGCCGGGTAGGCGATGAAGGCGGACTTGAAACCAAGCTCCGAAACGCGAAAGGCGATGTCGTAGTCTTCGGTGAAGGACGTGACGCGGAAGGCTTCGCCCTGGTTCTGGTCGACGAGATGAAGCATCGCTTCGCGGCTGAAGCAGGCGGACACGCCCGCGCAAGGGATGACGCCGGAGATGCGTTGCCGGACCTCGAGGTCCTTGGTGTGCATTTCCGCAAACTCGTCCATGTAGATGCCGCCGATCAATGACAGAACGGGGCGAGAGAACGAATAGACCGGCAGCTGAACGAAATCGTAGAGATCGACGAGTTTGTTGAAGAGCTTCAACTCGAGAGGATGAATGAGATCCTCGGAGTCGTGCATGACGACCCCGGCAAACTGGATCGATTTCTCGGCCTCGAACATGAAGATGTCCGAGACAATCTGGTTCAGGCAGTCTGCCTTGCTGGTCGGACCATCCCGGGGTACCAGGACCATATGAATGTTCGGATAGAGGCTCTGCGCCTTTCGGATCTCATCCTGGGTCGGCGGATCGTTGAGATAGACGCCGACGAAATAGTGAGCTTGTTGATAGCGAAGCAGCCGGGAGTTTGAAGACAGCATGGAAAAAATAACGTCGTGCTCTTTCCAGCATGGGATCATGATCGCGATTGGCCGCTCCGGCAGCTGCTCGAGAAGCTCTACGTCGGGCAAGTCCCTGGTTCTCGTGATGCCGAACAGCCGCCCGGTCCAGTACAGCACATCCACCACGAGATCGTCGAAGCTGGACACAACAATGATGATGCCCGCCACGAGCATCATGATCTCAACCGAATAAAGATACCACGGAAGATAGGCGGTCAGATTGGCCATGAGTCAGGATGCATGCCGAAGAGGAGCAATTGTTGCTGGTTTCTGGTCCTGGCCAGTCACGAAATACCGGTAGAGGACCTCGACGATTCGGCGGCTGGCGTGCCCGTCGCCATACGGAAATACGGAGCGCGCCATCTTCGTATATTTTGCCGGCGTTTTGTTTAGCTCGTGGAGCGACTTGAAGACTGCTTCGCGAGAGGTCCCCACGAGCTCTACAACGCCCGACGCGACTGCCTCCGGACGTTCGGTGACGTCCCTCAGGACCAGGACTGGTTTGGCGAGGGCCGGAGCCTCTTCCTGCAATCCCCCACTATCCGTCACGACGCACCAGGCATTCTGGATGGCCGCGACCATGGCCCGGTAGCTGAGGGGTTCAACGAGATGAATCCTGGGGTGACCAGAGAGAACCTCCATGGCCGCCTCGCGGGCGTTCGGGTTCGGATGGACAGGGAAGTAGACGCCAACATCCGGGGTGAGGTCGACAAAAGCTCTCACTGCCGTGAGAGCATCCCTCAATCTCGTGCCGAAATTTTCTCTGCGGTGCGCAGTCAGCAGTATCATGCGTCTCGCCTGAAACTCCGGCGGGGCAGGCGGCCTGGTGGCGGCGATTTCCAGGAGCGAGTCAATCACCGTATTGCCTGACACGAACACCTTGTCTCTCGGCACGTTCTCATTGATCAGGTTTTGAGCCGCTGCTGAAGTTGGGGCGAAATGTAGCGCTGACGAAACGGCGATTGCGCGCCGATGGAATTCCTCAGGGAAGGGCGCGTCGAGCTCGGGGGTCCGCAATCCGGCTTCAATATGAACGAAGGGTGCCTTTCGGTAAAATGCGGCAACCGAGGCTGCATATGCCGTGGTTGTGTCTCCCTGCGCGATGACACAGTCCGGTTGTTCGCTTTCGAGAATGCGATCCAGTCTGCCGAGAAGTCGACTTGCGGTCTGCGCGGGGCTAAGGGAGGTCCCACGGTGCCGGATTGCAATGTCAGGTATGAGTCCGAATTCGGCCAGTGTCAGATCAAGCAAGTCGCTCTGTTGACCGCTGGTTACGACCCTGACGTCGGCCCATCCTGTGCCGCGCAGGCGCCGGATAACCGGCGCCAGCTTGATGACTTCCGGCCGGGTGCCGATGACGACAAGAAAGGTTCGAACAGGAATAGAACGCGTGAACTCGTCCCGATGCGGGAGATGCATGTCCGAAGCCCCAAAATCGACTCGCCAGTGCGGTCGATGCGCCGCACAAGGCCGAATTATCTGTCGGTATTTAGGGGAACCAGCTTAATCGGAGCCCGCCCTTCATACAAATGATGTTTCGGCAATCATGAAGGGAAAACAAAGCATTGGCAATACAGGGTAAATGTTACCCGAAAAATGAGCAGGCCGGAGGGGAGCAGCTGGTGCCAGACGAGCGGGTTATACGGTTGCCGAATCGCGCCATACACTGGCCTCATACCCGTCGATGACCTGGCTCGTGTGGGTAAATTCCTCGAGCTGACGCAGGGGTTCGATAACTTTTCGGGCGATCAGGACTGTGTTGGGCTCGGCGTGCTTTTGCATATGGCCGGCCACATCGATGACCCTGTCGGAAATGGTCTCCAGTGGGGTCGAGTCGTCGAAATAGACGAGACCGGCGTTGACGCCGCAGCGCACAGAATAATCGGCCTTCGAAATCTTCACGTCCCGGTTGAACCCCTTGAGGCTCTTGATCACGTCCTTGCCGGCCTGGCACGCGTCCTCCACGTGAGCAAAGCAGGCCATGACCCCGTCAGGTGTCCAGGCCGTCTTCAAGACACCGCGGGCCCGGAATATGCGCTCCACCAGCTTTCGGTATTCAGCAAAGTCGTACTGAACCGACGCGGGATCCTCGCCGGTTTTCATCTGGGCAGATCCGACGACATCAACCGCCAGAAACGCAACTTCTCGTCCGAATGAATCGAGTTTTTTCTTCGTTTCAGCGAACACCTTCAAAAGGTCTTGCCGGTTTACCGCGTTATCGCTTTCCGCGACTCTCAGTTTGCTCTCCAGCTGCTTGTCGAGGGCGGAGCCCGGTTTCACACCCTCCTTCTCGCGCCACTCCTGCGCAGAGGCTCTAAGCAGGCGGCGGTTGAACGAGTGCTGGCTCCTTTGAGCCAAAGATCCAACCGTGAAAGTAACGAGGATCGCCAGGCCTATCAGAATCCAGTCAGATCGATCGGCGCCGGCAATGTTCGTCGGTATGTAATGATGAAGGAGCGGTGATGCCTTCTTGAGAATAAGGTCCCGCGCGTCCAGCAATGTTGCCGAGAAACTGGCCCCCTTCGGATTGTCGAAAAGAAGAAAAAGCTTGGGAGCGAGCAGCGTAAGCGCGAGGGCGAATGTCGCAATTCCAAGCAATCGCCGTGCTGTGAAAAGAAAACTCACAACGAACGATTTCCGCGCTTCCCTATAGACCACTTAATCATCTCCAGAGCGACCCAGGCGATGCGGGTCCCGCCGGACTATAGCCCGCGTGCGACAGCGGGCGCAATTGCCGGACAGCATCCATCCGGGATGATGCTTTCGAGACTCGCGCAGCTAGCCTGAGAGTTCAGTGAAGTTGCATTGCATGAGGCGTCACCGTCAATCCGGCGTTTGGCTGGCGAAAGTCGGCCGGGGTGGTCGGTGAAGTCGGCGGTGTGGCACCTTGTCGGCGACTTCAGACCGGGACGCCCGTCACGGATAAGGGCGCTTTCGTATGATGCGCGTCCCTGTGTGATCTCTCAGTTCGATGCACTCGACGTCCGGACAAGTGTGCAATGAGGCACGCCTCCGTGCGGATCACAAGTGTCAGCTTGCTGAAGGCCTTGAATGGCGCCGGCCATTGATCGGGTGACGGCAAGGCGATCGTGCAGTTCGTTTCAAAGCCGACGTGGAAGACTTCTTCCCGATGGTCGATGCGATTGAGGTCCGCAACACCCAGGCTCGGGGACGGCGGTGCTCAAACAGTCCAGCTCACTTGATACCGGGGATTGCGTCGCGGTAGTCGCGAAGGATTTCAATCCCCATATGGAGATCACCTGGGACTATAGGCCTGCTGCTGTAGCTGCTTTACCCGAGCCCTCCATACGGGCCGTGCTCATTTCTGGCTTCGCGGGCACCAGCTTGACGGCTTATGGGCGCAAGTCGAGGCCAGCATTAAGGGCCATCTGATCCGTGATCAAGGTTTGATACTGGGCGGCCTTCGGGCGGCCTTTGCCAGCCTGCAGGCGCGGTATAGCAATTTGGCCCATCAAGGGACGCGGAGGGCCACCCGCTCCTCGGCCGATGCTGGCGGCAAACCGGACATCACAGTGCGAGCCGTTTGATGGCGCCTAGCCGAGACGAAAGACGCGACGGAAAACCTTTTCGGCGAGAAACGAGACGAAAAACCCAACCCAGCCACCAAGCGCTTTTTCCAGTGTGTCGATCAGGCGCGGGTCTCGATCTGGAACGACGAACTGCGCAAACTCGAGTCCAACGATAATCCCCAGGATAGAGATCGCGACCAGCCTTGGGCGATCAGGGACTGAAAGCCGAAAAAGGAAGCCGAGTACGGCGTAAGCGCAGAACCGTTCAAAAGCTGTGATCAGCTCTGTGTCGGTATTGACAAGAGTTGGCCTCGAGGAAAGCCGGGACAGGGTCGCAAAAACAATAAAGGCAAGCCACCCGAGGGTGGCGAGGCGCAACAGGATTCTGGCTGCTCGCATAAGACGTGAAACTCCAACGAAGTCGGGGTGCGATAAGGCAGGCGCACTCTGTTGGCCCCGGCCGCAGCCAGGAGGCTCAGGAGCAGGCCCGTGCTGGTACAGGGGGCAACCTGGCAGTTTGCGTTGCACCCGAAACTGATCGGAGAAGCGAAAGTGGGAAGCACGCGTAAACAGCCCGGCAAGGCTGTATTTGCCTGCATTGTTCGGCCCGGAAGGGGCCGGCGCGCGCAAACCACAAGGCTGGCCGAAGGCTTCTGCTGAACCACCTGAAAAGGTAATTCGCTGTGCTCAATATTGGCCGCGCAGCTTGACATGGACAGGTTCTGACCGATTGTCGAGCGTCCGTGGGGGTTTGGTCGACGCCAGGCTATTGCTTGTCAAGCCACGCGTCGATCCTGGGTTTAAACGCGACAAAGGACAACGAGAAGCAGGCACCAAGCACAAAGCAGATGGATGCTATCGAAATCGCACACTCCTGTTCGCCTGGGTAGACTCATGTGCTGCCAAGCAGGATTGTTTATTCGAATAACAAGGCAGCCAGGTAGCCGATCGGTTGCCATACCAACCAACCAATCGCGGCAAGCCAGACGACAGTAACGACGACCGCACTTGCACTGAATACCAGAGGGAAGAACAGGTCGGAACGTTTGCGGCTCTCAATCGCCACATCACTTTGATCTGCTGTCTTGTCGAACATTGGGGTTTCTTGACCTTCGACTGCGGCTGTGGCCTTGACGTCCGGCTGCTTACTGGATTGTCTGCAATCCAAAGTCGCATCTTTTAGCTCAGCCGCCGCTCGATTCGCTGAAAGCTCTTTCACCAGAGCTATGTGCTTGTGGGGGACGACCGCTCATTCGAGGCTCCGGACGTGCGGCGACCTCGCCCAGCCGCTGTCCACGGACCCTCTGAACAGGTTCTCAACCATCGTGTTTTCCTCCGGCCGTTCGATACGCGTGCAGAACACAGCGTGCCGCTCGATCTGCTGATACAGCTCTTCGGCGCGCTCTCTCGCCTTGTCGATAGCGGGAGGGAAGCCCAATCTGTCATGGGTGAGCGCTTCATGGTCCGAGGGTCTTTGAATGACATCCGCGCGCTCCAGCAAAAGGTGGGCCGCCAGACCTGGGGGCGTTGCTGGCGGCCCATGCCGGACAGTTCAAATCGTGGTCTTCGGGGATCGACCTGGGGGCAAGACCATCCGCGACCGGCGCGACAAGCATTAGCCGGGTGCGCCCCTGGTCTCAAGGACAGGTTCGGATTAACCTCACTTCTCAAGGTTAAGGGAGATCCCGTCTCCGTTAGCAACAAGGCAGGACGCTCAAGGCCGTCTCTGCATCAGTGGCGGCGCGCCGCCCGCACGTCGTATCGGCACAAGCCCTCCGGCAAGCAACGCGCCGAGACCAGTTGCGATGGCCAGGTTGAGCTCGATCATTGTTTGCAATCCCCATCTCTGTCGGCAGTATTCTCGATACCTTGCCAGCCGGTGCCGTTCCCAAGTACGTGATCGGGCTTGCGGAACGAAACCGCCGATACTGGCCTATCCCTGCAACAGCTGTCCGGAGGGCAAGATGTCCCGCTTCACCACCTGGGTCATTGCCGTAATGTTGGTCTCTACACCTGCGCTGGCGCAGGTCGATCTGCGACAACCAAACGGGCCCGTTGACTTGCGTGTCGATGGACGTCCGAACAAGCGCGAGGGCTTGCCGCCGAGCGCCGCCGATAAAGGTAACAGCAGTCGTCAGAACTCGATTTACCAGAGCGATTGCGCCGAAGTGGATCAGCTCAATCCAAATGCTCGGCCGCGCTATCAGGATAGAGTGCGCCGAGCCTGCGACCAATGAAAAGAAAGACCGCCCGAGGCGCTCTCTGTAGTTGTTGATGAGCAATTGAGATCAGGCAACAAGCGGGCCTGCTTGCGACGATGTCAGGCTGGAAAGCGTACACCATGAAAGCCGGAGAGCATCATCGACGAGGTTGATGGTTCAGGCACAATCAATGTGCCTGACGTATAGCTCGTCACTCCGGCGTATGGATCGTCAGTTGCCGGCAGATTTCCGCAAAACTGAAGCTGGATGCTGAGTTGGAAAGTAATCGCCTGCGAAGTTACCGAAGCCGACCAACTTGACCCCGTGATTGGTGCCGCTGTTCTTGAACAGGGTAGGAGGAAAGGTCCGAAGACGTAGTGATCACCGGACGGGCTCAAGATACCTCTCACCAAGCCAGGCGTCGGGTTGAAGTTTGTCGCCAAGCTAAATTCAATCCGGTCCGGAGTGTGCCCTGCTCCAGTTGTCGCGTCGAAGTGGGCTCGTGATTCTACCGAAGGGTCCTTTGAGAGTGCTTGAGAACCCGACGCCTGAGAACGCAATTTACAACCGCACTCTCTGACAGGTCCTTTTCATGGGACCCCTGGTCGGTTCTTCAGCCCGATTTCGCTATCGACATCCCGATTGCCCCGGCGAGGATCGAAACGCATCCAGCCAGGATCAGCCAATGACCGGTCTGCAGTTCTGCGAAGTAGCTCATAAATGCGCCCACGAAGACAAAAGACCATTCGGCTCTATGGTTGCGGGCGAGTCAATCCGGCACGGAAGCAATGACTGCCACTCCGTGCTGCTTGATTTCTCAGTTGGTTGCACTGCGATCATCGAATCGGCCAGGGTCTCGCCTGGCAGTGGTGCCCGCGTCGGAGGGATTCGCGTTGCTGGTCATGGTGGCACCGGTGCGAGGCATTCACGATCCTTCTCATGTTTGCGCAATGCTGGTTCATTCTCCGGCACGGCCCGGTAACTCTGTTCCATGGCTTCCAGGCTCCGGGCGGCCAAAACAGAAGTTGACCCTTTTGGGGACGGATCCATGCGCATGTCGTTTGGAAGCCGACCCACAGGGCTTCTCGGCTCATATTTGGTGCCGAGCGTAAGTCAGACTGTGGGGAACCTGGTTGAGCAGGCACGGGCGCTCAATCCAGGCATGCCGCCGGGCGCTCAGGAAGACCGGGCGGCGGTTATGACCAATCCATCCGACAAGGCCCTCGTCCAACCTGACGGCGAATCCTTCAAAGAGGTGGCGCCCCTAACGGGGCAGGAGCAGGACGATGACGCCGGAGTGAAGGTGCAGGAACGTGCTGGCGCACAACAGCCAGTGCAGCGTCGCCCTGCCTTAACCATGCTTCGGGGCAGAGAGCCGGCGCCTAAATTCATGTTGCTCCGCACAGACAACGAGCCTAAGCTTAAAATTGCTAACAAAAAGTTATTGGGACGTTTGTCAAAAGCCGATTTTTGTGGTTCATCTCCCCGATTAATTTGCCGTTAGAATTTGGTGAAGTTTGATGTCGATTGGTTCGGATATTCGCGAGAAAGAAGCGCGTCAGGTCGACCAGGCGCATGTCCAAAAAGGAACAATCTGGTCGTCGGACTTTATTCCCTACGCATTGTCTACCTCGGACGCGCTCGTCATCATTCTGGCGAGCATTGGTGGTGGAATAGTCTACCATCTTGCAGCGGGCAGCCCCGTACCGAGCCTGCTGCCGTGCTGTGCGGTCGGCCTCATGGCTGCATTCATCTATATCCTGCGTATGAGCGGGATCGGCTATTATGACCTGCCCGACAGCGCCAAGCCGGGGGTCGAGATCACGGAAATCCTCGTTTGCTGGTTCAGCACCGGAATCCTGCTGGCGTTCTTTGCCTTCATCCTGAAAATCGGCGGAGATTATTCGCGCGGCACCTTCTTCGCTTTTTATCTGGTGACTCCGATCGGTCTCCTGGCTGTCCGCAAGGCGACCAAGACCAATTTGGCGTCGGCTGTTGCGAAGGGGGGAATCAGACGCAGGGATGCAGTCCTTGTCGGGGATCAGAGAGAGCTTCTTGCCCTTGCCCCGAGAGATCGCCTCGCGCTGTTCGGGGCAACGGACGTCAAAGAGTTCTTGTTGAGCAGCGAGCCCGATTGCGAGAAGCGGCTGGCTGCCGACGAAGGCGTTTTTGGCCAGGTCGGGGCCTTTGTTCGTCGCAACAACTGCCGGGAGGTGCTTCTGGTGCTCCCCTGGAACGATGACGCGCGAATTGAATTTGCGCGGGAGAAAGTCAAGAACTTACCGGTTTCCTCGCGGTTGCTGCCGGATTTGCACGTTCGATCGCTGTCCAATTTCGTGTCGTCGGCGCGTCAACGGGTGCTCGCCGTCGAAATCCAGCGTGCGCCGCTGAGCGCGGTCGAGCGGGTCGTCAAGCGTGCGATGGACATCCTGGTTGCTGGACCGGCTCTGGCTGCACTGCTTCCGATTTTTGTTCTCACGGCGATTGCCATCAAACTGGACAGTGAAGGGCCGGTCATTTTCCGTCAGCGTCGAAAAGGCTTCAACGGCAAAGAATTCGTAATGCTGAAATTCCGCACTATGAAAGTGCAGGAGGATGGTCCAGTCGTGGTTCAGGCCAGTCGGGAGGATCCGCGGGTGACGCCGATCGGGCGCTTCCTGCGGGCCGCCAGCATCGACGAACTCCCGCAATTGCTCAACGTTCTTACGGGTGAGATGTCTCTGATCGGTCCCAGACCTCATGCGCTTGCCCATGACAGCTATTTCGAGAGAATCCTCGAAGACTATGCCTTCCGGCATCATGTCAAGCCAGGGCTGACGGGGTGGGCGCAGTGCAATGGCTCCCGGGGCGCCACGCCCACCGTGGAGGCCATCGCCGAGCGCGTAAAACTCGATCTTTGGTACGTCAACAACTGGAGCCTTTGGCTCGATGTCCAGATCCTGATCAAGACCTTTTTCGAGGTTGCCCGAAAGCGGAATGCCTATTAGCGCGAGAATTGCGTGCGGATCGCAACTGCAGGATTGCTTTCCCGCGGTGACATCAATTCGCCAATAAATTATTCTTAGCTTCTTTCTTTCAATGGCTTGCACTTATTCCATGCCGCGAAGTACCAACTTTGCGGGGACGGAAATAAATCACACTTGGAAAAATGTGAAAAAATGGAACATCATTCAACATATCGAATCATGATGTGCCGAGTTCACGCAGCGGAAGCTGCTACGCTACGACGGACGGATGAAGAAGCCCAATCTGGAAAGCATGTCGCTGGATGAGCTCTGGCAGCTACACGAGGAGCTCAATGAGCTCTTGTCGGTACGGCTGAACGCCGAGAAGCGAGCTCTTGAGAAGCGGTTGGCGCAGCTTCGTCGTGAGAATGAGGCCGCCAATCCGCCCGTCGCTCCCTCTTCGCGCGAACGACGGCCTTATCCTCAGGTTCACCCCAAGTATCGCAATCTGAGTGCTCCCTACGAGACATGGTCGGGTCGGGGAAAGCAGCCGAAATGGCTCACGGCCGCACTACGGGCCGGCCGCTCGATCGACGACTTCCTGATCTCAGGCCGCCGCTAATTCGGATCTGGAATTGATCGCGCCGTTGCAGCGCTCCATTCAGCAAGGAGGAGGCCCCAGGTGAAACTCGTTATGGCCCTGATCATCGGCCTTGCCTTGCCTCAGCTCGCGCAGGCATCGACGGAAGATTTCAGCCGCGCGAAGCTCCGGCTCGCCGATGCGGCAAGTGAAGCTTGCACGGCCAATTGCGACAATCAGAACGCAGCATGCAAGCGGGTCTGTCCGACCACCCTCGGCGCTCCATGCTTCGCGTCCTGTGACAGCCAGGCGCAGGTCTGTCGCCAGAGTTGCCAACCCAGGTAAGATCTACCGGGACCCCTGCTCGGTTATTCGGAGCTACGGCAGTCTCGAAGCCAATCTGACCGTGCACTTTTGCGCCTCGTCAGAAAGCTTCTGTGCAGCCCTGCCGTCCCGAGAGGACCGGCTTGAGGCAGGATCAGTCTGGTTCATTCCCCGCACGCTGAAACCCGCCGCCCGGGATCCCGGGCCGGAACGGCTTTTACGTTGGATTAACCATGATGATTTACCAGTTGTTTACGCTCGAATTCCCGCGCGTGCGCCTTTTTATGTTCGGAGCTTGCTTTGCCGATGTCTCGTGGCCACCTCACGGGTTCTGTGGTTTGCCTGCTCGCAAGCCTCGTCGCCGGCTGTGGCGCCCCGGGAATCGTCAGTCCGACCCTGAACGTTCAGCCCAGGTTATCAGGCCAGCCGGTATCCTTCGAGGCGAACGCCCAGGACCTGATGCCGACGGGTGCCATCGCGCTGCCGTCACCATCATCCAGGGCAGTCGCCACCGTTGAGGGTGGCGACGGCCGGATGATCGGCTCGGCAGCGGCCAAGTCAAGCTCGGTGGCTGCCAATGGCAATGTCGTCCTCAATCTGGCCAACGTTCCCCTACAGCAGGCAGCCAAGACGGTTTTGGGAGATCTCCTCGGCGTCAACTATGTAGTCGACCCCCGGGTCGACGGGGTTGTTTCGGTCCAGACCAGCAACCCGGTCTCCAAAGCGGATGCCCTCGAGATTTTCCAGACGGCCATCGCTCCGATCGGCGCAGTGCTGGTACAGAACCGTGGCATTTACCGGATCGCTCCGGCCGACCAGTCTGCGACCGGGGCTGTAAGCACTGTCCGCGACGCTACCAACAGTGCGGTTACCGGCAGTGGCGTTCGCATCGTCCAGCTGAAATACGTCGCAGCCACGGAAGTGGCGCGCGTGCTCGAACCGATGGTGCCAAAGGGAGCTATCGTGCAGGCCGACGATGGACGCAACATCATCGCGCTGAAGGGCTCACAGGCCGAAATCGACAGCATGCTCGACTCGGTTTCGATCTTTGACGTTGATGTGATGAAGGGCATGTCATTCGCAGTCGTACCTGTCAGGGCAGCTCAGCCTGAAAGGATGGTCGACGAGCTGAAAGCGGTATTTGCCTCGGACAAGGAGGGTCCCCTGAAGGGGAGGGTGCGGTTCATCGCCAATACAAGGCTCGGTGCAATCCTCGTCGTTACCTCCAATCCAGGATATATCCCGCGCGCGCAATCCTGGATCAGGCGACTTGACGCCCGCGCCAGCGGCACAGAACCGCAACTTCACGTCTATCAAGTCCAGAACCGGACAGCCGGTGAACTCGCCGGAATCCTTCAGTCCATGTTCTCGCAAGAGATGAAGGTCGTGCGCCCGACAAGCCGCAACGTCGCGCCGAAATCGAAGCAGATCTCCTTCGGAAGCGATGCGAGCAAATCCTCGGCGACCGGCATCGGCGCTTCGGACCTCACCATGCAAGCAGGTTTGGGGAAAGCGGCAGACACGATGGTGGCATCGCGCTCTTCAAACGGCGATCCCGACGGAGCGTTGGCTGACATGGTGGACAACAACACGGCATCCAGCACGGGCGCTGAGCCAGTGATGAAGATTGTTGCTGACGACACCAAGAATTCGCTGCTGATCATGGCCAATGAGCGCGACTACCAGCGTGTGCTGCGCGTCGTGCAGGGTCTTGACGTGGTGGCGAGCCAGGTCTTGATCGAGGCTGTGATCGCGGAGGTGACCCTTAATGATGATCTTCAGTTTGGGCTGCAGTGGCAATTTGCGAAGAATGGAACTCCGACCGCAACATTCTCCAATGCTCTTACCGGCGGCGTGGCAGCCGCGTTCCCCGGTTTCAACTATGCCATCAACACTGCGAACATAGCGGCGACCCTGAGCGCGCTGAACGCCCTGACTCATGTCAATATCATCTCCACACCGTCTCTGATGGTGCTCGACAACAAGACGGCGCGTCTTCAGATCGGCGATCAGGTTCCGATCACGACGCAGACTGCGACGAGCACGGTTACCGCCCAGACGGCAATCGTGAACTCCATCACGATGCAAGATACGGGCGTGATTCTCTCAGTGACCCCGCGCATCAATGAGAGCGGGCGGGTACAGCTCGATATCGAGCAGGAAGTCAGTAGTGTCGTCAGGACAACGACGTCGAATATCAATTCTCCCACCATTCAGCAGCGACGGGTCAAGACGACGGTTGTCGTGAGCGACGGTGAGGTCCTGGCGCTGGGCGGCATGATCCAGGACAGCGCCAGCAAAAGCAGCAACCAGTTGCCGATCCTGGGAGACATTCCGGGGGTTGGTGCGTTGTTTGCAAACAAGAAGGACGCGGTTGCGAAAACCGAGCTCGTCATCTTGATCACGCCGAAGGTTGTTCGCGACGGGACCGAAAGCCGGCTGGTCACCGAAGAATATCGCCGCAAGATGAATGTCTATATGCCGCACGCCACAACGCGCCAGCGGGCGCCCCTCAATACCGCGCAGCGCCTGGTGACGCCGTGATACGAGGCGCTCGGCTGGTCTCCCGGTTGGTTAGCGTTTGCGCATTGCCGTATCTATTGGCCGGTTGCTTGACCAGCCAGCCTTACGTGATTGATCCGCCGCCACCCTATATGCTGTTGCCCGTCGATGAATCCATGTCCTGCAACGCGATCGCGGGCTCGTTCCGCTTCTCGGTCAAGCGCGCTGCTCGCCTCGAATACTGGCTCGCGGCAGGATCGCTGGCGGGCTATGATTCCGACCGGTTTCCGCTCGATGCACCAAAGCAGCTGGCTGACGAACGCCGGCGGCTGGATGCTCTGACCGATCTTCAGCGTACGAAAGGATGTACGGTGCTCGAGCCTGGTCCCGCTGTAGCCGAAGAGAGAGAGCGGCTGGAAGAATCGGCGAGAAACTCCAGGTCTCAGGCCGTTCTTCGGTCAAAGGGTTGAACGTCCTGTGTCGGCTTTATAGCTTGAAGCAGGTCTGGGCCGGGCCGCTGTTCGGCAGTTGGCTTGCGGCGGCGCCTGAGATGATGTCGCCACGTCGCCATTCGCGGATGACGTAGGGTTGAGTGGAGGCTCCTCCAAATGACACCAGAGCTTCCCGAATGTACCGTGACCCGTCGATTGCGCGGATGTCGACCCGAACAGTGAAGCTCCCGGGCAGGGTCGGGCGTCTGGCTTCGGTCTGCCCCGGATTGAGGCCCATCAGCAGGCGCAAGGCTGGTGTCATCACCTCTGGCACAGGCTCTACCCGGCCCGATAGAGTAGTTGTGTAGCGGATTGCGGAACGGAGCAATGCGGGCGACATGCCGTCGATCTGATCCAGCTCCAGGATCGTTGAAAAGCCCAAGCGTTTTACGTCGTTCGGCGCGTTCGTTGGTGCGGTCTGATTGCCGGTGAGCGGGGTTTGACTAGCGGTCTCTTTGTGCTGGAGTGACTTCCGGAAATTGACGACGTTCTCGGCAATTCTGTCCCCGAGCGCCTTGTCCTTCGCGACCGCCACGAAAAAACGCTCCAGGGTCGGCAGCCCGGCGGCATTGATGTCGATCTTGCCGACCTCCTCCTCGACGACTATTTCGGCCTGCTCGCCTCCGGGCATTCGGCATTTCTTTGGAAAGCCGGTATCCGGCGTCGGCGAGAGCATGCTTGCGATGGAAAAATTCACGGCACTTTCTGCAGCTGCAGCCGCTGAGAGCACCGAGCCGTCAGCCAGCGCGGTCCTGGCGCGATAACGGGCGCCAACGATCACGGCTGCACCGAGCAGCGTGAGGAGACCAAGACCCCAGATCACCGTAATCAACGCGAAGCCGCGGCGCCCGCAGGAGCCGAAGGGATGGCTGTTCGGGACTTCGCGACGATGCCGCATGCGGCGACATGCAGGCGCAATCGACATGGACCGTCCTTGCAAGGATTGACCTCGTTCGCCGCATCGATTGCGAGTTCGTATATGAAAATGGCAAATAAAGTATGAAAAGCCTTAATTAACAAAATCGTTCTAGCGTGTGGATGGCCGGATGTCAGGATCTCCGAAAACCCATGCTCGCCCATGCACAGACATTGATATGCGAGGAGTCGCCGACGACGGGTTTGGTCAATGTTCCCAAGCCGAAGGAGGACGGCTTCGCCGATGCGTTCTCAGCGCTTCTGGTGCGCGAAGGCCTTGTCGATGCAGGAGCGATTGCCCGGGCGAGGCGCGCTTCGGAAGCCGCTTCCGAGCGCCTGGATATCGTCATGGTGAAGCTCGGCCTGCTTTCGGAGGCTGATCTCTGTGGTGCATATGCTGCTTATTGCGGGCTCGAGGTCGTGCGATCGTCCGATGTCCCGGCGCAACCGGTGCTCGCAGATCGCCTGAAGCTCCCTTTCCTGAAGACCAGTCGCACATTGCCGATATCGACTTCCAACGGGGCTCTGCTGTTAGCAACTGTCGATCCGTTCGACGAGGAGGCGCACAGAGCGATCGGCTACATGCTTGGCCGGAAGGTGGATCTCGCTGTCATTGCTCCTGCGGACATTGAGCGCGCATTTCGCAAGCTCTACCAGGATACTGGTGCGCAAGCATCCGGCGACGATCAGGGCATTGTCGCGCCCGGCGTAGCGGATGGAAACGAGATTGACGTCGAACGCTTGCGTGACATCGCCAATGAAGCGCCGATCATCCGTCTGGTGAACCAGATCATCGCAGGTGCAGTCGAGCGTGGAGCGTCCGACGTCCACATCGAGCCGGGACGGGACACAGTTCTGGTTCGAATCAGGCTTGATGGATTTCTACAACAAGAGCGCGTTGTGCCATCGACGCTCAAGGCTGCACTGACGACACGCATCAAGATCATGGCAAGGCTGGACATAGCCGAGCGTCGATTGCCCCAGGATGGGCGTATCAAGACCGCAGTCCGCGGAACCGAGATTGACGTGCGCGTCTCGACGCTGCCGACGGCGTTCGGCGAGAGCCTTGTCCTCAGAATTCTCGACCGGACCAGGGTCGAACTGGATTTTTCCAAGCTCGGTCTCGATCAAGACATTCAGGCGGGGCTTCATCGTCTCATGTCGCTGCCAAGCGGCATCATTCTGGTCACGGGCCCGACAGGAAGTGGCAAGACGACAACGCTATACACTGCGTTGAACGAGCTAAATCGCCCGGAATCGAAGCTCTTTACTGTTGAAGATCCGATTGAATATCAACTCGCTGGCGTCAATCAGATCCAGGTCCAGCCACAGATCGGGCTGGATTTCCCCGCCGCCCTTCGCTCGATCCTGCGCCAGGATCCGGACATCATCATGATCGGTGAAATCCGTGATCTGGAGACCGCCCGCATAGCCGTTCAGGCGTCGCTGACCGGTCATCTTGTATTTTCCACGCTCCACACCAACAGTGCCATCGCCGCGATCACCCGCCTGATGGACATTGGCATTGAACGTTATCTGCTCGCCTCGACGCTCACCGGTGTGATGGCTCAGCGTCTGGTACGCAGGTTATGCCCGCACTGCGCGTGTCCAGCCGCCTATCGCGCCGAGGTTACGTCGCGCCTGAAATGGCCAGTTCCGGAAGGTCTTGCAATTGACTGGTCGGGTGCACGTGAGGCCGTCGGTTGCGACGCCTGTCACGGCACCGGTTATCTCGGGCGAACGAGCGTTGCCGAGCTTCTGGTTATTGATGACGATGTGCGGGAAGCGGTTGGCAGACGCAATAACGATCGACGGACCATGATCTCTCTCGCACGACGTGCGGGTTTTCACACGCTCTACGAGGCCGGCCTCATCAAAGTCTCTCTCGGTGAGACGACGATTGAGGAAGTGCTCAGGGTCTCGCGATCGAGTTAGGGAGCATCGCGTGTCCACTTTCCAGTATCGTGCTTATACCAGGCAAGGCGTCGTTACCTCGGGCACGATCGTCGCCGAAGAGCTGGATGCGGCGGTCGAGGCGCTCTACAGCGCCGGCCTCACGCCAGTGGAGACAGTGCTTCGTGCGGACAGCCGTTCACATTCGACTACCTCTCTGATTGAACCCGGAAATGCTGGTTTGCTTGGGCGGGGCTCCAGGCGCGTCGGACTGAAGGAGCTGTCTGCATTTACCACTGAGCTTGCGTCCCTCGTGAGTTCCGGCATTCCGGTCGATGCTTCATTTCGAGTGCTCGCCGGCCCTGGCGCATCACCGAGGCGGATTGCCCTCGCGAACGGATTACTGAAGGATATCCTGGCCGGCCTGCAGCTGTCTGAGGCCATGGCGCGGAGGCCAGAGGTTTTCCCGCCTGACTACATTGCAATCCTGGCAGGCGGAGAGGCCGGAGGACAGACGGCACAGGCGCTCATGCTGATTGCAGAAATGCTGGCTCGGCGGGTTGAGATCAGAAACAAAATCCGCGGATCTCTGGTCTATCCTGCAATTCTGTTGCTGATGTCGCTGATGTCGATTGCCGTGATCATCTTCGTGCTCATTCCGAATCTCACGCCGATTTTCTCTGACTCAGGTCTGCCCCTGCCCGGCATTCTGGCAGTCCTTGCCGATCTGCCGGATAGTTGGGCCCGGCTTCTGCTTTGGTGCGTACTGGCGGCGATCGCTGGTTGGATCGCCTGTCGCAGGATAGTCAGTGACGAACAGACGATGAAGAGGCTCGATCATCTCAAATGTCGCCTCCCTGTCGTTGGATCTCTCATCCAGCGACGTGAGGCGAGCCAGTTCGCTCGCTCGGCGGGCAGCCTCGTGGAAGCCCGGGTACCACTCATGGCCGCGCTGCAAACGGCACGCTCATTGGTGAACAATCGATATCTGAGCGCCCGTTACAGCGAGGCAATCAGTCAGGTGCCCGAGGGCAAGGCGCTGAGTCAGGTGCTCGGTGGATCGGGGTTGATTCCTCCAGCAATGATACGCCTTATCGCAGTGGGCGAGGAGACCGGCCAGCTTGCAAAAATGCTCGTCCGCGTCGCTTCCAGCCTGGAAAGTGAAGTTCAGGGCAAGATCGAGCAACTTGTCGGACTTCTGACTCCGCTACTTACCGTCGGGATCGGGGGACTGGTGGGAGCCCTGATCCTGCAGGTGATGAGCGCAGTTCTGTCCATCAACAATCTGGCGTATCAATGAAAAGGATCGCTTCCGGTTCTGGCGGTTTCTCGCTGATAGAGACACTCGTTGTGCTTTCGATCATAGCGCTTGTCTCGGCCTCTGTCATGGCAGCGAAGCCAAGAACAGCGGCTGCGCGGATTAACGCCGAAGCTCGCTCGATTGCAGCGAGTCTCCAGCTGGCCCGCAGCAGGGCCCGGGCTCGCAACGCTGAAATTGTCGTTGGCGTCGATACGCAGAACGGCCGCTTCGGAGCCATCGACGCGATGCGCCAGTTGCCTGCGGGTATGGAGCTGGCCCTGACCGTCGCTGTGACTGAACGACATGGTGCAGTCGGGGGCGTACGATTCTATCCAGATGGCCGTTCGAGCGGTGGAGAGATCCTGCTCACTTATCGGGGGCGGAGGGAGCGCGTCGTCGTCAACTGGTTCACCGGCGACTCGAGAATCGAGTGATGTCCGCTCGCACTTCTACATACAGTTCGCCCACTCATGGCAGGCGCCTCGCAGCCCAACGCGGCTTCACCCTGATAGAAGTGCTGATCGCCTTCGTTGTGCTTGCCGTTGGCCTCGGCACTCTGGTGGTTGGAATCACGACGGCTTTGCGGGCTGATGCCAAAGTGCATAACAAGCAGGTCCTTGATCAGATCGCTGAATCCAGGCTTGAGATGGTTGGCCGCGCCGCCCCCTTCAGGAGCGGTCGTCGCGAGGGGCGGATCGGGCGATACCGCTGGCGCGAGATCGTGACGCCCGTTCAGCCCGCTAAACTCCGAACGCCGGATGGAGCCGCTCCAGCGGGAACCCTGTTGATGATGTTATGGGTTGAGATTGTCGTCCAGGATGAGGCAGGAGCAGAAGTCAGGCTGGCCGCTCTCAAGCTTGCCCCAGGACAGAAGCAATGACCCGACTTCGGCTTAAAAGGCTTCGCAGATCCTGTCAGCACGAGTCCCAGCGCGGGCTTACCTTGATCGAGCTTCTGGTGTCGCTGGCGATCCTGACGATCCTCTCCGGCTTTATCGTCGGAGGATTGTCTATGGCTGTTCGTGCCTTTGATGCAGACCGACGCAATAGTATCGAAGCGGCGACCAATGCGGCGCGAGAGAGCCTCCGCAGCCTGATCGCTTCGGCCATGCCTGCGCCCGGTGCGAAGCAGGCCGGCAGCTTGCTGTTTGATGGACAACAAGAAGAATTGCGCCTCGTCGTTCTGAGCGAGGGGCGCACCTTGCAAGGGGGCTTGCAGGACGTCCGCATTCGTCGCCGTAACGATGAACTGATTGTCGAGGTATTCGGATTGTTGAAAGAAAGCGAGGCTCGCAAGTCGCCGGTTTCCTCGACGACCATCGTCACGGGCTTGCGCGACATACGTTTTCGCTATTTCGGAGTCGCTGGCAGGGAAGGCGATGCTGTGTGGCGCGACGACTGGATCAAGGCCGCGCGGTTGCCTGCGCTGGTCGAAATAAGCGTGAATTTCAGGGACACGGGACGCAACGGTCCCGCGATGATCGTGGCGCTTCGCAACGAAGGGATGCCGGGCGGCTCGTAACCCACGCCCGCGTTACGCCTCGTAAACAATTGGTAAATATACTCGACAGATCGATGTTCGGACTTGCAGGGAAATCAGGCCGATGACCGACGTCTCGGTGAGCAGATTGCAGACCCCGCGTGCGCTTGCGGAGGGGTGGCGGCAATTCACCCATTGGTGGATGGATGAGTTGCGTGAGTGCATGCCAGCCGCCTGGCGTCACGCGTTGCAGGCTCGAAGTGAAAGGCGACTATTCGTCTGGACGGAGGACGATACCGTCGTGTGTCACCTGGTGGCTCCGCCTGGCGTTCGGGAATGCCGCTTCCAGGCAAGTCGTCTGAATCGCCTGCAGCTGGATGAGTGGATCAAGGAATGTGGATGCACCGGCGATGCCGTACAGGTCGGTGTCGTACTGCAGTCCGATCTTTTCTTCCAGCGCGAGTTCAGGCTGCCTCGATCAGAGCTCGACGCGCTGAAACGGATTCTCGCGCAAGAAGTCGTTCACCGCACGCCGTTTCAGCTTACCGAGATCTGGCATGGTGTGACGCCGGACAAGCCTTCGAGTGACGGCGTGGCGGGCTTTCGCCACTGGATCATTCCGAGGGATCGGGCCGGGTCCGAGATTGCCCGGCTGGGTTTTCAGGTATCCGAGATCGACTTCATTGCGGTCAAGCCGGTGACTGGTACTCCGATCGCCGTTGTGACCCTCGGAGAAAGCCGGCAGGAGGATCCAGCCTGGGTGTTGCGAGCGACCCGCATCCTTGCGCTCGCTCTGCTGGTTGTGACGATGACCGGTATGCTCGCATTCGAGTGGTGGCAGTCAAGGCGAGCGGCGGGGCTCGAGGAAGAACTTTACCAAGCAAAGCAGGGCGTACAACTTGGGCAGCAGGGTGCAGGATCGCCTGCGCAACTTGTGGCGCTCAAAGCTGTGCCGGGCAGCCTCGCGGCCTGGGACGAACTGTCTCGTGTCATTCCGGACCATACATTCCTGACGGAAGTCCGGGTTGCCGGGGGCACCATCACGTTATCTGGTCTGTCGTCTGATGCTGCCCGACTGGTGCGGATTCTGGACGGTTCCCGGCTTTTCACGGGAGCAACTCTGGTCGGGCCGATCACGCCGGATGCCAACGAGCAGCGGGACCGGTTTCGCATGAGCCTGAAGCTCCGGAAGGGTGCGGGCCGGATTGCGATGCCGGCGGAGAGGCCACAATCATGACTGGCGCACTTCTCCGGCGGCGGCTGATTTTCTTCGGCATGAACTGTGCGATCGTATCGGCTGTATTCTTTGCGATTATGGGCCCAATCGCCTCTCATTTCGCCGAGCGAAACGATGACATATTGGATAGCGCAGCGCAGCTCGCACAGATCCGGCATGTCGCAGATGAGGCGTCTAGGATCGCCAAGTCCTCTCCATCGGATACTGACCCGTATCTGCCGGGAGCCGAGGAGCGTGTCGCGAGTGCAGACCTTCAGGCCAATCTACAGGCCGTGGCCGGCGCGAAGGGTTTGGCGGTGCAGGCTGTCCGCGGTCTGGCGGGGCGTCGGGCGGGACAGTGGCGAGCAGTTGCGGTCGGGCTGGAAGTCGAGGGCGCGGCTGCGGCCATGCGGGAGCTTATTGCCGCGATCGAGACGCAAACGCCGTTCCTGTTCATCACAGACCTGTCGCTACGAACGCTCGCCGACGGAGACGATATGCGTATGCGCGCAAGCCTGACGGTTGAAGGAGCGCTACGTAGCTCGCCTGCTTCGACCGCCGGACCGTTGTTGACCGAGAACCGGCACGACAGCGACGCGAAGGCGGCGAACAAATGACCGAGCTGGTTTCCCAAAACACTCGGTGGCAACACTGGCAATCAGCCCTGAGGTCCCGTCTTGAACTGGCGTCCGCGGGTGTTCGCCGGCGTCTGCCGGGTCAAATCCCCAGCCGCCGCGAGCTGAAGTCCTTGGCGCCTCTCAGGCGAGGATTGCTGGTCGGCCTTTCCGTGCTGACCGTGCTCGCTGCCGTTGGGCCGATCCTGGCCATCGTGTCGTTGGAGCTGGCGATCGCCAACCAGTCGGCGTCAGGCGGTGGTAACCGAGCATCGGCGGGTCGGGAGAGCCGGAGTGGCGGAACCTACGAGAACATCCTGCAGCGTCCGCTCTTTTCCAGGAGCCGCCAGCTTCTGGCTGTGGCCGCGCCTCCTGCCGTTGTCCCATCGACATCGACGCGAGCGATGCTCGACCCCAGCGTCGCGCTCAGAGGTGTCTTCATCAACGGCGAGCAAGCCAAGGCGTTTCTGACCTTTTCGGAGAACCCGGTGGGGTTCTGGATCGCATTGAACGAGCAATGGTTGGGCTGGCGGCTCTCCGAAATCAGGCCGAACCAGATTGTGCTCGAGTCTGATGGTGAACGGCAGACCTTGCAGCTGACTGTCCTGGCGAAATGATCGCCGAGCTGCGCAAAACAGTGACCCGGACCGGACACTATTTGGCGCGTGCCCTGGTTTGCCGCGAGCCCTATCGAGACCAGGTAATGGTCGTTTGGGTCCTTGTTGCTGGATTAATCTGGATTCTCACGACCGGGTCTGCCAATCAGACGTGGACCATTTATCTGTTGCTGAGCGTGATGCTCGGCTCACTCCTGGCAGCTATCTGCGCCATCGACGCCCGTTTTGGTATCATCCCGGACAGACTTGTCGGAGCGCTGGCTGTCTGCGGCTTCGCAGCAGTGTGGCTCCTGGATCTGGGCGAGATAATGTACCGGCTTGCGGAAGTCGTGTTCGTGCTGATCGCGATCGTGGCTTTCCGTTCGATCTATCGTTGGGTCCGTGGTTACGACGGGTTTGGCTTTGGCGACGTCAAATTTCTCGCTGCCGCTACATTGTGGATCGGCTTTGGTTCGCTGCCGGCCCTGCTTTTGATCGCCGTCGTCTCGGCGCTTGCCAGCGCCTTTCTGCTCAGGTCTGCGCGATACGAAGTCGAGGGCCGGCATGCCATTCCGTTTGGCCCCCATCTCGCCATTGGGCTATGGCTGGCGTGGGTATTCGATCCGATGGCAATCCTTCCTGGATAAACAAGCAAGCGGCGCCGGGCCTCTAGCCCGAAGGCTTGTTGGCAGATCGAACGAACTGAATCGTCGCGACGACGGCAACGCCGACGCAGCCGGCTACGATCTTTTCGGACGCGTCCATCAGGGTGCCGTGCCGATCGGGAGTTAGTGTTTGAAGCAGTTCAAAAACCACAGCGATGCCGGCTACGATCGAGCATGTCACAAGCGGACGCCGTGGGTAAGCCAGTGCGAACAGGATGCCTAGCATCGAGAAGGCGATCACGTGCTCCAGGTGCGCCCACGTCGCCATGTTCGCCCCGAACAAAAACGGCTTTATTTTTCCGTAGACGACATAGATGAATTGGACCTTGGTCAGCGTCGCATAGCCAATCAGGGACACCATTCCCCAGGCAGCAATTGCAAGCGTCGTCGTGACGGTCGATCTGTTCATGCTCCTTTTATGCAGGGCAAAGGGCCAAACGTCGATAACTTTTAGCGATGAGTGCCCCTGGCACCACGGTACCTTGCATTGGTCAGTGCATCTTAACCATCGTCTCGCTGGAAGCTTAACCACATCTCAGGCGAGAAGTACTTGTCTGGTCCATGACCAGGATAGACTGATCACCGTCGCGCTTTGATCACCGTCGCGCTTTTAGCGGTGGCCGAACAGAGGGAGGAGATCCATGCAAGCCAGGACGTTCACACTAACCACCGTTGCAGTATTGGCCATGTTCGCGCCTTCCATGGTCGAAGCGAACGACAGGACGGGACCTTATCGCAAGCCTCATTGGCGCAACGCATACGGTTACGATGCCCGCCTTTCGCGGATTGTACCTCCTGTTGTGACGGTCGTGACACCAGATCTCTCCTACCCGGTCGGACGTTACGCCAACAACAGACTGGACGATGGTTACGACTATCCCTTCGGATACGGCGAATACGCGATTTATGGTAAGTGGGCGCGAGACGCCTATGGGCGGCCCGACGTGGTGCGGTGTCGTCTGGTCTGGTTTGACGGGCCGCGATTGCGCACTCTCAACCGTTGCGATTAATCGGGTCGAGTGCCGACGGATCGGTTTACGGCGCTAGCCGGGGGGCGTGAGCCGGCAGCAAGCATCGATCAAAATACGGCGTGAATGAAGATCACTTCCCGTTGCCATGCATTCGCTTGAGCTCATTCCGCTTGGGCCTCTTGGTTGCCAGGGTTGAGCTTTCCTTTCGTACGGCCTTGCGAAGCGCGAGAACCTCTGCATAGCGCAGGCATAGAGACTTCTCGACCGGGTCGAGCACAATGCTCTTGGATATGTTGATGCGCTGCAAGTCGACTACTCCCGCAACCATTCAGGTTGGCTTCTGACCTTACGAGCTATGGTGCGGATTATAGGAATTGCCGGATCGCGCGACAAACAGAGTCGCTGGTTAAGCTTGATGGCCGATCTGGCACATCTATCAGTGCCGTTAACTTGCCGAAAAGCTTAACGCCTGCCTTGCGCGCAGCCTGGCATTTTCACCGGGTTACTACGCCCGTATTCAGGCTGGCTCGAAGTTACCCGTTCTATTAACCCGATGAACACGGGACGCGATGAGGATACCCCGAAGTACGAGCGTATCTGTTTGGGGGCATCATGACCGTCGACACGCGTAAATCTTCAGCGCCACGTCGCTTCAGAAATCTTCGTCATGCCAAGCCGCGATCGGCGGCGGCCGGCTATACGTTGCTGGAGTTGCTCGTTGTGATGGGCATTCTCGCGGCTTTGACTGCCATGGCGACACCGCAAGTCATGGGGTATTTCGGAAAAGCCAAGACGCAATCGGCTCAGCTTCAGATCGAGAACATCAACACGGCTCTCGAGATGTATTATGTGGAGAATGGTTCATATCCGAGCCCGGGCGCGGGACTCCGGGCGCTGGTTGAAGCGACTCCGGAAGCTCCTCGCTGGAATGGCCCATATTTGAAGAACGCCAGAACCTTGCAGGATCCCTGGGGTCGGCCCTATCAGTATTCCGTCACCGAGCAGGGCGATTACAATGTCTACTCGCTCGGGCCAACCGGAAAAGGAACTAAGAAGACGGGGCCAGCGGTGAGCACGAATCGCGCCTGGGCAGACAACGGGTGAGACGGCTGATGTCCCTTCATCTTCCGAAGGGGTGTCGGGTGCGGCGAGTCTGAAGAAGCTGGGCTTTGATGTGGCGACGTAGGTCGCGAGCTTCGGGAAACAGTCGATCGGGACTAGGCCAATAAACTCCGTGCTTGATGCACGTTCATTTCCGGTTTTGCATTCCAGCGTATGCGCCTTCAAGCCAAAAACCCGGCCCTAAGGTCCCGTTCAGAACTTTCGCGAGTGTGGGCTCCGGCGAGCGACAGGAATGTGGCTGACGAAAACCGTGCTCGCGCGGGGCTCAGAGGTTCCTGTGGTGCTAAGGGGCGACTGAAAGAAGTCTTCCGGAAGACATTACGTTACACTTCCGTTCCAGCATCGCGCAGTTGATCGTCTACTCGTACCGGGCTGTCGTCCTGCATCGAATGTTTGAGCCAGGGTACCGCCCGGCAAGCCGCCCTTTACGTTTTCGAGTTGGAACGGGCCCGCCTAATTGACATGTGCCACGTGACCGCGCCGCGGAGCTTTGATCGATCCGCTCGCGCTTGTTCTGCTTCGACTTCTTCCCTCAGCTTGAGTACTTCCTGGTGCATGCGGCCGAGAGCTTCGGATGGCGACTGGCTGTCTGAAGTCCTGGTTTGCTTTTTGCCCATGGGCAGAGCAATAGCGCAGCTCGCGGAACAAACAATACGACTCGGTTTTTAACCTAACCGGTCAACCTTACCGTGTGATGCCCCTTCGTCTGACGACTTTGTCAGCAGGCCGACCGTTGCGCAACTGTTGCCGGGAAGTCCGGAAGTTCTATTGGTGCGGCCTGGGCGGCAATTCGATGCGGTCGCTTTAACGGAGTGCCGCAATATATCGAGGAGCGTGAGCTATCCTGGCTGGTGGATCAGAGAATACCCATCGCCCGTTGTTTTTGTGGTCTGCTGGCTCATGCACCTCGTTTACGTCGAACCTCGATCTCCACGTCGAGCTAAGCCGCACCATGCGTTCTAGGAGAACCATAAAAATTGAGCAGCAGTTTCAACGCAGTTGAAGCACGTCTGGCTTAAGATGGGTAGGCTTGGAAAGGGAGATATCGCGATGAATTATCCGCCTGATCACGGCCTGCCACTCGTTCAGTTGAAGGAGCGGCGTCGAGAACTTGTTGTGGCGCTGCGAAACCGCGTGGGTGAGATCGACGACGAGGAAATGAGGCAGATCGCGCTCCTTCAACAGGCAATCTCTGCCTTCGAAGATGTGATCGCCGACCTGGATTGCGAGCAGAGCGAGACTGCCTGGGACAGTGCCGATCGGTCCGTTCGTTCACTCCCTATATTCGGACGGCGCAGCATCGTTCATTCGCCAGCATAAAACCGATGTTGTAAGCGCTTTTACGGGCCGCTTGCTGCATGACAAAGTGATCTGCGGTCTGCGGTTTGATATTAAAGTTGGTCGTGCAGTGCATGCTGCTGTCACCGAGCCGATGCGGCGGCTTGAGGTCTTCACCGTGGCGGTGATTGGCGGAAGCAGCGGCGACGGCGAGGTTTGGTTTGTTTCTGAGGTCGTGGCGAGTTGGCAACTTGCTGTGTTCTGTTGCGTGACGACATGGATTGTCGCTGCAGCACTCGTTTGGCTGGCGTGAATTGCCGAGCAGCCGAAGGGCGGTCATTCCGGACAGAACGAACCATGGTGGTAACGCCAGATTGCAATAAGATGAAACAAACCGGATTTGGAACACTTAGGAGCCTTCATAGTTCATGACAACAGCATCTTGGTATGCCGATTCATCCGAAATTGTGAACCCCCAGTGCGAGCGCTGTTCTTACAACAGCGGCCCTTGCTTTGGCGCCCGGAGGGGAAGCAGCAGCTCAAAGAGAGCCCATCGATCCCTCGCGCCTGAAGCCGTCGCAGAAGAAATGTAAGATCAGCCAGAGCGCTCGATGCGGCCGCTCATAACGGTCTGGTTGCAGGTTCGAGTCCATCGCATCCCCTACCGTGGCCAGTCGCCCGCGAGCCATCAGCTTCGCCGGCAAGAGCCGGCTAGTCGTCTGAGGATAGCGAAGGCTGACGGGTGGATCGTCGATCAATGGGGCGACGACTTTCCAGTGTCAGAGAACGCCCGTCCACTCATCGTTCTGTTCCTGCAGAACGTTCCGATGATGCGGGCGAGACTTCTTTATTGGTGAGATGCCGACTATTTCGGTCCGCCGCTTGATCCCGCCGCCATGCCACCCTCGGGGGCAGCTTCGTCCGATGTTGCGAAAAAGACGTAGGCGAGCATGTCGCCTCGGCTCGTTGGAGAGGCCTGCAGCTTTGGTATCTTGGGGCGGAGTCGGCGGTCTGGCACCGCTGCGCAGTTCAGCCTTGTTATCGTCTTGAGCGCGGCCATCTCCCCGCCGCGTTTTCTCGCATGTGCCAGTGCGCTCCGCATGAAAGGCACGCGCTTACGCAGCTAGCCCGCTTTGCGACCTTGGCGACTGCGGCTTTGATGCCCGTCGAGCGTAGGATACGACTAGCTTGACACCGCTCAGGCCGGGGCGGGTAAACGTTTGCGGGAAAACGGTTCAGAGGGTCTCGGCCTTCTGAGGGGCCGGTGTCGATAGCACTTCGGCGGACCGTCTCTGTCACGCCGAAGCAACAGATATGATGCGAGCATTCCGGCGCACCTTCACGTAAGCGGTGTCGATGAGAGATAAGGCCAGTCGCCTCGATCAGAGGGCGACGAAGGCTTTTTACCTTGTTCATCGATCTCGCTACACGGGCTGGTGCCCTCGCGTTGGCCTGTCGTCCCCATGATCTGTTGCAGATAGCGACCCAGCGGGTGATGGCCTGAACGTAAGCCTCCTGAACCAAGGCGGTTCGCCGACGCTCTCGGACCCCCGGAAAGCAGGAGCCAAACGGTCGCGGGTCACCCGGATTCGGCGGCGTTGACCGCCGCGCCGGGCTAGGGTGTGCCGGGGTCTTCCAGGGGGCCCGAGGCCGGCCTTCGACTTCAATCAGACGGCAGCAGAGTCGAACATCTTGCCCAAGAGACCGACATCCGGGTCTTCACTATGTCGGCGATCCGCGTTTGGCGTGTGAAAACTTGTTCTACGGAGAACCGCCCGCAACCATGCAAAGCCGCGCGCCCGCTACGGCGCTATTGGGAGCGCGCGTCCGAGCGGCTTTGCTCTACTGAGCTAAACCACCACTGCCAGTACGTCGTGCCAAGCTGATGGTTCCTTGTGGTGCGAACCAATCCGGCCAAAGGTGTAGCAAACAGGCTGGAATCGAGTCTTGTGGGTGCCGTGGCAACCGCTATGCGGACGGGAGCCATGCGGCGTGCGGGACAGGCCTCGATGGAAGAGAGAATCCAGCGCGATATTAATCTTTTCGTTCTTTGTTCTGGTAGGTCGCCCAGACTAATCGAATCCGGGCGCTTGGCGGACGACCGCCCGAACAGCAACTTTTGGCTGCAACGCTCCAAATCGCCTGCTTCTAGGTTCAAGCATGAACCGCAATTGTTCACATCGTGCATTTCGACAACATGAATTTGGCCCAACGGCTCTGCCCACAAATCGGTGCGAGCACCGACGCCTTCACGAATTCGTCGCTAAGGCAATTCGTGACACATCAACAGCCATCAGAGCCAAACCGTCCAAGTCTGACGTCACGAGGATGGTTGAGACGGTCTGGCTTGCGCCGCAAGCCGGAATGCATCTTCGACTTCGTGCAGCGGATTGCTGCGTTCGTGCGGGGCAACGTTCATCAATCGCTCGCTTGAACTCGGAGGCAAAGCATCGCGCTTGAGGAGGGTGGTCTGAAGGGGCAGCTGCGCAGTCAATTACGACCGAGCGTCCTTCCCTACAAAGACATGTACTTTGCACAGATCCCGGCAAGTCCGGGTTGGCGGCGCATACCGGCCTTTGGAACGAGCCGGGCCTGCGGCCGAACTTGCGAATTAAGCCGCCGCTACTTGGCGCGCGCCCTTTTTACAGTCTTCAGAAATTCTTCCGGTTCGACTTCTAGCTTATCAGCTAGACGACCGATGATCTTGATGCTGACGTGATACACGCCCTTTTCGAGCTGGCTCAAATAGCTACGGCTTATCTTGGTTTCCAACGCCAGTTCGTCTTGAGACCATCCCTTGCTATTGCGTAGACGACGCAAGTTTGTGGCGAATGTCTCCCGCAAATCCATGCGGGAAAGGATGCCGCTTGCTCAGTATATTGCACCTCGATATACTCAACAAAGCGCATCTTCCAAGAAGCCCTGTGAGATTATGCAGACACCGCCGCTTAATCCTGACGTGGCTGACCTGGCGCCCACCGAACCAGCGTTGACCTCATATGATGAGCAGCACGTGATTACCTACATTCGGCTGCTGCAGGCCGATGGTGAGGGAGCGAACTGGCGGGAAGTAGCCCGATTAGTTTTACATATTGATCCCGTCAGGGAGCCGGAGCGCGCCCTCAACGCTTACTTGAGTCACCTTTCTCGCGCTAAGTGGGTATCTGAACAGGGGCGTCTTTTCGGGAAAAAGCATAAATGAGAAGAAATCCGTCCTCTAAAAGTTCAGGGTGAAAATCCTTTCTCAGATCGACCCGCGGTGCGCCTGGGGCACCACGTGGTGCTCAAATGGGGACTTCCTACAACGGAATTGTTAACAAGTATGGCGCCGCAATCTCAGTGGGTTGCCCGTAATGGAATTGAGCTCATGCCTGAATTCAATTGGCGTTCGCCCGCGTCCTACCTAGACCTTCAAGACGTTGAAACTCCGGACATCGCTTGGGAGTGCCTACGTCACAATGTGGATTATCAACGCGACTACGATGCGATGATCGCCAGCCGCCCAGATCGCCAAGTGACGCCGGAATTCAGGAGGAAGTGGGGTATCTGCTTTCGCCCATGACCCGCGGCGGTCATTCAGGCAGGAGACCATCCACTGGGCGCCGGAAGTTCTTCCGTGAGTCGTCTCAATCGCGCTAGGGCGGCCACCCTTCGACCCGGCGGCTGCATCTCCCCGTTCTCTTGACCTCGCGTCCGGGGTAGACATGTCGCAATGATGATAATTGGCACGCGGTCCGCGCGTTGGCGCGGTCGATCGTTGTCTTGTCCAGCAGGAATGTCGCACATCCGAGGCTGCTGAAGAAGACGACCGGACACCGATGCCTTTTGCAGAAAAAGCAAAGTGATGACCGGAGAGGATCCTTCTAAAGGTTCCGGAACAAGCGCAACCATAATTCAGCCCGCGAGCGTCGAACGGCAAAGATCGATGCCGTAATGGGCGATCTGCGACTGCCGATAGGGGGAAGAGTGATTGCAGTACTTGCTGATCAGTATGTGCGAGAGCAGCGCCAATGTTGCCAAGCCACCATCGATAAACGGTTCCGGCGCGCCGGAGTAGGCGACCGTGTTGCAGGCTCGGCAGGTGTATTTAGGACGCGTGGTACGCACTACGTGAAGCTGCGCCGGCACCCAGTCGAGCATCTCGCTGACGCTCTCGCCAAGGTGAAGAGCACCGCCACAATAGCTGCAGAGCCTGCCGTGGACGTCGAACAGAATGTGTTGTCGTGGCAGGTAATCCGGCGACGCTCTGCGTCGTGGCTGCGTCGCCTTGTCTTCCGGAGCGGTCATCGGTTGCGCTTCCGCGCGCCAATTTCGCCGTCGAGATCCTTCAGACTGAGAGCAAGCCGGTCGGGGTTGATGCGCTCGGAGCTGCGTCCGAGTGCATGCGTTGCAGCAAAGAGATGACCGGAGAACGGGTCCTTCTTCAGCACGTCCTGAACCAGCATCGCGAGTCCGTCCATGCCTTTCCGCATGTCACTGTAACCGAGCGCCAGGTGCACTTTCAGGCCCGCTGGAACTATCATCATGGCGCCATTTTTCCGCTTTCGATCTGTGCTCGCGCGGCATCCGGATCGATTCCGGCCGGAGCGAAGATGCGACTTCCATCGGAGAGGCCAACGACCATCATGCCCTCCGGCGGACGCACGAGATCGCGCAGAACATGCGCTGCCGGAGCGTCGTCGGGGATCACCACTCGGGCGAGCTTCGAGCGTTTCTTTGCACGATGCCAAATTGCGAACGCCAGCGGAACAGCAGCCCGGTGACGATCCCGCGCTTGCGCGCAACGGCAGAGACCTTGGCGCCGGCTGCTCGGTTTCCTTCGCGATCGCGAGCTTCTCCTCATCGCTGAAGAAGCGCCGAACGGGCGCTCGAGGCGCCGTCGGATCGCCGATTTCCGCGGCTGTCAAGCGACGTTCGGGGCCGAGTTCCTGGCACTAGTGCTAGGGCGAGCGAGCGGAGGGGTGAAGATGCGCGCGCCAGTGATTGCGAACTCGCCGGCGTCCAGTCGGTCACGCCATTTGCGCAACGAATGCGGCGACAGCTGCATTGCAGCGGCGTAGGCGCGCAGCCCCATTCCGCTCCAATTCATCGCCTCCACATGCATTGCCCAGAACGCCTGAGAGGCCCGATTGCGGACGTCCGCAGTAACCATGAACCTGCGCTGCTTCTGCTTTCGCAGCGCCTTTTCGCGTTTGTCCCGGCAGCGCTCGCGGCGCAATTCCGTCTGATATTTCTCGAGCTTAAGCGCAGTCTCGTCGCCGGCGAGCCGCTTCAGCCAGCGCCGAAACGTGCTCTCGGTGAGGCGTTGCTGAAGGCAATATTTACGGATTCCGAGATCGCTTCGGCGCCGTGCCTCGATGTGCAGCGACCACCATTCACGTCGCGCTTTGTTCTGGAAGTGTTTCGGTCCCACCAGAGAATCTCCACAGCAGCAGAGAACCCGAAATAGAACGACATCGCACGAGGAGGAAGATGTGCAGAAACCGGACGCTTACGAACGCCCGATTAGGAAGGCTCTTCAAATCGGGCTTCGAGAAACCGGTGCACGGCGATAGCTGCCGTGTGGCCGAATCCGGAGCCCGGTGCGACGACTTAGGTCGTCGTTGCCACACAGGAGAACTCCGATGAAACTCTACGTTGGATTGGACGTCGGTCTTGAAGAAACCATCCTTTGCATCGTCGATGGTAAGAGTCTCACAGTTCCGAAGCGAAGGTCAGCACGGAGCCTGAGGCGATCCGGTCCGCTGTGGAGAGCTGCGCGGATCGCCTCGATAAGTGGGAGTCTAGGCGTCATCGCCTGGCATCTGGCTCCATCGCGAACTACAGCCAGCCGGGCTTCCGATCATTGTCGTGGAAGCGCGCCATATGCGTGTTTCGTTATCGACGATGCGCAACAAAACGGATCGCAACGATGCGCGCGGCATCGCGCAGATGATGCGGCTGGGCGTACCGCGCCGTCCATGTCAAGAACACCGAGACTCAGAAAATGCGCTCGCTGCTGACCAACAGGAAGCTCCTCAAGCGTAAGCTGATCGACCTTGAAAACCACGTTCGTGGCACGCTGAGGGCGTACGGTCTGATGGTTGGAGCGGTTGGCCGCGGAGGATACGAAGCGCGGGTCCGCGAGCTCATCGAGCACAGCGATCCGGTATTTTCCATGATGATTGAAGCCATGTTGGACGTACGGCGAGCGATCTTCGAGGGCTACGAACGATTGCATAAGGTGCTCCTGCAGGTCGTCCAGCATGCCATCTGTCGTCGATTGATGGCCGTGCCTGGCGTCGGTCCTGTTGCCGCCCTTTCGTTCAAGGTCGGTGTTGATGACCCTCTTCGGTTTGCACGATCCCGGACAGTCGGCGCGCATTTTGGCCTGACGCCAAGACGACACCGGTCTGGAACGTCCATCGACTACGAAGGCCGAATTACCAAACAGGGCGACGTCGCGGTTCGCGAGGCGCTCTGCGAGGGGGCGGCAAGCCTGCTGCTGCGGGTCAGGAAATGGTCGGCGTTGCGGGCGTGGGGCCTGCGGATCGCCAAACGGTCGAGCATGCTGTGCGCGATCGTCGCGGTCGCACGCAAGCTTGCGAGCATCCTGCACAGGATGTGGGTCAATCAGACCGATTTCCACGTTGGGTTCGGCGCCAGGGTCACACAAAGATTGCGTTTGAAGCCTGCGCAGTAATTGCTGCGGGGACGCAAAAGTTTAGCGCTGGTGTTGCGGCCGGCATGTTGAGAAGGAGCAATAACTAGAGATCCGCGCGCGCGGTGAGCGTCCCGTGGCGGGGCCGCGAAACGGGAACGTCCGCTACCTCTTGCCTGCTGCCATCTAGTGATGAGAGCGCCAGACTGCCTGGACAGCCCTGTTTACGGACCTGATGAAGAGCATGCGACGGCCGATGTGCTGAACGCGAAGGAACGCATGGATCCCGCCTGGTGAATGCCGATCGCAAGCGCGGTTGTGGGGACACTTGTGCGTTGTTGATGCAGGGAGTCGGTAATGGCTGAAGTGCGAAGAGTCGAAGAAAAGCGTAGGAATGAGTTGACTTTGAACGCCCGATAAAGACCGCCCGATAAAGACGGCCCGATTAAGACGGCGAGATAAAAGGGGCTCGCCGGTCGAACAACAAGCCATTGGCACGGCTTCAGTTTCGGCGTGCCGTTCAGTTGGGGCGCGTGCCGCGCCTTCCCGTTTGAACAATGCATTCAAAGGCATCTTCGGCACTGTGGGCACTTTTTGCGCCTAGACGGGCGGGCGTGACCATTGGCGACCGCGACTTCCTGTGCGGCCTGAGCGTATCTGCAGCACTCGGGTGCCAAGGTCCACGACCTTTCATCAGCCACATGCTAGTGTCGCCAAGAAGGCCCGACATGTCTCGATTCCGGCTGCCTGTAGCATGCGATAGCGGCTAGCCGTTCGGCCATCGCAGGCCAACCCCAGCCACAGCCGGTTGCAGCCCGGCACGGCGTCTCCTCGTGAAGGTGCTTGCTGGTGGTTGAAAGGGCAATCCTTCCGCTCAGGGCGATCACCGCTCAGCTCCACTGATGGCCGTCTGTTGTACCTGAAGCGCGATGGCGGAACCCGAGGTGGTTGGCGCGCCGAGCTCTTCTGTTTGGTAGAGACCGCGCAGGCGGCTTTTGATGAGCGGTGTCAGGACGCCAGCCATTTATTCTGTGCATCATCTCACCCGTTTCCGGCGAATTGACCGACCTCAGAGCATTCACGCGCGACCTGGCAAAGCTGATTAAGATCGAGCTCGGTCGTGTCCCCAGTGGTGGTTTAGCTCGGTTAGCAAAGCGGCCCGGACGCGCGCCCCCAAGAGCGCCGTAGCGGGCGGGCGGCTTTGCGGTTGCCGCCGGCAGTTCTCCGGTAGGATCGGGTTGCGACACGCCAATGCAATCGAGGAACACGACCGACGAGACAACCTGCGCACGCTGGTAACGAACACCCCCGACGCCGATCTTCTGCGCGAGCTGATCGGGTTTGCCGCCCGGCTTCTGATGGAGCTGGCGGGAGGCGAGACTGGCCCAGCGCAACGGTTACGGCGACCGGATCCGGGCGACCCGGCGCGGTCGAGCTGCACATCCCAAGCTACGCAAGGGCTCCTGCTTTCCGGACTTCCCGGAGCCGCGACGGATGGCCGAGAAGGCGCTCACCGCCGTGATGCAGGAGTGTGCAGGGCATTCGACTCGCTTCGGTCGACCATCTGGTGCAGGCATGGGCATGACCGGCATCTCCAAGAGCCAGGTCCGCCGAGCTGCGGCGAGATCGACGACAAGGTGCAGGCCTTCCTCGCCCGTCCGATCGAGGCGACTGGCGGTATCTGTGGATCGACGCCACCTACGTGAGATACGCCAGAATGGCCGCAGAAGTCGCGGTGATTGTCGCGGTCGGCGTCAACAGCGACGGCCGGGGAGGTTCTCGGGATGGACATCGGGCCGTCCGAGGCCGAGACGTTCTGGACGGCGAGGTGGTCGGCATCTTCCCCGATGAGAACGCGATCGTTCGCCTCATCGGCGCGACACGAACGTGCGGCATCAGCACCTTGAATGAAACGCCGGTCCAGATGCTCAGCGCCTAACGGGCGGCCGCGGCACTCCCGGCGCTCTAATCCGCAATTGGATCGGCTGCCGGGAGCATTAGGGGCTGGAAATCGAGCCGTGCCATTTTCACGTTCAGACGACAATACGTAGAAGATCGGGGTACGGTAGTTTTCCGGAGTCCATTTTCAGAACGGGGTGTTCTACCGTAGGAACACCGGCGAGATTTAAGCACCAATTTGTTGATTTTTCCCGGGATGGCCGCAGTGGGGCTGGAACCACGCTGCGGCCTTTCGCCTGAGCGAACCCAATTCGTTGTTGAACCGTACCTGGCGAAGCAATCTTTGGCGGGAGGGTCTGTGAGCATCCAAGTCATCCTGGCGAGTATGTTGGAGCGCGAGCTGGCGGCGCGAGGTGTGCAATCATTGGGGCATTCCGATTGCATGGAGATCGTTGAAAACCTCCTCGGACGCTTGAAGGAGCTGGACCGGGAATTGGCGGCGCGAACCATCGAGCAACGCTGAAGGCTCCCTCGATCGAAGGAGAGACGGCCCCGGCTTGGAGGGTCATTGGGAGGATAGGGCCGGGGCCGCTCCGCTAGCTTGGGCGAGCCAGCGAAGCAGCAAGCCGGGCAAGGACGCCCGGTTCCTACTGCAGTCGCCAGCGGATCCTGGCCGGGCGTAACCGGCCGCAGCGTGTAGAGAAAGAGGTAGTTGATCTTCTCGATATGGATTCTGCCGTCCTGTACCGCCTCGATACCCGAAGCGAGCAGAGCGAGTTGGCGGGCGGCGACTTCCGGATGGGCAAACGGACGTTCGGCGATAAGTTTCATTGCTGGAATCAAGCCTCGACCCCATCCCTGGCCTGACTTGGCCGCGGCTGTCATGCCAGTCGCAGACAATTGCACAGATCCTGTGGAAGCGTGTCCAGCCGCAATTCAACCGCGCGATCGCAGCAACGGTCGAGGTGTTGGAAATCGAGGTTACCGTTCGCGCCGCCTCTGCTCACAGGGCGGCAAAGTGAGTGTTACCGACGGCAGGAACGCTGGAGGGATCTCGGGTTTGGTGGCTTGTCTAGTCCAAGAGGATTCCCCATGTCCAATCGAGATCGGAATTACCGGGACAACCCCATAGCCTGGGTGGTCGTCTCAATTGTCGTGATCGCCGCTATCGCGGCAGTTTTCTACAGCACTGGTAACGACACCACCGCGTCCAACCAGACCAGCGCGCCAGCAACCAAAGCCAGCTCGGCCAACCCATCCACAACGACGGGGTCGGGCACCACTTCTCCCGCAAGCGCGGCATCCACGGCACCTGCAAACCCCGGGACAGGGTCGAATAGCCAGCGCAGACGCGGGTCCGGAGTTGACGTGATCAGGTCGAGCGGCCGCCCAACCGGCCTCATGTTCGCAGCGGCCAGATATCGACGAGCGCTGAGCGTCGGACCCGACAGGCGGCCCCAAATGCGCCAACGGGCTCTTGCCCTCACTGCCTAACCAGTTTGGCCCGCATACCGGCCATCATCGTGTAAGCAAGGCGCCGCCAAATCAGGTTCATCTGGATTGGCAGGTTGGCATCCCCGTGCTCGCTGCTGTCACCATCCTGCCCGTATGTTTCACCGTGATTTCGCCGGTCGGGCGATCGACTTCCCGAGCCGGCGCGGACTCGACCACTCGATAACCTGCTGCATCCTCTTGCTGCGATCACAAACTCGGATCGTGAAAGCACCTTGTGATCACCCGGCGGCTCGGCGCCGGGCGCCCCGCCCTTTGCAATGCCGACGGGAAACTCAGGCCGGCAACGTCGTCGAGGCCATTTGAGCCGCTTCGGACCATTGGCATCTCGCCGTCGGCCTGGAGCACCCGGATAACTCGCCCGGTTTCGGATGTATCAAAGCGAACACGTTCGTGGAGATTTGCGAACACCAGTTCTTCAGGTTGCCGATCAACACCGGCTTTGCCGAGTGGACCAAGACTCAATTTATGTTCGTTTGTCGCAGAGGATCCTGAGTGGCGTTTGATCGGAGAAACGCGAGGAGAGACGAAAAACCGAGATCAGACAATTCGAGCTTGAAATTTTTGGACTTGAGGGGACGTGTCGGTCGCGGCGTCCGGCGCAACCGGACAAAAATCGGCTTGTTGTTTTAACAATCCGAACCTTGTCTGATCCGCTCGCTTTTACGAGGAGAGCGCCGATTCCGCGACAGCATGAAGGTGCAGCTTTACATTCGCTTTGATGCCGGCATCATCGCTTTGGTCTTGTTAATCGATCCATGAGAGTCGATAACAGTTCGAACGCAAACGAAAGTTACATCTGATGCGCTTCTTCGTCTTGCTGATGCGGTGAAGATCGCTTTTCCTTTGGGGCGGGACGACGGTCGCAGGGTTGCGGCGCGAGCGCGATTTGCAATCGACTCGTAATTGAAAAGATTGCCGGCAAGGAATTCACAACGCTGGCTTATGTCGAACGGATGCGAAATTTATGCCGCGAAGGCGCAAGGGGGCGAGAGTTCAGCTCAACGCCGCTCGTCAAGAGGAGTGCGGACAGCTTGCTCACAAGGCAGCCTCGATCTTCAGGGGCAAAGGCCGGGATATTACCGCAGGCTGCCCTGCCGATGAGATTGCGGCCATGGAAGAAATGTTGAGGAATTATAATATCTCGAACCACACCCCAAAGCGTCGGGTTCGTCACGCAGACGACATCGCAATTGCGGATCTCCTCTCGATTTACCTTGAGGCGCAGCTAGAGAAGCTTCGGGAGCGCTTTAACGTGGATGCCAAGCGCGAAGATTCCATTCCCGACGTTCGCAAGTTCAAGAAGCGAATTGGACGGCTAAACGATTGGTGGGGAGCAAAGATGTTGGGTGAACTTAACGGAGAGGCATGTCGTTCCTATGCCAAACAGCGTTGTAAAAGGGGAGGCGCGCGCCGAGACCTTGAAGATCTCCGCGCCGCGATTGGCTACCATGCGGCCGAAGGATATCATCGGGAAATCGTTAGAGTCTCGCTGCCTGAGAAGGGCCAGCCGCGAGATAAGTGGCTGACGCGTAGCGATACGGCGAGATTGATCTGGACTTGCTGGCGCTATCGCGAGATGCAGAAAAGGTCACACCGATCCGCGGACGACGTAAAGCTCCCGACAAGCAGACGTCCGCTGCGCCACCTTGCTCGGTTCATCTTGCTTGGCGTCTATAGCGGGACTCGTGCCGGAGCGATTGCGGCCGCATCCCCCAATCCGGGGATCGGTCGCTCCTATGTCGACCTGGAGCGTGGGCGATACTACCGGCTGAAGCGGGGAAGTTCTAAAACTAACAAGCGGCAGCCCACGGTACCAATACCCATGCGCCTGCTGGCCCACCTGAGACGCTGGCATCGGATTGATCCGGAGGCGCAGCATTTTGTCGAATACAACGGGAAGGCAGTCAAGTCGGTCAAAACAGCGTTCAAGAGTGCGGTGAGGCTGGCGGGGCTCGGTCAGGGTATCTCACCTCAAACACTGCGACATACAGCAGCGACCTGGCTCATGCAAAGGGGCGCGGACCCTTGGCAAGCAGCAGGTTATCTCGGAATGTCGCTCGATGTGCTGCTCAACACCTATGGTCATCACCATCCTGATTATTTGTCTGATGCAGTCGACAAGATCGCGAAGCGAGATCCCGTGAGAGAACGAAAACCGCAGACTTCTGGTGCTGTCATTCCAATCAAACGGCGAGGCCTCGTGAGCTACTGATACACTGGAAGCTCGATTCGATCCTCTGGCCAAATCGTTCTGCGTTACTCCTATGTCGCCCGGTTTTCACGAACGCAGAGGCGACCGCAGCCGAAGCAGGCGCCTGAACTTCAAAATGGACACGGAAAGGGGGAAAACCGCTGCTACGTTTTGCGGATCAAAAGGCCATTGCAAAACTGGGAACCATTTCTGGAGCCACCATCACGCCAAATGCCTCGGCAGGAGCAACCTATAGCGCCACCTTCCTCGACCGGCGAAGCGGAATTCGGCTGCTTCTCGCAGAAGCTTCGTCCCAGGGTGTCGTCGTTGTAGCTCACGGTGGAGCGTCCGCGCCGAAATTGGGGCGAGCAAGGCTTCAACTTCAGTATGTAGCTTTGGCCCGAAACCAGGTAGCCGTGTCAGTGCTGGTGATATCCAGCTTACACCCTGTGCAACTCTTAAGGAATACCGCGCTCGTCCCCCCGGGGCCAGGAGCCGCGGGACAACCCCGGGTGCGGGCGGCGCTCTGGACGCCTGAGGTGATCCGTGACGATGTTGTCAAGGGCTGAGAATAGCTTGATATCCGACGCACAATCGTTCGAATTGTTACCGGTCAATTTCCCGTTGAGTTTATCCTCGTAAGTGGGTGCAATTATCAATCGCGGCCATCTACGATCAATGGGATCACAATCTTGGGATTACGCGTGGGAACGTCTTTCAGCCTGTGATGAATTGCGTGAGCGAAATCATCCGACTGCTGTCGCGGAACAGGTGCTGCGGCTCTGGTAGCTGCTTGCTGGGCGCTGACTTCGGCCTCAGGATTGTCGCTGACCGAGCGCTTGCGTTGAGCTAAAGGTACTTTCATGGTTCTGGCACTTACATTGATTGCTCTGGCATGTAATCCGGGAGATCGGTTGCTGGATCTCTCTGCCAAACTGCCACGAGCCGTCAAGACTGTCGACGTCCTGATTTCTGTGGAGCCATTTTACGCCCGGTTGTATCTCTACCAGCCTGGTTTTCCCGACAGCTCGCAAAGTTGCTGCCGCAACCAGCCCAGCTCGGTGCTCAAACTTCCGGTCATTGACGGACGATTCTGCATTAAGCAGAGCCAGTCGCAGATGAAATGGAAGTTGCAGATCATCGGTCGGCCCGACGAGGAAATCTAGACGGCTAGTGTGCCTGTTCAAGGAGGTAGTATGCAACAGATACGTAAACTGCGCACTAGCTGGAAGTTTGCTGCAAGATATTTGGCCCCGGTCCGTAAGAAGAAGGCCACGCGAGGCCAACTGATGGGCCTTGGCCACATTGTGAATCTGTTGTTCATTCCAAATTTCAGCGTTGGCGTAACGATAACAGTATTCGGAGAACTGAAAACAAACTTCTGCCCGGACATTGTGACGTAGTTATATTCAACCTTTGTAGTCCATTGCGTCGTCGGAAAAGCATATTCGATCCGCCACCGTACAGTGCGCCACCGTTGGTATTTGAAACGAAGGTGGTCGTCGTATTCAAGGCCAGCGGCGAGTTGATCGCGAGCGTTTGCGTCACCCAACCATAGCCCACCTTGCCGTAGAAGAGCGTGGAATTAACGGCATAACCGAGCGCAAACCAATGCTGGTTGTCCAATTGAATTGCCCGGTTGTTTTCGTGAGGCCGGCGGGTCCTCGAGTGGAGGAAGTCGATGACGAGGGCTGGAGCTCATCCAGTCACCGTCGATCTCTGCACCCAAAACAGCCGAACTGATTTGATAGTTGAACCCTGCCTGGAGCCCGCCAATAAAGCCAGTGTTCGTCGTGTTCCAAGGGCACCAAAAGTCCTTGTGGTCTTTTGGGAATTCCAGGCCGCACCCAAATTATAGCCAGCGTAGAAGCCTGTCCAAGTGTAAGCGCTGTTTCGGTCCCACCTTCCATTGAACGCGTCGAGCGAGGAATGATCGATCTCTGATTGGAGATCGGCTTGTGTATAAGTTTGACCATATGCTTGAGCCTAGGACCTCGGTTCGTCGCTCTAGCTAGCCACGGCTCAGAACCTCCGCAGATGACCAAGCTGATCACGATGTCTGCCCGAAGGCTTGGAGAGACCCGCTGGGCCCTTCGGTTATCGAGCCGACGCGAAGTACCGCTTCGACGCGCTCTTGCGCCGCGCCATTTCGCGAGCGACCTCCCAGATCCTGTTGGACGATTTTCTCGATCGTGCCTCCTCAAATCCCCGGCCGCATCCGGGCTGCTCCATCGGGAAAAATGCCATCAACCCGAGCGGCAGCGCTCTCGAAGGAGACGATCAGGAAAACACGGAAGCGCAAGGCCGCGTTCTCATTGAAGCGGTCGTTGAGCCTCAACCTGAAACAACCTACTGTGCTGATATTCGCGCAACGTAGCAAGACGAGTGCCGTCTGGCAAAAAGGAGTTGTGAGCGCTTCAATCGAGCGGATCGTTTCCCTTCGGCTGCTGCAAGAACTTCATCGTGTGTCCGCGCGCTTCACGGTCGCGCGGGGCGGGGCGTTCGGACGGGTCGCGGCCGAGCTTGGACTGCAGCTCGACGAGGTCGGTGAAGACGTCGGCCTGGCGGCGCAACTCGTCCGCGATCATCGGCGGCTGGCTGGCGATCGTGGAAATCACGGTGACCCGCACGCCGCGGCGCTGAACGGCCTCGACCAGGGAGCGGAAGTCGCCGTCGCCCGAGAACAGCACTATCTGGTCGATGTGCTCGGCGAGCTCCATGGCGTTCACGGCGAGCTCGATGTCCATATTGCCCTTGACCTTGCGGCGGCCGGAGGCGTCGATGAACTCCTTGGTCGCCTTGGTGACGACGGTGTAGCCGTTGTAGTCGAGCCAGTCGATCAGCGGCCGGATCGAGGAGTACTCCTGATCCTCGATGATCGCGGTGTAGTAGAACGCCCTAAGCAGCGTCCCGCGGCTCTGAAACTCCTTCAGCAGGCGCTTGTAATCGATGTCGAAGCCCAGAGTTTTCGCCGTCGCGTAGAGATTGGCTCCGTCGATGAAGAGCGCGATCCTGTCGGTAGAGGAAGGTGACATTGTGGCTGAGCCTTTGGCAGCGCGTTGAGGGAGCGGAGCAGAGCCCGCTCGAAACATTCGGGGAGCATTATGAGGTCCGCTAATTGTGATGGTGCGCAGCCTGCTTCGTCGTTGACCACGCTGTGCTCTGGAACTCAGGCTGACACGGCAAATCAAGACGGGCAAGTCTGACATACTTTCTGCGTACTGAAATCCTGCTCCTGTTTGGTGGAAATGATTTAGTTCAGATCCGCGATGCATGTCATGAGGCCTGCAAATTCGCTCGCTCTGATTGCGCAATCGCAGGCGTGGCCGCGCCTGGCGCTGTTCCGTTTCCGGCAAACTGGGACCGTGCTTTTCGTGGGAGCGGCGCGAACCAAGCATGCCCCAGTACATGGCCAGACGAGCGATATTTCATCTGCGCTAATGACAATCTCACATCGAAACCGTACGCGCTGGAGCTGAACCGGAGTCAATTTACTTCGGCTTCTTTTCCCTCTAGTCTCCGGCAAGTGGTAAAAGAAATTTTTGATTTCGGAGCGCTTATGCCGAGTGCAATCGAGTTGATCGTTGAGGGGTATGCACGTCTGAAAGACCGCGAGTCGCTCGAGCATCTGAGAATGCACCGCCAGCGCCTGGCCGTCGACCTGAAGGCAAGGGCGGGGTTTGACTGCCGCCCTTCGATCGCCCAGCTGGAAGAGGACATCGCTACTATTGAGGCGGGGCTCAGAACGCTTTCCGGCCCAGTCGCCGGGTAGATCGGCTAAGGCCTGCCGCAGACGGGACCAGCGAGAAGGCCGCCCGAAGGGAAGGTGGGGTGGCGCGAGACCAGGCGTAAGGCGTCCTGCCGCGGATGGGCGCGTGCACCTGACGTTTGCATTTGGCGTAGCTGCGAAAAAGTGCTGCACCAATCTTGCGCACGGTCCAGGTACATTCCACTCCCGCTTGCTGTCATCCAGAGCGAAGCTGGCAACAGCGGTAGATGGAGCAAATTGCCCCGCCGCAGCTTCTTGATCAGTGCCGCGTAATCGGGAGTGCCGCCTGGCACCCTAATTCCAAGGGTGCAAGTCCATACAGCGGCCTGGACTGTCGGCTGCGGGAATTAACAGGGCAAACCGCAAAAAGACACAACCGAGGCTTTGCCCTGTTAGATTCAGAAAGCTTCAATAACCGGCGCCTGTGGCGGGTTTTCCCGAAGAGGGTGTAACGGGAATTCCGGGTCTTCAGGACGGGATCGGAAATCGAAATTCGCTGAAACGGGGGCGTCAAAAGAGCCCGGACGGCCGGGATGGTGTCTCCCATCTTGACTGCTTAGGGCGGTCTTTTGCTCGCGAATGTTGACTTTGGACTAAATGTTAACGATATTTAACATGTTGAAAAAGGAGCTTTTGTCACGATTTAAAAAAAGGGCGAGCAGATGATTAGAAAAGGCATTTTATTTTCTACAGCCGCTTTGTTGGTGGCGGTAACCTGCACAGCAATCCCAAAAGCAAGCTCGGCGTCTGTCGCGCTGACCGCAGACGGCAATGCACTGGGTTTCAGCTTGAGCACATTCGCTATTACCGATCCGGGCAACACAGGCTCATTTAGCTTTGGCCCGTTCGGTCTCGCTGCCACAAAAGATGGCCATGTTTTCGTTTCCGATTACGCCCAGAGCAAGACTTGGGTATTCAACAACGTCGCAGGTCAGCCGGTGCAGACACCTGCAACTGCTACCTCAACGCTCAACAATTCTTTCGGAACTGTCGGAGCGACTGCTGTCGGAAACACGATTTGGGGCGCTGGCCAAGGGAATGGCAACGTTGGCGGTACCTTCACAACGTATAACACGAGCCTAACTACAGTTACGCCCCAAACCGTCACGGTCGGCGGCTCCCCTGTCCACCCATACCTGGGCATGGCAGCAACACCTGATGGCCATGTCATTGCCACGACGGATAGCGGGCGAATTATAGAAATTACTCCTGGCACTTCAGAAGCGCGGGTGATTACGAATGCTTATGCAGACGGCGTCTCCGTGAGCCCGGATGGTACGAAAATCGTTGCCGAAGTTGCAGGTACCGTCCAAGTCTTTGACCGGGCATCAGGAGCGCTGCTCCATACCTATTTTCCCAATAACTCTCCGGACGGGACCGGCGTGATCAGCGGCGGCGCGTTGGACGGGTTTATCATTGCAGCGGGAAACGACGGGACGGTCGCCTTGATCAATCCTGGCAGCGGCGACATCAAAACAATTGTGAGCGGCATCACCCGCTTTGACTACACCACAGCTGATCCGACAAATGGATCGCTATTGATCGATGGTTCGGAAGGCATCTTCCGCCTTTCCTGCGAAGGCTGCTCGATTGGCAGTCCACCCGTCGTCGCGGGCGTGCCTGAGCCTTCCACCTGGGCCATGATGATCCTTGGTTTCGCTGGCGTCGGCTTTATGGCCTATCGTCGCCGCAACCAGGCGTCGGCCCTCACCGTGGCCTGATAAACCAGCCGCATCAATCTGCTGAAAGGCCGCCTTCGGGCGGTCTTTTTTTGTGCCGGTCGGAGATTGATTGAACGGACGATGGTCATGCTCGCCGTCGCCTATGGGCGCCCTGCCAGATTTCGCGGGAACAGGTGAGCACCTCAGAGATCAGACGCCGGGAAAAGTCGGAATCTCGCCTCGAGAGACGACGGATCGGGCGCCTTAAAAAGGCTAAGGCCCTTAACAAGCATTCTAATCGAAATTTAATAAAATCAGGAACAAGTGGCAATGTCGGCTCTTATGCCTGCGATCCGGCGCGCTGTGCGCCGCGTCACGATGGAGACTGACATGAGGTTATTACTATCGGGAATTGCGGCACTTGCCCTGACCGCAGCAATTCAGCCCGCCCAGGCAATGGTGGTGGGTAGCTTAGGGGGCGGCACCGGTCCCTTTCTCAGCCTGAGTAGCGCCGGCCTGAATGGTGGATCGGTCGCCACACTGACCGGAGGCACGGTCTACACCAGCGACGAGCCGTTCGCTGACATCCCAAAGGGAGGGGTCTACGGCGGGACATTCCTCGCAGCCGGTCCGACCTCCGGTGAGCCTGCGGTGCTCACCTTCCAAAACCCGATCAACTATTTGAGCTTTCTCTGGGGGTCTCCGGACACCTACAACCTGCTCCACGTCACATCGACGACCGGGACCTACGACTTTACTGCGAGCAGCCTGAATTTCGCCGTGACGAACGGAAATCAGGCATTCTCCCAGTATGTCCAGTTCAATGCGACGCCGGGAGACCAGATCCTCTCGGTCAGCTTCAACAACAGTCCCGCGCAGGACGCCTTCGAAACGGCGAACTTCAGCGTGTCTGCGGTTCCTGAAGCGTCTACTTGGGCGATGATGATCACCGGCTTCTTCGGCATCGGTTTCCTGGCCTATCGGGGTCGACGTCAGAGCGGCGCCGCGTTCCGGCTGGCTTAGCTCCGACCTTGAGAAGGTGGGGCCGCGCTGCGCGGCCCCCCAACGTCTGTTGTTCCAAAACCAAACGTTTTGAAGTCACTGCAGTCTCAACTAGGCTTCGACTTTCCCAATTATGCTTTTGAGGCGTTGTTTCATGCACACACGCTCCAAACGATACATGCGGCGTCATCGTGCCAAGCAAAGAGCATTGCGTCACCCTCTTCCTGCCGAGCCATCCGAACGTCTCCCTGTTCAGATCAAGCGAGCGATGGATCGGGCGATGCCCGGTTCGACACCACCGATTTGGTGGTTTCCGACGAGCGGCGCGCCAGTGGCTGGCGTTCTCAGGCCATAGCTGTCCGCGTCGCAACCAGGCGCCCGCCCTTCAACTGCCACTGATAGTCGGCCCCGTCAGTGCGCAGAAAGCCGCCATCGGGCGGCGGTCTTTCTTGCGCCGATTGGAGAAAATGGATCTCGAGCATCATGCCTGTAACCTCAAAGGGAAGAGCGTTCATGCTCGTCGCCGCTTGATATTCGCCTCACAACGATGTCCTGACGTCCATGTTGGGACGGAGAGCACAACGCGCGCGACGTGGATTAAGGTTTACGCACTGATTGAGATGCAATTGTTGGAGGCGCCAGTTAGGACAAGGCATGCCTGAGAGAGTGCGCCATGTTGCCTATGTTGCGGCTATCACCGTTGGCACGGCGGGGTGGCTGTTCTTGTTATATGAGGTGGCCGAACACCTCATCGGAGGGTAGTGGCGCCCTTTACATCGGATCGAGGTCGCTCCGTTGCGAATTCAGCTCGATCTGGCGGCGAGCCCGTCGCGCCGGGACTAAAGCCCGGATTGACGAGGGGCATCTACTGGTTCAACTTAGCCTTTTTATTGAAAGATATGGCCATGTTTTTCTCACGGGCGAATGCTTCGAAACCGAAAATGACGCTTAGGGCATTCTCGAAGATGCTGCGGGCCGAGGCCCAGAAAAGCGATGCGACCACGATCGCAAATCCTCCAGTTCCCATCCTCGCACAGAAGATCGTCTCCGCAATGCGGAATGGAGAGCAAGAAGACTCTGCGGGCGCGGCAAACTGATCTCGCCTCCCCGTGCCTTTCCTCAATTGATTTCAGTACTACCGATAAGAGGGCACGTTTTTCATGCTCCGGGTCGTTATCACTTTGGTGGTCATTTGGATTGCGATCAATCTCCTCTTTGTGGTGTTGGTCATTCCGCCGCGCAAGTCCCAATCCGAATCCGATCCATTGTACCCTGTTGAGAGTGATAGAGCCGTCGGGCGACGGGGCTCGAAATCGGATCGTCCGCCGACGCCATGGCAAACCGCGGTTTCCCTAGTCTCGGGTGCATGTTTCTCGCTCGTCCCTCTTTTCGTTGCCGCGATTGAAACGATAAGGCGATTGTTGGGAAAGAGCAGACGCTGAAATTCCCGTCAGTCAGAAGCTGCAGAGTTGTGTCCGTTATGAAGGCGGCCGCGCATCGGCCGCTTCGCAGCGGTTAAAACTTGCCAGCGCCCGAGCTTCTTCCCAAGTTTGAGTTGGCTCTTGCCGGCGGGCGGCCGCACCGCACCGGCTTTTGGTGTTTCGCTGTGGCGAAGGCTCCGCGCCAGCTCCCGTCACTCACACCAGGGTCATGGCTAAAGACCCGGTTCTCCAACCAAGCGGCCAGTGTGTCGTGTGCAGTGTAATCGGTCCGCCAGCATTCAAGCGCGATGGGGTTTGGACCAGTGTCGTGAACGCGTCTTGTTGAATAGCTCATCCCGGAAGGCGACGCCGCACCTTAAGGAAGGCGTACTGCATGGGTTTGCCGGACGCAGAGAAAAGGCCGCCAGAGGCGGCCTTCCGTTCATAAAATCGAGCGGTTGCTTTTAGGCGCAGCGCAGGTGGGCTGACGACCGCCGACGGTAGGTAACGACGCCGATCCCCGCGAAACCAAGCAGCATCATGGCCCACGTGCCGGGCTCGGGGACTGCCGCGATGGACGTCACCGTGATTTCTCCAGTCACTGAATTGGAGTGACCGACAGAGAACTTGCTCACATCGTCAATTGCGAGGGTGAAAGTTCCGCCGCTCCAAGAATAACTATGCGCCGTATTATCAAAGTCGATGGAAACAGCACCGTTCTGACCTTGCTTAACCTGCCCTTTCACGGTGGCGGCGAAGGCGCTGGCTGCCCCGTTCGGTGTCACGTTGCTGGGCAGCGTGAAAAGCACCTCAAGCGTGAATTTATCGTTGGTGTAATCGTGAGTACCTGGTGAAAGAGCGAACGTGCCCAAGTTGATGGCCAAGGTGTCATCAGTGCTGCCGCTGAATGTGCCGAACGTATAAAGGAGGTTCGGATTGTCTTTTGGTGTCTGCGAAAACGTATTGCAGCCCAGACCAAAGCAGCCTGCCGTAGTTCCGGCAAAAAGAACCGCCGCCTGCGCAGGCTCCGCGGCAAAGCTCAGCGCCAGCATTCCAGCGCCGACCATCGATAAATATTTCATTTCAAACCCCCGGCCGCGTTAATAATCATCTAACACTCTCGTTTTAATATTAAATATTATTAAAGGGGTCAAGCCTAAATTGGTCGCTTGGTGCCCTAAACGGCGCCATGGTTTAAAAGAATGGTTACGCGCAACGGTGAACTTCTTTCAAGCTCAGAGCGGCGGAAAACGTTGTTCGCTCAACGAAAAGACCGCCCGAAGGCGGTCTTGGTACTCTACGGTCGCTCCGATTCAAGCAGTAATCGAGACTGTCCCAGGCCGGCGACGATAAGCTAAGAAGCCTACTCCCGCAAAGCCCAGGATCATGAGCGCCCATGTGGAGGGTTCAGGGATTGCGGTGATAGCGATGTTGTCCAAGCCGCTCGCGTGGTCACCGTCGATGCGCGTTGCCGAAAAGACCAGGTTCTGGCCGTCGATAGCCGTGAAGCTCCATGTTGAGGAAACCCAAGACAAACCCGGATCGATCGTCTTAGAAAGCCCACCATAGCTCACAGTGAAGGGGTCTGCGCCGTAACCCGGGCGCGCAACGCTATCGAATGACACCGTGTAGCTCTGGCCAGCCACGAGGGTGCCAGTATCAATAGTGATGACGCCGAGGTTCGAGCTGGAATAACTCTGAAGGAAGGCGGCGTTCGTGCCCGCACCGGGGGCCGCCGGAAAGCCCCACGCCGGCGCGTTGTTCTGGACTCCCGAGGTGCCCGAGAAACCGACACCCGAAAGCGAAACCGAGCTCCCCGACGGCTGAGAATATCCAGCGGTATCGGAAGCGTAGGAATATTGGCCGGGAGTCACGTTCGAAGCTTCAAAGTCCACGACGAGCACGGAAGCCGAAGCCGCGCTTGATGCCATCGCGAGAGCGGCGGCGGCCAGAAAGAGAGCTTTCATAAATTCCTCAAGGTTAACGAATCGACGTGATGTGTTGCCGGTGTTGCATGTTGCTCCTGCCCTATCAAGACCGGGTCCCCCCGGGGCACCACATCTTTGCTCTTGCTGGCAGCGCCGTGATCCAGAGGCCTGTTGCTCAGCCAAGGATTATCCTCCGGTCCTTGGCTGTTGCTGCGGTCCTCCTGTCAGAGCTCCCCTAGACGCGGGCCTCTGAGCTACTCCAAGCTGAGAGATCACAGGCCAAGCCGCGGCGACCAAGAAGCTAGATTCGAGCTGACACGGCAAGGTCACCGGCACTTGTTCCGGCTCTCTCTCCGCGCTGCGGAAATCGGCCGGGAGGCGATCGCTGCAGCCGGAGCGGCCAAACCCTGGAGCTGAGCGCGGCGACCGCTAACGCTCACCTGCGCTATTAGCCAGAACTGTACGGAGATGGATTGGAACTCAGGAGCGCCGGGCCGAACGAGGAAAGCCGGCGAGCCCCGAGCCCGCCGGCCTCCTGCGATAGCAGGGATGGTGCAGCTCAAATATGTTTGACGACAGCGATCCTACGGCATAAATAAGCGATAGCGACGTCGATCAACACTCGGTCGCGATGCTTAGAACCCGAGCAAAAATGAAATGCTAACGAGCTGCGCAAGTGATGCGCCTCGGAGCTTGCTGGTTTCTGGGCTTCTTCATCACCCAAAACTCCTGCTCTGTGCGCGCATGCCGCCGATGGAGTGGAGATGGTAAAGCAGGATGTGTCCCATCGGGGACCCGTCTCGGAGACCGAGACTTACGAGGTAGGCTACGGCAAGCCGCCCAAGGAAACCCGTTTCGGTGCACGACCCCAGCCTCACCGAGCTGGGCGAGCTCGCGCGAGCGCATCTCAGCACGCGGGAACAGACATTGCTGAGCTGCTCGATCGACCGATTGAGATCCAACGCAATGGCAAGCGGCAAAAGGTGCATCCTCACGAAGCGATGCTGGAGGCCCTGTTCCTAGGTGCCATGGCTGGCAAAATCGGTGCGCTAAAGCAATTCCTAGCGGAATGCACGCGCGCAGGCTTGCTGGAGCCGTCGCTCGCCCTTGCCTGCGGGGCGGTGCAGGCTCCTCGTGACGTGCCGCTCGACCTCGCAGGCTACATTATTCGCAACGAGGGGCTACCGCCTTGGGACGACCGAATCCTCAAGCACTATCGGGCTGAGTATGAGGCTGATGTTGCCAGAATCGCTGAATTGAAAAGGGAGGCGTTGGCGAAAGCCCGGGCCGATGGCGAAAATGTCTACTAAATCGGATGATAGTGACGCGGTCTCTGCACCGGGGCGCACCCCTCCGCCGGTCGAAAGTCCGTTTCAAAAAAGGACAGTCCGGTAATGCGCGCGGTCGCCCCAAAGGCGCTGTCAACGTGCACGCCCGCACCAAAAAGTTTGCACACAAGACGCTCACGGCTCGCGTGTCGGGCAAACAACAAAGACTTAGCCGACTTCAGCTCGTTATTCTCAAGCTTCAAGCGCTGGCGGCCGAAGGAAAGCCTGCTGCCGCGGCGCTGATGAGCAAGGTTCGAGATCGCGCGGCAGTAGCGCCAACTTCCGACTCAGGGATTCTCCTTGTTCCGGCCGCGGTGTCACTGGATGAATTTATCACGCGAGAGCTCGAGCGAACCAAGGACGCTATTCAGCCCGGCACGGCCATCAACCTAGAGGCCGAAGAGTTCATAAGAGCCGCGCGCGGCGAGCCTACGGCCTTGGGCGAGGCCTTACTTCAATTTCACAGGAAGTACGTGGGCTAGCCAAGATGCCTGAGCAGACTTCCGCAAGCCTGTACGAGCTGTTTGATGAACTAGACGTCCGATACTGGGAGAGGCTGATCAAAAGCGGCACCAACCCGAACAAAGAGCAGCTTGCCGCCCTAATAGAGGCCAATGCGGCGAAGCCGCTGCCAGCGTGGCTCAATCCCCTTATCCTGAAGGGGCTGAAGGGGGAGCTGAAAGGCAAACCGGGGCGACCGAAAAAATCAATGTTGGACGACGTCCGGTTTGAGGTCGCTGTTGCCGAATACAAGCGTCTGCTGAAGGCGTTAGCAGTCCGGGAGGAGGGGAGCGTGAAAGGCGCGAAGAAGCGCGCACGCTCGACGGTCATCGAGCCCCGGCATCAACGTGCAGCGAAAATGGCCATCAAGAGCTGGGGCCTGCGAATGGATTGGCGGTCTCTCCTGAACGAGATCTCTTCAAAGAAATAGCCTACCGATTGTTCTGAATGCGATGAGGGGTAATCCTTCTTAGAAGCTCCCGTGTAACAACCAACGGAGCCCCTCTCAGATGAGTCGTCAACAACCGAAGCGTCAACTCTCAATCGTGTACCAGGCTATCACCGACCTCAAACCTCGCGCCAACAATGCCCGGACGCACTCCAAAAAGCAGGTTCAACAAATTGCAGCTGCAATCAAAAGGTTCGGATTTACAAATCCGGTGCTAACGGACGAAAGCAACAGCGTCATCGCCGGTCATGGCCGGCTAGAAGCCGCCAAATTGCTCGGTCTCAGAGAAGTTCCGGCGGTTCGGCTATCCGATATGACGGAGCCAGAAATCCGAGCGTACGTTATTGCGGATAATAAGCTTGCCGAAAATGCAGGTTGGGACAAGAACCTACTCGGGATCGAATTCAAGTATCTCTCGGAGCTTGAGATCGATTTCGACGTAACAATTACAGGCTTTGAGGTCCCTGAGATCGATATTCTGATCGGCACTGCAGCTCACATCTCGCCGGATGGCGACACAGACGAGTTTGTCGAAGCGGGTTTGGGGCCCGCCATCACTCAACCAGGTGACCTTTGGCAAATCGGCGAGCACCGTCTGCTCTGCGGGGACTCAACCAAGGCCGAAATCTACCGGGCCTTGCTCGGCGACAAACGTGCTCAGATGATCTTCTCGGATCCTCCCTACAATGTGCCGATCGAGGGGAATGTCTCAGGGAAGGGCGAAATCGTTCACGCTGAGTTCGCCATGGCGTCGGGCGAAATGTCCAAGGCAGACTTTACGAGCTTCCTTGCTTCGGTTTTCCGAAACCTTGCCGACTATGCCATCAATGGTGCGATCCATTTTCAATGCATAGACTGGCGGCATATTGAGGAAATGCTCGCTGCCGCTAACGGCGTTTACCGCGAACTTAAAAACGTTTGCGTATGGGCGAAAAACAATGCCGGCATGGGATCGTTCTACCGCTCTCAACATGAGCTTGTCTGTGTCTTCAAATCCGGCTCCGCACCACACATCAACAATATCGATCTTGGTCGCTTCGGTCGCAACCGAGCGAACGTGTGGAACTATCCAGGCGTAAGCGCTTTTGGTGAAGGCCGCTCGGACCTTCGATTGCACCCGACCGTCAAGCCGGTTGCTATGGTTGAAGACGCGATTCTCGACTGTTCGCGGCGCAAAGGAATTATCCTCGATCCGTTTCTGGGATCAGGGACGACTTTGATCGCGGCGGAGCGGACCGGACGTATCGGGTGCGGCATTGAGATCGATCCGCACTACTGCGACGTCGCGCTCCACCGTCTCAAGGCGGTATGCGGATTGGACGCAATACTGGAAACCACCGGCGAACGCTTCGAAGACGTCGAGACCCGAAGGGAAGAGGAAAACGCCCGCGGATTGGCCCAAGCCGCTGAATAGCCTCACGACGGCCGGCACCGATCTCGTGTGCCGGCCGATTTGTGCGCAGTCTGCACATTCGCGCCGGGATTCAGCCGAAATGCCCCGCTCGATATTGGCGGTGGCGTTTTTGCGCTCACCGAACATGAAGTTCTATCGGCGTATCCTGATGCGGAGCCGGTGCAAAGGCAGCAAAGCGCCGCGCAAGAACGTTTTATGATGCGGGGACATGTCGCTCATCATCTTTGTTGCTCGGTCGTTGTTCGAGAAGCTCAGTCCTCGGGTCGTTCTTCCCCACCTTCGTTGCCGGCAGTCGTCCTCAGGCGCTTCAGTCCTCGTCGCTGTCGTGCTCGAGCTGCTTTCTCGTAGCGATTCAGACCTGCGACCTGCTTCATTTGGTGGGGTTCTGTGCAATCCATCAGATCGGTAAGCATCTTTAGCCGAACCTGGCGGATGTCAGCCAGCCAATGTCGGGCTCGTGCAAGATCCTTGGCTGCGTCCGCTCGCGACTTGTCTGCCGCTTCAGCTGCGAGCGTCATGCTAAGCGCCTCCAGCCTCGGTCTTTCGTTATCGCCCTCGCTCGATAGTCCGTGTCGATATGCGTTGCGGCTCGATCGTGTTTTTCCCTTGATTGTCCTGGGGCCGGTGCTCTTGGTCGCATTTGCCCGATTGGCTTCGATTTGTCGTTTCGATGTCATTTGACTCACCTCATCCTTGCGCGGCGATGCTGGCCGTATCCCTTCGCGCCGCAACCTGATCAAAATTCTGAGGTGAAAAATAGCAAGAATCTTGCTCCAGAAAGGACTGGCAATCTTCGGCGACTGGAGCGTTACTGAGTCGGCCGGGCGCGATCCCGGCACCGGTATCTGACCTCGCGGACGCGGGGCTTAAGGCAGTGCGGCGGACAACGTCGCAATCGCCTTCAGCGTCGCGTAAACAGGAGATACCATTGCGTACCATTGTGACTGAATCTGTGGCAGGTCCACGGACCCCCATCGTCAAATTCAACCCCAACGACCGGCGCCATTTCATCGGTGGCTCGGACGCGCGCACCATTATGGGCGACGACCCGGATGCGCTCGTTCGGCTGTGGCAGGAGAAGCGGGGGGACGTCGCACCGGAAGACCTCACCGGTAATCTCATTGTTCAGCTCGGTACTGTGACTGAGGTGCTGAACCGGGCTTGGTATCAACGATGCTCTGGCCAAACCATCAAGGACATCCAGAAGCGAATTCGTCATCCCGTGCACAAATGGATGGGCGCGACACTGGACGGCGTCGTCGAACAGACAGGGGCGGTCTTCGAAGCAAAGTTCATGCTGCCGTGGTCGTTCAGCGAGGAAGCTGCGGCGGAAAGCATATGGCGCAGCTACAGCACAACATGTGGGTGACGGCCGCGCGGAACGCCGTACTCTCGATCATCACCGGAGGTGGCAAGTGGGTCGAGATCACGGTTCACGCTGATCCGCTCTATCAACATCTCCTGCTCACGGCGGAAAAGAAGTTCTGGCGTTGCGTTCAGAGCGGGGAGCCGCCCATTCTCTTCAACATCGAGACGCCCCGTCCGAGGCTTGAGGCCGTCAAGGTCGTCGACATGTCCGGGTCGAACCTGTGGGCAGATCTCGCAGCCGTTTACCTTCGGACCCGAGAAGCCCATGGTGAGCACGAAGCGGCCAAGGCGGATCTGAAAAAGCTCGTACCGGAGGATGCCAAGGAGGCGGCCAGTCATGGCATCAGGGCCAAACGCTCCAAGTCAGGCGCTGTCAGTTTTGAGGGCCAAGCTGTCGCAGAGGTGGCCCATGCACCAATCCAGTGAGCGCATCGGGACCATCGCTGCGGCCCTTGCGCGGGCCCAGTCCGAGTTGATGAACCCCGAGAAGACGCTGACCGCGGTCATTCGGTCACCGTTCCCTCGGGAGGAAGATCGGACATTTCGGTATGCCTCGCTGGCAAGCGGACTGGAGATCGTCCGCAAGACGCTGAGCCAGCAGGAAATCGCCACCATCCAGACCACTCGGGTTGAGCAGCCTACCGGGCACATCCATCTCACGACCCTGCTGGCCCATGCATCCGGCGAGTGGATCTCGTCGGACTGGCCGGTCTGTGCCTCCAAGGACGTCGAGGCCCCACACCGGATGGGGGCGGCGCTGACCTACGCCCGGCGCTATGCCCTGTTCGCTCTGGTCGGAATTGCCGGAGAGGACGATTTGGACGCGCCCGACACCCAGGCAGGACCTTTAGTGGCGGCCGAGCCACAAACCGCCTCAGGGACGAAAGGAAAGCCTCCCAAGAGCGTCTTGAACCGACCCCCAGTCCTGCCTCCTGAGCGCTCGGCGGAATTGCTGAACCGGCTACTGGCCGAGCTCGCCACCCAGGTGGACGGGGAGGGCCAGGGCGGCCTCCTTGCTTGGGCCAAAGCAACCCTCCCCCTCAAGAACAGGCTTCGGGAAGCGGATGCGAGAGCTTTGGAGGCCGCTTATGCGGGCAGGCTTGCGGAGCCAACCGGGGCGGGCGCCGATCTCCAGGTCCATCTAACTTCGCCAGCGGAGGAGGCTGATTCCGACCCGCCAATGCCGCCGGATCTAAGGCTGCGTGCCACCGAACCACATCACCGGTTTGCGGATCCAGGCGGCAGCCTTGCTTTCCCAAAGGAGCCGCCTCGGAAACGAAGCAAGGCACATCTCAGTTTCGTCCGGGGATTGCCGTGTCTCATCTGTAAGCGGACGCCGGTCGATGCGCACCATCTCAAATTCGCGCAACCGCGTGCGCTTGGGCGGAAGGTCAGCGACGAGTTTACCGTTCCTTTGTGTCGGCCCCACCATCAGGCTCTGCACCGGCAAGGTAATGAAAAGGCATGGTGGGCGGACATGCAGGTCGATCCGCTGCTTGCTGCGAGGGATCTCTGGGCCACCAGCCCAGTTCATGAGACTGGGAGCGCACCACCGTCATACTCAGAAACACCGAGTGCGCTGGAGGCACCGCCAAGATGAACGCGCCGTTCCAAATCGCACTACGCCCGAGTTACGTTGCGCCAGAGGAGCTGGAAGTCCTGCGACCTGAGCCTCTATTGTTGCCCGGAGAAAGCCGCGAACAGTACGACGCGCTCCAGCGCATTGTTCTCGGAGACATCGCGCCGAGATCCGCCATCGAGTGCTTGCTGGCGTTCGACGTAGCGGAGCTGTCCTGGGAAATTCGCCGCTACCGGTCGCTGCGTCACAAGCTGCTGGAGGCCTTTCGGCATCGAGCGGTCGAAAGGGCGTTGAGCCAAATTGATCTTGTCGGTATCGACGACCGCACAAAGCAGCTCGCAAGAGCGCATATCGCAAAGAATGTGGTGGACTGGCGAGTCAATCCTAAAGCTGCGGCTGAAATCGACCGTCGCCTCTTGGCGTACGGCTTCGATCAAACATCTATCAGTATGGAAGTCTATTTGCAGGTCCGCGAGCAATACGCTTTCTTTGAGGGGCTGATCAATTCAGCCTCTCTCCATCGTTTCAACCTGCTCCGCGAAATTACTCGGGGGCGATTTGCTAAGACAGCAAATCTGGCGCGGTGAAAGGAAGGCTGCAGGCAAAGTACGCAAGTCAAGATTAGGCGCAACGTAATCTTGTGCCGTCGAGAGCAGAAGAGCGGTCACATCTATGGTCTGTTCGGCCGCACTGCGACATATCTCCGGCGCGATGCGCCGACCAGCACGTAGAACGCCAATTCGAGTTGAGCGCTTTTGCCGCGCAAGCTCCGTCACGAGCACTAACCTCTCATGATCGATCTGCGCCGTTTAGCCCGCACTTTTTTGCGGTCCGCCACGCCAGCAAAAGCAAGTGGCATGGTGAGAACCTTTCCTCGGTTAACCGAGGATTGAGAAACTCGCCCGAAGGCCTTGCGAAGGCTGATTCTCCGCGGCACAATTAGAAATTGATCAAGGCGCGAGATTTTTATGAGGCGGCCGAGCATTGCGGAAACTCTATCACTCTATCTGCACCGCGCAAAGGTGGTGCATGCGGAGTTCGGCTTTCGGGAGTTAATCGGTCGCGTGCTTAGGCGACTGGGCTTCCAGGACCGGGCGATAGCTGCTTGGCGAAAGCAGAAGATGGAGGCAGACGTCAATTTTGACCAACGCTTTGGTACGGATACAGGAGGAGTGCAAAACCTCGCAGGCCAGGGTGGCATCGTTGGCGAGAATGCAAAGCATGGCCTTGCGCACATCGCGACCGAGCCAGCGCAATTCAGTCAGATAATGCAGATGCTTGATCTGCCGCTTTCAGAGTTCACTTTCGTCGATCTTGGCTGTGGCAAGGGCAGAGCCCTAATCCTTGCCGCACAATTTCCATTCAAGGCGATCATTGGAGTGGATTTCGTGCCGTCGTTCGTTGAAGCCGCTCGCAAGAACGTCAGTGTTGCAGCTGCCCAAGGACTACGAGGGGACATACAGGTCTTAGTCGGAGACGCAGCGCAGTTTGTTCTGCCTTCCGGGGCAGCGCTCGTGTACCTCTACAATCCATTCGATTCACACGTGGTCCGGAAAGTTGCCTTGCACCTGCGGGCTTCCTACGAAAGCGATCGCCGTCCAATTTTCATCGTCTACTCCAATCCCGTTCACATACACGAGTTTACAAGCTGCGGCTGGCAGCCTGTAATTCAAGGCAGCGGGTGGGTAGCCTTTAATTATCTCGACTGAAAATCACACTCTGTGTCTCAGGAGAACTGCGCTCTCAAGAATTTCGCGCTGTTGCTTCATATTTTTCAACTGCCAGGCGACGCATGTTCTCTTATTTTTTCTCACGAATAGCTCATACGAAGATTGTGAGCAGCCTCGCGCTCGGCCTCGCAATTCTAAGGCACGCCCATCTTCTGAAACGGATGCTATTCGCGCGGCGAGCTAGTGCGCTCGGTCGCTATCTTCGCGTTCGCCCGGAGATCATCGAGATCGTTTACGGTCGATTCATTTCCGCGAACTGGGATGCTGCAACGAAACTCAATACCGCGATAAGCCATGTCGAAACGGTCGAGGCAATTGGAGGGGCGCTAGGTGCAGAGGCGGACATTGTCACCGATCTGATCGAGCTGCCCGAGGGTTCTGGTTACAGGATCAGTCTTGATCAGCCGCGATGGTTGCTTAGAGAAGGTCAGCTCGCCTTGAGTCTGTGGGGAGGCCCTGACCGGATCTTCAGTGTTAGCTTCTCGTTGCGGGCGGATGCAGCTGGACTAAATGCTTTCATCGGGGGAATTCAGGGGCGACGGCAGGTTGAGGGTGAGGAGGATGTTCTCGAGCGCTATAGGCGTTTCACAAAATGTGCCCATGGTGTTCGCCCTAGAGATTTCATCCTTGAGGTCTTCAAGGTGTTCTGCAAGGTCATTGGCGTTGACCACATTCTAGCCGTAGCGCAAGCCAACCATCCCCTTTCCGGAAAGAGTGACGGATTTTCACTGGCTTATGATGAGATTTGGCAGGAGCGCGGCGGCCAATATGATGGTCATGGATTTTACGCCTTGCCCATTGGTTTTTCGACCAAGGCAGAAGATGAGATTCCGGCCAAGAAGAGGAGTCAATATCGAAAGCGTAGCGCAATGTTTGCGGATATTGAGGACCGATTGTCCGAACGCCTGGTGAAGCAGCGCTTGGAGAGGCCCCGCCCTGCAGCTGAGCTTCAGCAAGGTGACGTAAGGAGCCTGGATACACTGCTGCGGTTTCTGGCTTACGCAGGCGCAATATTCGTTTTAGCGTCCACGAACTTCATGGGCGGGACCTGGATTGGATTTGCGGTTGGCTTGGCTTTCGTCCATGCGACCTACTGGATGCTGAAGGGGAATATCCCCGAGCGAGCTGGCGAGCGAATAAGGACACTGGCTCGACTCAGGCGGAGCCCTATAGCTGTTCGTGCAGGAGTAGCGATAGCCATTCTCGCCTTGGGATTGGCCGTTGATGTCCAATTGGATGCGGACAGAGCGCTGGGAAGAATCTTCAAACTCTATTTCATCCTTGTGTTCGTAAGTTCTCTTTGTCTCGGAACGCGTGTCACCTTAGTTGTCGGTGCGGTTTGTCTTGTGGCTCTTAATTTTCTGCACCTACCACCACGATACAGCTTTGCGATCTCGAATTGGCAAGAGGCCCTGGATCTGCTGACGTTCGGCGCTATGGCAGCCCTAGTTCTGGTGATACCTCGACTCTTGCTCGCTTCCATCGAGCTGGGCGCGCTCAAGCGCCGGCGCATTAGATAGGGCTTTCAGCCACATGAGGCAGCTTAGCTAGCACTCCCACCGTTCGGGATGGCCTTGGAGCTTGGATGTCTGTTGGTCTGGGCGTCCAGTTAGGGGAACTTGTATGCGTCGCTATCTGAGCGGCGAGGATCACGATCAACGTGCCTACGATTTCAACGATTTAAAAGCTGAGTGGGTACTGCAAGACCTGCCTGAGAGCACGCCAATTGCCGGTCGTGATGACTCCAATGCAATCGCGACGGCCAATTCTCAAGAGATGCTGGCCGCAAGCGTTGCCGCGCGTGTGCTTCGCGACAGTAAAATCGACTTCCTCCAGATGTGTGTCCGCTTCCAGGCCGGTAAGCGCTGAACCGCCCTCATCCATTGACACGTTACGGAACATGCCGGACATTGAGTGCATAAGGAGTAGCGTGATGAATTTATTATCCCGAAGCCTTTTAGTCCTGCTTGCCGGCTTGGCCTCGCCATCGATTGCGTTGGCTCTCCCAATCGTAGCAGTCGGAGATACGTTCACCGGAACGATACGGATCGATCCGTCGACCCCTTGTTCGTCCTGCAGCGTTTCGAGTTCGACTGTCTATGAAACGTTCAGCAACGCGGGATCCATCTCCGTTGATCTAGCAGGCAACCACTTTACGGGTAGCTCACTGTACATCGAAGTCTCCTATGACAATACGCCCAATGGGCAACTTGGCCAATGGGCGGGATATACGCCAACGCTCAGCGGCGGGATTCAGGTTCTGCTAGACGGGCCATATCGTTCCACTTCGATCCTGCCTTTGGACCTAACGCAGTATCAGCCGTTGCCTCCAATCGACCAGATATCTTTCAACGAGGCGGACTCGACAGGCGCGCAGTATAGCTATGCTGGTAATTTTACGTCGCTGACGAAGCTCGACGGGCTAGGCAACTTCGCCTTTGAAGGCACCGTTACCCAATTCGAAGTCTTCTCCTCGGCAGTTCCGGAGGCTTCCACTTGGGTGATGATGATTATTGGTTTCCCAGGCATTGGATTCCTTGCCCTTCGCCGCCGGATCCTAATGACGTCGGACGCTACCTGGCCCTTGCAGACCTCAATTCTGGCGACAAGAAACTGCCTTCGGAGTTAGCTCGTGGCGCGCCTTGTCGCCTGAGGATTGAAGCATCATTCCGCTGGTACGACGGTCTTATCGGGCGACCGCCGCAGCCGGTCGATCAAAAGATAGATCACCGGCGTCGTGTAGAGGGTGAGGATCTGAGAGACGAACAGCCCGCCGATGATGGTGATGCCGAGCGGGCGGCGAAGCTCGGTGCCGGGGCCTGTCGCGATCACGAGAGGAATGCCGGCGAACAATGCCGCCATCGTCGTCATCAGGATCGGGCGGAAGCGCGCCTGGCAGGCCTCGAAGATCGCCTCCGCCGAAGACAGGCCACGCTGGCGTTCGGCATCGAGCGCGAAATCCACCATCATGATGCCGTTCTTCTTGACGATGCCGATCAACAGGATGATGCCTACGAAGGCGATCACCGTCAGCGGCGTATTGGTGAGCTGCAAGGCCAGCAGCGCGCCGAGGCCCGCCGAGGGCAGCGTCGAGATGATCGTGAGCGGATGGGCGAGGCTCTCATAGAGCACGCCGAGCACGATATACATCGCCACCAGCGCGCCCAGGATCAGGAGCGGCTGGCGGCCGCTGGTCTTGGCGAAATCGCCGGCATTGCCGTCAAAGCTGCCGCGGATGCCTTCCGGCATATGCAGTTCCTCGACCGCGCGCTGGATGTTCTGCGTCGCTGCTTGGAGCGGCACGTCAGGCAACAGGTTAAAGGACACCGTGGTCGATGGGAACGATTGCGAATGGTGGACGGCGAGTGCGGCGACCCCCCGCGTCGCATGCACCACGGCAGACAGCGGCACCTGTACGCCGCCCGAACCGGCGACATAGATGCGGTCGAGGTTGGTGGGATCGACTTGAAACTTCGGGTCGATCTCCAGCACGATCATGTACTGGTTGCGCTGGGTGTAGATGGTCGAGATCTGCCGCTGCGAAAACGCGTTGTTCAACGCGTTGTCGATGTCCTGCACTTTGACGCCGAGCATCGATGCCTTTTTGCGGTCAATAGAGAGTGTCAGCTGTAAACCGTTCGGATCGCGATCGCTGGAGATGTCCGTAATCCCCACGACGGTTTCCAAACGCTTCGCGACGATAGGAGCCCATTGCTGCAACAGGCCGAGATCGGTGCTGGTGAGTGTATATTGGTAATTAGAGTCGCTTTGCCGTCCGCCGGCGCGCACATCCTGGGCGGCGAACATGAACAGGCGAATCCCGGCGACCGGATAGAGAGCGCGGCGCAATCGATCGATGACGCTTTCCGTGGAGACAAACCCGCGATGCTCAGGTGGTTTCAAGTTGATGAACATGGTGCCGCGGTTTGCGCCTTGGCCTCCTGGGCCCCCGCCGCTTCCGACAACTGAGCCGAGACCGGCCACGGCCGGATCGGCGAGAACAATGTCCGCGAGCTGTTGCTGCAAGCCCAGCATCGATTGGAACGAGGTGTCCGCGGAGGCGCGCGTTGCACCGATGACGAAACCGGAATCGTCAGTCGGAAAATAGCCTTTCGGGACCTTGATATAGAGAGTAACCGTCAAAGCGATGGTTGCGAAAAACACCAGCAATGTCAGGAATGGGAATTCGAGCGCGACGCCGAGGGTGCGGGTGTAGAACGAGACCGTACGCGACAAGAAGCCCTCGACGAGGCGGTCGAATAGTGTCGCGCTTCTGGAAGTGGTATGCCGGATGTAATGGGCGCAGATCATCGGCGTGACGGTCAGCGATACCAGAGTGGAGACGAGAATCGCGAACGTCAGCGTCAGTGTGAATTCTCGCAGCAGGCGGCCGACAATTCCATCCATAAAGATCAGTGGAGCGAAGGCAGCGACCAGCGAAAGGCTGATGGAGACTACAGTAAACCCAATTTGCCGCGCGCCTTCCTGCGCAGCCTGGAATGGTTGCATACCCAGCTCAAGATTGCGGTGCATGTTCTCGATCATGACGATGGCATCGTCGACCACAAAGCCAACCGAGATCGCAAGTGCCATCAGTGAGAGATTGTCGATCGAGAAGCCTGCGACCCACATACCGGCACTTGTTCCAGCAAGGGCGAGTGGCACCGAGACGCCGGCGGCGATCGTGGGCGGAAGCCGGCGCAGGAACACGAACACGACGATCATAACGAGGAACGCGGTTGCCAGTAGTGTCCATTGCATGTCCACCACGCTGGCACGGATTGTGCCGGTGCGATCGACGAGAGTGGAAATCTCGACCGCGGCTGGGATCCACTGCTTCAGCGCCGGGATAAGTGCTTTCACGCGGTCAACCGTGTCAATGACGTTGGCGTCGCCTTGTTTTCTGATCTCGATGAGGACGGCCGGCTGCTTGTTGAACCAGGCAACCGAACGAACGTTTTTGACGGAGTCTTCGATTTCGGCGACGTCGGAGAGACGCACGAAATTACCGTTGGAGCTCTTGATGACGATGTCACGAAATTCCGTCGCCGTGCGCATCTGGCGATTGACCGACAAAGTCTCGCTTTGGTGCTCGCCATTGAAGATCCCGACGGGCCCAAGCGGATTGGCGTTGATCACCGCGGTTCTGACGTTGTCGGTTGCGATCCCAGCGTTCGATAACGCCGTGGGGTTGAGCTGAATTCGCACCGCCGGCTGATCCGCCCCGCTGACCGTAACATTTCCAACACCTGGCACCTGCGCGATGCGCTGCAGTAGTACGGTGTCGGCGACGTCGTAGAGAGCGCTGGTCGAGAGTGTCTTCGATGTAAGCGCGAGGACGTAAACCGGGGCGCCGGAGGTATTGGCCTTCCCAAAACGTGGCAAGGAAGGTAGGTCGCTCGGAAGATCGGGCACCGAGGCGTTGATTGCGGCTTGAACGTCCCTCGCAGCGCGATCGAGGCTCCGACCGATGTCGAACTGAAGGAGCACGCTGGTCAGACCGAGCGTGCTGGTCGAGGTGATCTGGTTGACGCCCGCGATTTCGCCAAGCCGCCGCTCAAGCGGTGCGGCCACGGTGCTTGCCATGATGGAAGGATCTGCGCCGGGGCGAAACGCGTAAACGAAGATGGTGGGAAAATCGACGTTCGGCACGGACGCCACCGGCAAGAACCTGTAAGCGACGATGCCAAGGAGCAGTAGCCCGATAGAAAGCAGTGTGGTGCCGACGGGGCGTCGAATGAATGGTTGTGAGATCGACGGCATCGCCTTTACGTCGCTACCTCACGGGTCAAAATTTCAGACGGCGCCGAGCCGTGCTTTTTGGTTGCTACGGTCCGGAATCGCCTGCCAGCAGTGCTTGTTCGCGCAATACCCGCAACCGGACCGGCGAACCTGTTTCGAAAGTTTCCGCCATTTGAGGTCTACTGACGATAGAAGTCGGCCTCGGCATTCCATGCCGCAACCTCGCTCCAATTGAATTCCGCTTCGTTGATCCTATCCACGTTAATGCGGGTCATAGGTTCGGTGAATTCAGTTTGTTGGAGCAATTCGATCGGGCAAGGCATGTCTAATCGGGCTTCCATTTCGCGAGCGAAACGTTGGGCAAACGCTCCTTGGCTTTCGACGTAGAAGGACGGATTAGTGCGAACAATACCGTTCTTCGACGGCAAAAACTCGCAAAATCTAGCGTACGCGACGGCAAGCAGGTCAACGTGAATATTGTCGCGTACGTAGAGCGGGGTCTTAACGGAGGGCGTCTCACCCTTGTACCATGCTTGGATCAGGTAGTTGCAAAAACGGGGTTCTTCGAAGGGGCCGAACGGATTGGGAATGACAAATTTCCCAAGACTGAAGCCCATGGTCTCGCTCAGGAAGCGGAAGTACTGCCAGGTCAGCCCCTTCGATAGCCCGTACGGCGAGAAGGCCCGCAGAGGCTCGTTGCCGGCGCCCTCATCCTGCTCGAAAATTGAGCCGGTTAGGATGACACCCGAAAGACCTTTGTCATTCAAGGTTCGAAGCGTCGTACTCAGATTGAGCACGTTCTCGGATGTTGCGCGGAGTGCGTCGAAATTCGCGCTTCGGTAATCGTTTGTTTGTGATGCGTGATGACAGAACAGATTGAAGTGCCCCTGCGCCGCGACATCGAGGAAGCGTGCGGAACCGAAGGAACAATCGTGTACGACTTCAGCAACCTTGCTGAGTTTCGACACTCGCTGGCCACGAAGTCCCGAATAGTTGCTTGAGCGGAGAGGGGCGGTGACGCTGTGACCCCTTTCAGCCAGTGCTTTGGCAAACCAAAGCCCTGTGAAGGAACTAGCTCCAGTCAGCAGAATTCTCACGTCAGCCCCCGAAGCAGCTCCGTTCCGTGAAAGGTTGGACTGAAATCCGGCCAAGCCCTATCTTTCGAAGAAACTTCGACGGGCGTGTTGGGCCATTCAATATTGAAGCGAGGGTCATCAAATCGGATGCCCCGCTCCTGTTCCGGTCCATAAAATTCGCTCACCATATAGAATGCTTCGGTATCATCCGAAAGCGTCAGGAAACCGTGTGCGAAGCCTTTCGGCACCAAGAGCATCAGGCGGTTTTCGGCGGTCAGCTCGATGCCGAACCATTTTCCGAAAGTCGGAGAATCCGGTCTGATGTCGATGATCGCATCGTACAGTGCTCCGCGTACGCAGCGGACCACCTTGATTTCGGCGGCCGGCGGCAATTGATAATGCATGCCACGGAGCGTGCCGGCCTTCGCGCTGAGCGAATTGTTGATCTGAACGGCTGACATTGGAGCGCCCGCCGCATCGAATTCCTTCTGGCAGAAGAGCCGGGCGAAGAAGCCGCGATCGTCTCCGCGCTTGTCCAGTTCGATCGTGTAGGCGCCGAGTAGAGAGGTCTTGTGGAATTTCATGCGTCTCTCGAAGTCATTGCCAAAAGAGGTCGGCAGTAAGTCGTTCGTTTGCAATGTGCCCCTTCAGGGTACGAAGCCGCATCAAAGCGGAATCTCTGAAATCCCTGTCTGAAAAGTTCATCGTAGCGAGACCAGTGCAAAGATTTCGGACGGATTGTGCGATGGGCGTGGCGGGCACATGCGAAGGAGCAAGCTTCGCGAATAACGAGAAGTCCACCTGATAGGATCGTTTGTCGGGCGGTGCGTCCCGGTTGATGCTGACCTTAGTACCGGGCAATTCGGCTGCGACAACTTCCGCAAGCTCCTTCACTTGATAGTTGCCATTCGTGCTTCCCACGTTGACGAGGAGTACGTCGCCACCATTATCCGCGCATCTGCTAATGGCCCATTCGATGGCGCGTGCCATATCGGACACATCAATGAGCGGACGCCACGGCGATCCATCGCTCAGGACGGATATTTCCTTAGAGGCAAGTGCGTTTGCGACGAAGTCATTGAGCACGAGGTCCAGGCGAAGTCGGTCTGACATTCCACAGGCCGTGGCAAAACGCAGGCAGGTTACCGTCATGTTGCCGGCATTGTGGGACCGCAGCGCATTTTCCATCGCGACTTTGGATCGAGCATAGGCCGTGAGCGGATTGAGCGGGTCGCCTTCCCGACGAGGGCCACCCTCTGCTGCACCGTAGATGCTGCAGCTCGAGGCGAACACGAAGTTCTTTACGCCGCGCTCCGCGGCCATTCGCGCAAGCGCGATGCTCGCACGTTCGTTGATCGCCTCGGTTACGCTCTCGAATTCGGTGCCCATCGGATCATTAGAAATAGCAGCCAGGTGCACCACAGCGTCGACACCGTCTAGGAGCTCCGCCGGAAACCGCCGGATATCGCCGAAATGTAGTCGATCCAGGCGGGTTTCAGGCAGTGTTGCGGCGGCGGTGAGGTTGTGGGCGAAGTAGCCGCTGTCGAAGCCGATCAATTCGGCGGACGGAAGGGCCTTTCGCAGGTGCCGAGTCAGGACTGGGCCCACATAACCCATAGGGCCGGTGATCAGAATGCGCATTTTGAATGGTCCGTTCAATTTACCAAGTTTTCCATGGCGCCTTATTATTTGCCCAAAGATCTTCGAGGTAGCGTTTGTCCCGAAGTGTATCCATCGGATGCCAGAACCCGCGATGGAAGAAAACGCTCAGTTGAGCTTCCTCGGCGAGATTGGTCATGGGTTCCTTCTCCCAAACGGTGGCATCCCCCTCGATGTAGTCACCGACTTTTGGTGACAGCACAAAGAAACCCCCATTGATCCAGCCGCCATCCCCTTGCGGTTTTTCCTGAAAGCCGGTCACACGGTTGCCCTCGGATTTGATGGCCCCAAATCGTCCCGGTGGCTGAGTGGCGGTGACGGTTGCAAGACGTCCTTCTCGCTTGTGAAGTGCGATTGCCTCCGTAATATCAATGTCTGCGACGCCATCACCGTAGGTGAGACAGAACGCGTCATCGCTCCCGACGAAGGGCAGAATCCGCTTGATCCGGCCACCGATCATCGTCTGTTCGCCCGTGTCTATCAAAGTGACGCGCCACGGCTCAGCATGCTTGTGAAGCACCTCCATTCGATTTTCTCGGAGGTCGAAGGTGACGTTGGACTGGTGCAAAAAATAGTTCGAGAAATATTCTTTGATGACGTATCCCCGATAGCCGAGGCAGATGATAAATTCGTTGATGCCATGGCTCGAGTAAATCTTCATGATGTGCCAGAGGATTGGCTTTCCTCCGATCTCGATCATCGGCTTTGGTTTAACATCCGTCTCCTCGGCGAACCGCGTCCCGAGACCGCCGGCCAACAAGACTGCTTTCATACGGGTACCACCGTTCTACGAGACGTCGGGGCCTGGGTGACATACCAGGCGAATATGAATTGTAACTCCGAACTACACCAAGGGCCGGCTTCTAGCCAGAGGCCAAATTATTGAAATGCCCAAATGGTTTATTTAAAAAACGTGCGAATGCTGTTCCGAAAATGAGCATGAGGGATACTGAAGAAGTTCGTCCAGTTCACGTGACTAACAAATTGCGAGAAGTAATATCCTACCTCCAGCCAATGTAAAAGATCCTCATGGTTTCTGTTTCGCGAAAGCAGGATTCTCTACCTCAATCAAGGCAAAACCTTTTCTGAACACGCTGTGACGGACTAGATCGAGAAGCATGTGGGGCGGAGTCGGATCGTGCTTGCGGGTGAGCCGCACGCGCAGGGACCAGAGAGCTTGGCCCAGGATGGCGCCAACGTCGACCAATGCTGCGTAGGCGGGGCCATGGTTCTTAATGAAGTAGCGGCGGCGGGCTTCCAGCATGTATGGGGGGAGCGGCTTGGGCGATGAATTGACACCCGTGGACTGCCCGACAAGATGCACTACCCGGCTGGCCGGGACGTACCAGGTCGGCCATCCCTTTTGGCGGGCGTTGAAGCAGTAGTCGATATCGTCGAAATAGGTGTAGTAACCCTCGTCGAGCAGTCCGACTTCTTCGAGAACCCGCCGTCGGATGATCATGCTCGCGCCAGAGACCCAATCGGTGGGGAACGTCTCGTCACGAACAGGCGGTGCGACAATCCAAGGCCTCAGGAGCCGGGTGACGAGACCTAGCTTCAGGTTGGCTTCAAACTCGCTGAGAGGCGACTGGAAGCGAAACGCGGAGCGTTGCGGCGTACCGTCGGGATTTTCCAGCCGGCTGCCGGCCACGCCAACGGCCGGGCTATGATCCATGAAATCGACAAGGGCCTTGAAGGCGCCGGGGCGGACAATGGTGTCGGAGTTGAGCAGCAGCACGTAATCGGGCGGATCGGCACTGTCGAGCGCCGGGCGGATTACCGCGTTGTTGCCCCCAGTGAAGCCCAGATTAACGGGCAAGGCCGTGAGCGTACACCACGCGTCCCAGCCGTTGTCCTCGATGGTGACGCTCAATCGTTCGGCGGAATCGGCCCCGGTCCCGTTCTCGCAGAGCGCGACGTGAGCGCCCGGAACGCTGCCGATCTCGGCCGCGACCGAATGCAGGCAGTCGATGGTAAGATCGGTGACGCGGTAGCTGACGATGACGATGAGGAGTTTCACTGGGATAAGACCGATCTGCAGCAGAGGGAGATGCCGATTTGAATGTGTCAGTGCCAGGCCTGCGCACGCTCGGAGGGTGTCCAACCCGATCCCTATAGCATGATGGATTTACGCCAGACGAGGGGGGTGCGACAGCGGTGGTTAAACCGTCGCGTCGTTGAACTTCCCCGCGCGTGAGGCAGTTAGTGAAGGGCGGCGGCTCTTGCCCGGCAGCAGCCGCGCGCTAACAACGTCCCGTTCGGGCATGCACGCACCCGGCGCGATCCGTTCAGATCCCCGGCGAGGCCGTGCCCATGGGCCCCATCCTGCCCTCGAACCCCGGGCCTCGGGGCATTGGCTCTGGTGGCGCTGGTCACGTCCTCGATACTGCCGGTGGCCGAAAGCCGGCGGGCGGCACATCGGCTTTTCGTGATATCCCACACCATGCGTTGACCGTATTCCCAGCGGCTTAGCGGCGTAAACCTTTTCGATACCGGAACACAACAGGATCGACCATCGAGATCAATCCGGTTAACTGGGAGAGCGACGGGAATGCCGGACATGACGCCCCACAGCGGCGGATGGCGCCGGCCCGGCAGGGCAGGGGAATCGTGGCGCCGCGGGAGGGCCTGCGCCGGCGAACCGCCGCCACGACCCGGTGGCGGGCATGGACCGCCTTGGCTTGGTCGTCGGCCGGGTCTCAGGTTGCCCTGATGTGACTAGCCTAGATTGTGCGCCGTGCGGTAAAACCGCGCCATCGCGCGATAAATCGTCCGAACCTTTACCGCAACCGATGATTGGACTTCACGATGACGTCGAGAATGGACCGCAGAACCTTCCTGCAGGGCGTGAGCGTCGCGTCCTTGACCTCGCTGCTGCCGGCCAGCGAGATTGCGGCGGCGCCCGCGCCGTTGGCGGCGGCTAGGTCAGCTTCATCAACCACCAACAAGAAGCTGCAGGTGAACTTCAATTTCCTGCAGACGGGAGGGGATTATCCTTTCTTAAATCACCTTAAGACAGCTCAAGCTTGGTCTTTTGTTGATAGCTCTGCACGTCCCACCTCACCGGCGCCGAATACATTGGATAGCGATGGTTATCCACTAACGCTCTCAAACGGGGGGCTAACTACGGTCTTCTTTATTCCTTCTCAAGATCCGATGAAGGGGCGTCCCGGCCGCTACGTTGTTACTTGGGAAGGCGACGGCACCATTAGTACGCCGGGCACCGCAGTAAGTGGCGCAAAGAGCGGGTTGAATGGTCGCTACGAGTTCATCCCGAGCAGCACGAGAGTTGTATTCTCCATCACCGCGACGAATCCCGCGAATAGGATTCGAAACATCAAATATTTTCACGTGGCCGACGAAGCTCGGATCAAAGCCGGGGAAGTCTTCGCAGTAGACTTTAAACAACGGTTGGCCGACGCAAATTTCGGAGTTTTCCGTTTTTTGAATTGGCAGAACGGTAATTTCTCAAATGTCACAACATGGGCGTCGCGGAAGCCAGTCTCGTATGTTTACTACGCGGGATATGAGCTACGTGGAAGTATATATGCTGGGATCACGACTAACCAGGGGGACAATTACTCAATTTCGTTTGGCTCTGGGGCACCCAACGACAAGCAAACAATTACTGTGCTTTTCAATGCAAACGCCGCGACGACTACTCCAACGCTCAATCTAAACGGCGCTGGGGCTGTTCCCATAAGAAACCAGTTTGGATTGCAACTGGACACCACCGAGAAGCCCAGCCAGCGTTACGCGACCCTCGTCTATGATCGCTCCCTCGGAGTTTGGCTGAAAAAAGGGGGCGACGCGTCTGGATTCAACCAGGGTCTGGACAATGGTGTTCCTCTGGAAATTTGCCTCCAGCTTTGCGTTGAGATGGCCGTTCATCCCTGGTTTGTCACACCTTATCTCGCTGTTGATCCCGCTACAGATTTTATCGCTGGTTTGGCTGCGTATTGCAAAGCAAAAGCGCCAGTTTGGATGGTGCCTCGATTTGAGGTTGTCCCCAACGAATGTTGGAACAGCGTATTCTGCGCAACACAAATTGGATATCTCAAAGCAAAGATTCGCTGGCCCACGGGCGGATCATACAACATCCACAACTGGGCTGGCATGGTCGGCTCGATCGGCGGTCAGGCTGTTAGCGCCGTGTACGGTAACGATGGTTCGAAATATCAAACCATCTGCGGCGTGCAGCAGTCATCTGAGCCTTCCGCAAGCCGTGACCGCTTAGCCTCCTCTGCCTACGTCGCTGACGGCGGTACTGCGGCGAGTAAGTGGATTACGCACGTCGCACCCGCCTGCTATTTCGGAGCTTCGTACTCTTGTGCTCAGGAGGTTGCTGCAGCCTACAAATATTCGTTGGCCGACACTGCTATGCGAGCACAGCTCGCTACGGATTTTGTGAACAGTACACTCGTCACTGTAAATTCAAACAACGCGACGGGGCCAATAACAGTCAAGATTGCATCGTTCACAGCTTGGAAGACGTGGGCAGCCGGCTTTGGCGTAAAGCTCACCGCATATGAAGGAGGATGGTCGCCGGACTATCCGGCTACGGATTCCAACTCACCTATCTCAGGAGCAACGAAAGGCAATCAGTGTGTGCTTACCTTGGCTACGACTAATGCTCCAAACAACTCTGCTAGCAAAACCGGCACCGGTGCTGTGCCAGGCATGATGCTCAAGATTACAGGTGTCAATGGCATGGTGGAGCTGAATGGAAATACCTACAAAGTCATATCGGTTAACGGAAACAGCGTGACAATAGACGTCAATAGTTCAAGTTTCGCTCCGTACACCTCGGGTGGCACCGCGTCGTATCAGGGCGACGCTGTAAATAGGACAGCGTTGCGAAAAGCATCGAAATCCTCAAATGTTCTCCCTATCGCGTGGAAGCAGTTCTACACGGGCTTAGCGGGATTGGGCACGGAGTTTCCCTCGGTTTTTCAGTTCGCTGGTGCTGACAATAGTTGGTCTGTGCTCGATCCGGACATTTACTCATCGTCAACCTCCCAACAATGGAATGCCATCTTGACATTTGGCCGATAGTTCCTGGGCGGCACAGTCCCTCTAGGAGGTAACTCAGACGACCCTGCCTTTGGTGGGACGTTCGCATTGATTCTTCAATTGTGTCCTTACCTTAAGGGTGTCGTTCACCTTTCGTTGGAGGCTTACATGTAGTATCAACAGCCTGTCCTTGACCGGTTGCATTGGCCTTTTTGAATGACTGGCAACATCTTCAGCTATTTTGTCCTCTTCGCTTGGCCTGCTGTAGTTATATTCTTGTTTGTTTCGCGCCCTCAAAATCAAGCGCTTATATGGAGTGTCCTTGGAGCGCAATTGATTTTGCCCGAAGTTACGTCCTTCAAAATCGAGATGCTTCCTGCTCTCGATAAGAATTCCGTGGCGGTTATTGCCCCTGCATTGGCTTGTACAATCCTCGCTAGCCCGAAGGTGCGCCAAAATAACCAATGGGGTTTGACCGAGTTTTTATTGGCGACCTATCTGGTCTGCCCTCTTGTCACTTCATCGTTTAACGGCGAGCCGATAATACTCGGTTCAAAAATTTTACCCGCGGCAGGTTATTACGATGCAGTCTCCGCTTCAATCATTCAGCTTCTAAATCTGCTGCCATATCTTCTTGGCCGACGATTGCTAGGAGCTAGTCCCGACACCGAGCAGATTTTGAGGGCCTTGGTTCTGGCGGCCCTCTTCTATTCTCTGCCAATGCTGCTCGAGATACGGCTTAGCCCCCAACTTCATCATTGGATTTATGGAGTATTCCAGTCGTCGTTCGTAAACGAAGGGCGTCTTGGGGGCTTTCGGCCGACAGTATTTATGAAGAATGGTTTAGCTGTCGCTTTTTTCTTGCTGACCAGTCTCATTGCAGCAGCAATGTTCTGGAGAATAAGGAGAACCGTCTTCCATTTAGCTCCCGGGTGGTTTGTTCTGTATCTAGGTGTACTCCTCGTTCTTTGCAAAGCTGTTGGAGCGTTGGTTTATGGTTTGATCCTTGTTCCTGTCGTTCGGTGGATCCAACCAAGACGTCAGATTCAGATTGCGATGGCGTTAGTGCTTATTGCGCTTTCGTACCCGATTCTGCGCGCCTATGACTTTTTTCCGACGGACTCGTTAGTTGAAACTGCCAAAGAATTTAGCGTGGATCGCGCCGCATCTTTGAAAACTCGTTTCGATCAGGAACAGCAACTTCTTGTGCACGCCTCAAGCCATTTCTTTTTTGGGTGGGGACGCTTCGGCCGAAGCCGAGTTTATGACGAATACGGTAAGGATGTCACTCTGTCGGACGGCCGATGGATCATAACCATGGGCACATTCGGGTTTATGGGATTCCTTGCGGAGTTCGGGCTTCTGGTTCTTCCGGTGCTGAGAGTTGCAAGCGCGTTCCATCGCGTCAAGACCTACCAAGAGCAGTCGCTATTGGCGGCTCTCACGTTGATAGTTGGCGTCAGTTGTATCGAACAATTGCCAAACGACTCCTTGGGTCCATGGATGTGGTTGATTGCTGGTGCGCTTGCTGGAAGGGCCGATGTCTTGCGAAGGACGAAGAAGCCTGGCATGTCGCATGCGATTCCGGTTGCTCCAGCTAGTCAAGTGATGTGAGGGCGCAGCATCCGTTTGTCGCATTGTAGTCACACCAGAGCGAGCGAAGGTCCTCAGTAAGCATGATCAATCGGCATTCGACTTCGTTTAGGCATCGCGTTTTTCTGGCTGGCGCATGGAGCGTGTCTGGCTACGCACTCAGCACCATAATCCGATTTGGAACAAACCTTTTGATGACTAGGCTGTTAGCGCCTGAAATGTTCGGGGTGATGTCAATCGCAACCACAGTAATGGTCGGGCTGGCAATGTTTTCCGATGTCGGACTGAAGCAGAGTGTGGTGCAGAATTTGCGTGGCAGCCAAGCTGACTTTCTCAATACCGCTTGGGTAACTCAGATCGTACGCGGATTTGTGCTTTGGCTGTCGGCTGCGGGTGTTGCGCTTATGATCTTAGCGTTGAATCGCGCAGAATTATTGGCTTCTTGGAGCGTTTACGCCTCGCCAGATCTTCCCTATGTCATTCTCATTGCCGCGACCACTGCCATTTTTGCAGGATTCGAATCCACCAAGTTATTTGAAGCTAGTCGGGATATATCGCTAGGTCGCGTAACCTACATCGACATCGGCTCACAATTAATTGGACTAGCAATTATGCTGGCATGGGTAAGTGTCGATCACTCGATTTGGGTGCTCGTCGCCGGCGGCGTGTCATCGAGCTTAAGTAGAATGATCCTGAGCCATGTCTGGCTCCGGGGTACTTCAAATTCGTTCTCGTGGAACTCGGCTGCATTTTCGGAAATTGTGAAGTTTGGCCGGTGGGTTTTTCTAGCTTCGATTCTGGGATTCTTCGTCATAAACGGGGACAGGCTTCAAATTGGTGCGCTTGTTGATAGTAAGACCTTCGGCGTCTATGTAATCGCAGCTCTCACCTTTGGTGCGATCGAACAAATCTTCGTAAAAGTGATAAGTGACGTATCGTTTCCGGCCTTGAGCGAAATCGCGCGGCAGCGCTCCACGGAGTTGCGAAGAAAGTATTATCAGTTTCGACTATTGTTTAGTTGTCTCGCAAATGTCAGTGCGGGCGCTCTGCTGGTATGCGGAGCTGCGCTCGTCTCAAAAATGTATGATCATCGCTACATGGATGCCGGGTGGATGCTGCAAACGCTCGCGCCATGTCTCCTTGCCGCTCCGTTTCAAGTCTCTTCACAATGCTTCGTGGCCGTCGGAGACTCTAGAGCGCTGTCGCTTCTTGCAGCTGTTCGCTTCGTTGCCCTTTTCGCGTTCCTAACTTCAGGGTTCTGCTTGGGTGGATTGCAGGGTGCCTTGTGGGGGATTGTCTTGAGCAGGCTGTCCAATTTGCCACTTACGTTTTATTATAAAGCGAAGCATAGCATTCTGGACGTCCGGATGGAGGCAAAGCTGCTGTTGTTCATGATCCCCGGTGTAATCGTCGGTTTCGGAATAGATCGTCTGATCGCCAAATAGGGCTAGCGGCTCCGATGCCTGAATATTGATGGAATATTAGATGAAGCTTTCTATATGTGGATCGTTTGGATTCGGGAACGTCGGGGATGAAGCGATACCTCTGGCAATAGCTGATCTTGGACTCAGCCTGGGTGTTCTAATTGAACCTATAGTGATTGGTCGATATGACGAACCGGCACTGGCAGAGGTAATCGGTTGGTCAAATCGCGATAAGGAGCGTCGCGAGACGTTGCGCGGAGTGCCACTGGTGTTCAGCGGTGGGGGAATCATCGACAGTACTCCCAACGCAGTTCTGTTTCGATGTTCTAAACTCTTGGAGCGCGGGTATGCCTCTAAGGCGAGCGTCTTTGGCGCTTCAGTGGAAGCGGGTGTTAGTTACGACTGGCGTTGCAGGTGGCGTCTCAAACGCCTGTTGAGAAGTATAGGCGTAGTCTACACCAGAGATGATCTGTCGAACAGAATGCTAAAGTTGATTCTTCCGCAGATAGAAGTGAAGACGATCGGAGATTTGGTGCTGTGGTTGAAGCCGAAATTTGATGAGAAGATCTGCCTCCCGACGCGATACATTGCCGTTAATCTTGCTCAGAGATGGAGCGGTGATCCCGCTTGGCAGCAATGGATTGTAGTGGAGTTGGCGAGCCTGTCGAAGCTCCTCAATCTGGGGATTGTCTTTGTTCCGATGACTGGCGAATACGATGACGATCGTATCGAGCATCGCCTTATAGCTGAGAAGCTCCGGCTCGTCGCGCCAGAAATCGAAGTCCAATGTCTCGAAGAGACGTTGAATCCTCGGCTCGTCGCAGGCATTTTTGCGAAAGCGGAGCTTGCCGTTTCTATGCGGTTGCATGGCTGCGTGATTGCTTTTGCTCAAGAGACCGCATGCGTGGGCATTGGCTATCACCCAAAGCTGTTTGGCTTCTTCGAGACGGTAAACCTTACAGGCGCAATCATCCCTACAAGCCCGCCTGCCATTCAAACAAAAGGAATATACGGCTATTCCTTCGCAGATTTAGGAGTAAAGGATGGGGACTTGGTCAGAGCTGCCCAGGACTCATTGAGTGAGATCGATTTCTCCATGCTATCGGTCCTAAAGGAGCGCTCGGCGGCGGCTTTTCTGGATATTCTTGGTCTAGCCAAATCCACTGCGACGTCAACGCGCAACGTGCTCAGGGTATAAAATGCGTGTCACCTTTGTTTTGCCTACTGTCGAGTTCAGTGGCGGAATCAGAGTTGTCTCAGTTTATGCCAGAGAGTTAATGAAAATGGGGCATCGCGTTTGCCTTGTCTCTCCGCCTCCAAAGCGGCGCTCGTTTTGGTCAAGGTTGATTGGCGATAAGCATGGCGAGAGCGAACAAGCAAGATCGTTTTTGGACGATGAGATCTTTGATCATCGGGTTATCGATCGGTGGCGACCGATTCGCGACGAAGACGTGCCTGACTCCGATGTTGTAATTGCTACTTGGTGGGAAACTGCGGAATGGGTCAATGCATTAAGTAGAAGCAAAGGGGCCAAGGTCTATTTTATCCAGCACCATGAAGTCTTTCCATATCTTCCGGTAAATCGATGTAGGGCGACTTATCGTTTTCCAATGCATAAGATCGTAATTGCTCGCTGGCTTAAGGAAACGATGAGTGCAGAGTATGGCGATAACAGTGCCGACCTTATTCCCAATAGTGTTGATAGGTCGCAATTCTTTGCCGCACCAAGAGGTAAGCAGTCAGTGGCGACGGTGGGTGCTCTTTACTCTGTCGCGCCGTTTAAGGGATTCGATCTAACCTTGAGAGCAGTCGCGCAGGTCCGAGAAAGGGTTCCGCATCTGAGGTTTTGTGTTTTTGGGAGCGCTTATCCGGTCGAGCGATTGGCGCTGCCGTCGTATACCGAATTCCTTCACTTACCGTCTCAAGATGATATTCGTCGTTTGTATTCAAGATGTGATGTCTGGGTAACGGCTAGCCGGACTGAAGGCTTTAATCTCCCCGCGATGGAAGCTATGTCGTGCGCCACTCCAGTTGTTTCTACGCGTACCGGTTGGCCTGAAGAGGCGATAGTATCTAAGTGGAACGGCATTTTAGTCGATGTTGAAGACGTAGAAGGTCTAACCCGCGGAATCGAATGGGTACTTTCGTGCGATGAATCGGCTTGGATGACGATGTCTCGAAATGCACAGCAAACCGCGGGCGAAGGATCTTGGGAAAAAAGTGCCCGACTATTTGAGAGTGCGCTTATGAGGGCGATTATGAGATCCCAACACGGAGAGATATAGCGCTTTTGTAAGACGCTGCTTACCATAGATATCGGCGGAAAATTTTAAGCTCGGACAGATTTGCCACTATAACCAGGAGTTAGTCGATTCAACTCCATCGATGCGAGAAAAATTGCAGAAGGTAGTGCCACTAGGCAGGTTTGCCTTTGTCGATGCGCTGCGCGGCTTGGCTGCGCTTGCTGTTGTGCTGTTTCATGCGCTAGAGGGTGGGCACATTCCAACGCTTGAGGAGGCTATGCCGGTCTGGCTGAAGTTCGTCTTGAGCCATGGTAACGAGGGTGTTGCCGTCTTCTTTGTGCTAAGTGGATTTGTGATTGCGCACTCGTTGTACGCTGTACGGGTGACGATCCCCATTTCAATTAGGTTTATGGCGCGCCGGTCCATCCGTTTAGACCCTCCATACTGGGCGGCCATTGTCGTAGCAATTGCGTTCGGGATGGCGTCCTCCATCATTGTGCCTGGGAAGATGCTGTTTGATGTGTCGGCGGCCCAACTGCTGGCGCACCTTTTTTACCTCCAGGACATCCTAGGCTATCACAGTCTCAACACGGTTTTTTGGACGCTGTGTTTGGAAGTTCAGTTCTATTTGCTGTACGTCGCGATGCTGCTTATAGCTCGGAATAATCCGGACTTGCCACACCAAGGTCGAGTAGCGCCTACGATCTTGACCGTTGCGATGATCGTTAGTCTGCTTTGGCCGACGAGAGTTGTGACGTCCCCTTTTGGGAACGGATCATTTCTGCCTTTCTGGCACGGCTTTCTCATAGGCGCGTTGGCGTATTGGTCATGGCGAAATCGTAACCTCGTCCCGTTACTATTTGCCACCATCGCAATACTTGTGGCGTTTACGAATTGGAATCCGTTCTCCATCTGCTGTGCCATTGCTGCGTTGTCCCTTTGGGCGGCTGCGTGCTCGGGCTCCATAAAAACGGCCCTCGACTGGAAATGGCTTCAATTTCTTGGAACGATCTCCTACTCGCTTTACCTTATCCACAATCCGATTACCGGAGCCAGCTTTCGAGTTGGGTACATGATTACTGGACATGCTTTCTGGTGGGAGCTCATATGGTGGTCTCTGTCACTAGTGGCGTGCATTGTGGTTGCGTATGCCATGTGGTGGCTTGTCGAGCGCCCGAGTATTGGCATGGCGCGTCGACTTAAGCTTCTTCCAGGGACTTCAAATAGTGCAGGCTGAGATGCGAGCTCGCTTCGTTGCTAGGCTCGGCATTCTCGCTACCTTGGAAAGGAAGCTCCACCGATCATTCCGATCGCGACGAGCCCAAAGCCGCAAGCGGCAATAACCTTGCCGCGCCATGGAGTGAAGTATTGATCTCTTCGAAGCTTGATGACGCGGTCAACGCAGAGAAACAATGCGGAAGCAATGATCAGCCCCAGCATTACTGAAAGAGAGTGAGAATAAATGGATCCCTCCAGGCCGAGGCGGGAGAATGCTGCGTTTATGACAAAGGTCGCAATCCAATGATTCAAGTACATTGGAAATGAGATGCCGCCGAGGAATGACAATACCCGGGAATGCGGCCCTCGTTGAGCGAGGAGCATGACAATGCTGATTGCTGTTGCCGGAGCGCCTATCCTATAGGGCACAAAATCCCTATAGGTCGCGGCGAAACAAGATGTGGCAATGACGGCTAGTGATCCGATGGCCCATCTCCGAGAGTGCCAGTCTCCAATTTTTGCGCGGATGACTGCTGCGAGAACGCCCAGAGAAATGGACCCGAAATAGCTCCACCATGGGCTTGCCATTGTAACGGCCGCGATCGCGCACCAGAACCAGACCGACCGTCCGAAGCGGATTGGAACGGTTATCAGGAATGGCGCTAGCAGGTAAAATTGTTCTTCGGCGCAGATGCTCCAAAAATGATTCCCCGTTCCCGAGAGGGGCATCTGGCTTACAGCGGTGCTTAGCTGAGGTGGACCAAAAAAATTGTAGACGAAGGTGAAGTCGTAAAAGACGAACTCGAACCATTTCAGCGTGATGTTATCTTTGAGGAGGCTCGCGATCACTAGCAATGAAATCGCGAGAGAATAGGGAATCCAGATACGAGCGGCCCGATGAAAATAGAACCGCGGAAGGTCTTGTTTCGATCGCAGCAATATTCCGCCGATCAACCATCCGCTCAGCGCAAAAAAGACCTGAACTGAAAAATCTCCAGCGTAATACCAGATGTGTGCGCCGGAATGCGAGAACGCCACCATCGAAGCTAGAACAATGCGTAGTACGTCAAAAGCAGGAAAGTATTCTGATTTCTCTGTCTCGGCTTTTTCAGACATGCCAACCAAAAGTTTGCGTTACCCCAAATGAGGGCTTGAAAGGCGTCCGTTCTAGCTGGGTTCTAGATCCAGTCTAGTCTGAACTTGGCCTGATACCCAGATGCGTTGATGCGTTCACGTAAGGCGTTGGTCGCTTCCAGGAGGGAAGGCTGCTGCGTTTCGTGCGTCTCGACAATCGCCAGATCAATCAGGTCCATTGCTCTCGTATCGATCAGGCGATTGACCACCGCTATTTCGGCGCCCTCAATGTCGATCTTGAGCAACCGGACCGGCTTGTTAAGGGAAGTCACGAACTCGCTCAGATCAATGCATTCGACCTTGGTGTGCCGAGCGCTGGATGGGCTTTCGTGAACGAACGACGAGGCGACGGTTGATTCCAGGTCGTCCCAGTTTTCATGGGCGTTTGGGCTGTTCAAGACCAGTGAACATTTTCGATCCATCACACCCTTGTGGAAGCACGAGACGTTGGGCGTCAGTGAAAAGCGCTTGCGCAGAACCGAGAAGCAAAGTGGATCGGGTTCGAACGCATAGACGGTCGCACCGGTCCGCGCGAAAGATGAGGTAACGTCTCCCACATTGGCGCCGCAGTCGATCAAGACGTCGCCATCCCTGATATTGATCTCCAGTCCGATGGGGGCGAGGTAAAGCTTTGGGTCCAATCGGATCTTTTGTTGAATGCGTTCCACAGCGCCATTGTATCGAATGGAGCGTCTTAGAAATTTGTTCAACTGCATGCTTCCGCCTGTCGAATGGGCATCGTCGGAAAAGACATCATTGTCTGTTGGTTTCGGTCTCACCAAAGAGCATAGCGTAGCCCGAAATTGGCCCGCTACCAAAAACCGCGCCTAGCAATCGGTCCACCGCGGCCGGATAGGATTGCGACCGATCCAGAAATTGCAGGGAGAGCGACTGGCATTCGGCCCAGATCTGGCTGCGCAATGCAGCCGATTCGATCAGCGCGACGATCGCTTTGACGTAGCTTCCGACATCATCCGTTTCGGCGCGAATGGTCGCCGGGCCGATCACATCGAAGGCGTTGGCGACCTGGCTGGTGATGACCGGAAGGCCCGACAAGACCGCCTCCGCACACACCTGGGGCATCCCCTCGGTGAAGTCGCTGCGGGTGGGAACGATCGCGGCATGCGAGGCCGCGTAGACCCCCAGCAGCGCATCGCGTTCCAGCCGGCCGTGAACGTTGATCAGGTCGCCCAGCCGTTCCTGTTCGATGATCGTTCGGAGTTCGGGCAGGGCAGGGCCGTCGCCGCAGATCTCGAAGACGACCTTGACCGGCGCGACAGCCTCGAGCTTCGCAGCCATCTGCGCGATGTCCAGTACGCCCTTGTTCCGCTCTGCGCGCCCGACAAAGACGATGCGGAAGGGGCCGGCCTCATAGGGGAGCGCCTGCCTGAAGCCATCGGGTCTGAACTGGCAGCGATACTGGAAGAACGGTGTCCGATAGCGCGATTCCGAGACAACCTGCCGCTCGCATTCGGGCGAAACGCCGATGGCGCCGGCCGCCGCAAAGCGGAAGAACAGGCGGTTCAGGGCGCGGATGATCCGCGGAACCGGCCCCGCAGGAGGAAAGCCGGCGGGCCACAGCACGTTGTGCAGGTTGACGGCAACGGGGATTCGCAAGGCGCGAAACAGCATCAGAACGAAATAGTGGGTCGATCCCGAATCGATGATGGCGACGTCTGCCCCGAAGCGGGCTGCGCGAAACGCGAGATAGGCTCCGTAGAGAATCTGCGAGAGATGAAACAGCAGTCCCCCGCGGTTCCGGAGCGGCTTGGGCCGGTTTTCCATCGCGATGGTTTCATCCTCCAGCCGATCCACCTTGACATGCGAGGAGATCGCAAGGGTCTCGATCTGGCACGCCCTGCAGTAGGCGAACAACTGTTCGGAGAACGCGATGCTGGTCTCGTTGATAGCTTGGCCGGCGATCTGCCGCTTGCGCGCGCCAACGATATCTCCTGGTCCCAGCGCGGTGAACAGTCGCAGCCCGCTTTTCATCGCCTCGCCTCCAGCTTGGGTTCCAGCGCTACGACAATGCCCCGCCACGCCCGCCGGGGCCCCCCGCGCGGCGGCGCCGGAGCGGCGGAACTGGGTAAATTTCTACTGTGCATGGGGTTGTTTTCGATATTTTTGGAGATCGGAGGCCCGGGCCGAACGGGGCGTGGTCCGCGGCCGGCCCAACGAAGAGACCATGCTCATCGGGTCGCCTCCAGCCATGGCTCCAGCGCCACGCCGATGCCGTCGTCGACCATCCGCTGGCGATCGGAGGCCGGCTTCCAGCCGAGCTCGGCCCTGGTGCGCGCGCAGTCGAAATAGGCCTTCTGCGTGCGCGATTCCCAATCGGCATAGCTCGGCCGGCGGATCCGGTCGGGGTGCTTGACCAGCACCTTCACCGCCCATTTTGCCAGGTCCGACAGGTAGAACTTCCAGATCGGCTGATGAATGATCGTCAGTTTAAGGTCGCCGCGCTGCTGCAGCTCCTGCAGGTAGTCCCGTGCCGTCAGCAGCGGCTCGTCGACCAGATTATAGCTCTTGCCGTCAATGCCCGGCGCATCGAGCGCGCGCACCAGCGCCGCGGCGACGTCCGTTACCAGCACCAGCGGCAGCTTGTTGCGCCCATCGCCCCACACCTCGCAGACGTTCTCGGAAAAGCGGCCGACGCCCCAGTGGAACGGGCCACCGCCGCGGCCGATCACGATGCCCGGCCGCAGGATCACTAGCGGCAGGCGCCGGCTTCGGCTCATGTCGGTCAGGATCTCCTCGGCCATCGCCTTGGCGCGCGCATAGTAATTGCGTCGCCCGATCGCAGGGTCGAGCGGCGTCGCCTCGGTGATGGCGCCGGCCTTGGCGCCGGCGTAGTAGGAATCGATCGTGCCGGTATAGATCAATCGCTTGATGCCGGCGGTGAGGCAGGCCTCGCCGACCAGCCGGGTCGGCTCGACGTCCCCGGCCAGGTATTCGTCCCAGGTTTTGCATTGCGCATGGGCGAGGTGGTAGACCACCTCGATCGCCCGCAGCGCGCTGTCGAGGTCGGCGCGCTTGCCAACGTCGCCGCGCACGATTTCGAGGCGGTCGAAGCGGAATTCCTCCAGCGCCAGCGCCGATCCCCGCACCATCGCGCGGACGCTGTGGCCGGCGGCGAGCAGCTGACGGATCAGTTCCTTGCCGATAAAGCCGGCGCCGCCGAGAACCAGAACCGTCGGTGCCACGGCAAGATCGGGCCGATCTGTGGCGTTGGTGAACTCCTGCGCCGCAACTGAGGTATCGATGCCAGAAGCTTCGATGACCTTAAGGCATTGTGCGATCACCGCGCGGCCGGTGTCGCCGGCAATACGAACATCCAGCGGCTGACGGTGGCGTATTGCGGCATAAAACGCCGCAGTACTGTCCTGGATCGAATTCTGGTAAGGGTTGCCGCGTCGAACTAGCTTCAGCTTTCCAAAAACATACCGTCCGAGCACGGCAAGCGCCTGCGCGCGCAGCTGAGCGGCCACCGCACGGCTCCGTTTGAAGCGATCGAAATCAACGTCCAGCGGGGTACGCCTATCAACTACGCAGGTATCGGCATCAAAATCGAGCAAGGCCGATCCGAACAGGCCTCGAACGTAGATCGTCCGCTGAGGAAATCCCGGAGAGAAATTGATGTTGATATCGACGGCGGTACGCCCCGCGGTCGCTCGCATACGCCAGCGGCGAAAAATGCTGCCGCGGTTAGGTAGTGTTACCTTCCGGTCGGCGATGACGGATGCCTCCTTTAGCTCGCCCACAAGATCCAGCATCGCAGACAAAAGATGAGGACCGGTCTCAAGGATGACATTTCCGGGATTGCGCAGCATCCAGCTATCAAATGGGCCGAAACGAATTTGCCCCAGTTCGTAGAAATGGTTGAACGTTATATGATCGATGAGCCCAAGCTCTTTGGAATGGACGAGGTCGCGCAAGCTCTGGAATGCTGTCGAAAACAGAAAATTGTGGCTAACGCCTAGATACAGGCCCCGCTTCTCGGCGAGCGCGACCAAATCCTCGGCATCTGCCGTTGAAGTGCACATCGGCTTTTCGAGGAATACGTGGACGCCGGCCTCGAGCGCCTCCTTTGCTTGCGCGTAGTGAAGATCGGGCGGCGTGAGGATGTGGACGCAATCGACTCGTGCGGACTCGAGCATCTTGGAAAGGGAATCCCAAGCGTGAGGGGCGTTCCAAGCATTAGCGAAGGTTTCAGCTCTCGCAAGGTTTGCGTCACAGGTCGCAACTAGTTGCACGTCGGCAACTTCAGCTATCGCCCGTGCGTGAAATTGCGCAATGTAACCGGTCCCCACAATCGCCGTACGCAGGGGATCCCGGTCGCTTGTATTTACGGGCATCGGTCCAAATTCCTTATCATCGATTCCATCTACTTGTGTTCGATTAGTCGGGGGCGGCGTCCCAACAGCCGATCACGCCAAAATTGGGTCACACCAATCCCCTCAGGAAAACGCGCTAAGATCTGGAAGGAGGCGAGGCACATACGATCAGACATAGAGCCCTTAGCCTTGAAAAACAGGCGCGCCAGCTGCATCGGATAGACTAACCAGAAGATCCATCCAATTTGGGGATACCGGAGTGAGACTATGGCTAATCCCAATGGTAGCAAGAGGGCCCAGGCGATTGCACGCCGCGTCTCACGAACAAAGTGACGTTCTGGAGCAGAGCCATGCAAATCAGCCCCCTGCGCAAATGCATATCCCGCACGCCTGGTCCTTCGCCACCACTGAATAAAGTGTACCATCGAGGCATCGTGGAGTGCCATTTCGTCAGGGAGTCGCCAGATGCGCCAATTAGCTCGCCGGATTCGAACGCATAGCTCGTCTTCCTCAGCTGCAATAACGTCCTCGCGATAACCTCCAACAGCTCTAAGTACATCTGCGCGAAGCAGTACGTTACCAGCGAAGGCAAGAATCTCTCCGGTGGGGCGTTTCCATTCCTGGTCACAAAGCCAGTTGTACACAGACCGGTCTGGATGCCGCTCTCGAAGCAAGCCACACACGGCAGCAACGCCATCCTCGGCATCGAGGAACGTCACTGCTGCTTCGAGCCATCCATTGACGAGCTCGCAGTCGCCGTCCAAAAACTGAACGTAGACCACCTCGGGCAGAATTGTGAGAAGCCGAGCAAAGCCTGCGTTGCGGGCGCGCGCTGCGGTAAATGGGATGCTAAGATCAAGTTCAACGACGTCAGCTCCAAAGGTGCGCGCCTTTGCAACCGAACCGTCCACCGAGCCCGAGTCGACGTAAACTATTGTGGCCTTTCCAGACACGGAGCGTAGGCAGGTAACGAGCCGCTCTCCTTCGTTACGGCCGATGATGATTGCGCCTAGCCTTTTGGGATAGGCAGAAATGGTGCGAACGGATGTCTCGATCAAATTGCAATCCCGTCAAAGCAAATAGAGCGCATTCTGAAAAACCGGCCACTCGGACCTCTGTCGGTTTCAGCCGAAAACAAGATACGATGGCTTTTGCTGAGCTATCATCTCTCAGAAGAAATCGCACCATTTTCGCCATTCTTAGTCAATTTTCCTGGGTAACCTACAGCCACTCCAAAAGACGCAACATCATGCAGAACAACGGCGTTGGCGCCAATTCGGGAGTGAGATCCAACAATGATCGGACCGAGCACCTTTGCGCCTGCTCCAATATCTACATGGCCGCGAACTTCTGGAACACCGCCACGACCTCTGCTGCCAAGCGTGACCTGATGAAAAATCAAACAATTCACCCCGATTTTGACGTCGGGATGAATAACAATTCCGTTGGGATGGGGGATCAGCAGACCTCCGCCAATCTCACAGGTGAGAGGAATTTCTGCACCTGTAACTATGCTCCAAAAGCGATGTCTAAGGGCAATTAGCTTGCAGCAGATACGGCCCAAAATCCCGCCTCGGGCACGCCAGTACTGATAGCGTCGAAGCGTCCGGAGCAGCTTGCGACCGGGATCCCAAAATCCGTTCGGAACCTCTCGGGACCAATCTGGCATTTCAGCGCTTATTAGTCTGTCAGACGTTGAGTTCAATTGTGTCGCCCGTGTTAAATTCAGCAACAGTAGTTGACGCGAGGACCAATGCCAAAGCTTTCCAATACTTTGGGCTTGACAATATTCTTAACTATCCCGTTCGGTTCATGTTTTCGAGGAGATCTCATGTAAGAGCCTGCGCCGAGGGTATCAAAGTCCCCTTCAGATTCGTTGTAAGCCATAAATAAAGAAATTTCTCGCCTAGTCCCATTATCGAGATTAATTATGGGACTCCGATGCGCTTTCGAAGTGTCTGGTAAACGTGGTATCGATCTGGTCTCTAAAGCTTTTGATTGGTTGGCATTTTTTAACTGTTCGCGCGAGATTAAATTGAAACTTCCTTCAGCGGTTTGCTTTTCCTCCCAGCGCCCTCTTCAAAAAATTGTAGAGTCGAAAATCCTTGGCGCCGGTGAAAAAATCAACGAGGTTGCGCGGCAGGTCTATGGCCTGCTCGGTCTGCCCGTCGACGCCATCGATTTTAGGACACTAATGGAGACGATGGATGCCGCCGTCGCCCAGCGCGAGGCATTTCTGATCTCAACCCCGAACGTCAACTTCCTCCTTAAGAGCCACCGCAACGCAGCCTTTCGTGCCAGTATCCTCCACAGTGACCTCTGTCTCGTGGACGGAATGCCGCTGATATGGATCGCGAAACTCCTTCGCGTGCCGATCCGTGAGCGGCTCGCCGGTAGCGATCTGTTCGGCAGGCTCAAGGCAAGGGCCGACCGGCCGCTGCGTGTGTTCCTGTTCGGCGGAACTGGCGATCTCGCCGTACGGGTCGGAGTCAAGCTGAACCTCGAGAAGTCCGGCCTCGAATGCGTTGGCGCGCTCAATCCAGGCTTTGGCACCGTCGACGATCTCAGTTCCAGCGAAATCATCGAGACTATCAATCGCAGCGGAGCTGATCTTCTTGCGGTTTTTCTGAACGCCGAAAAGGCCCAGGCATGGCTTCTCCACAATCACGCCCGCCTGACCGTTCCAGTCCGTGCCCAATTCGGCGCTACCATCAATTTCGAGGCGGGAACTGTGAAGCGGGCGCCCCAGCTCCTCCGTAGTACCGGTTTTGAATGGCTGTGGCGCATCAAGGAAGAACCCTATCTTTGGCGCCGCTACTGGAGTGACGGCTGCTCCCTCTTGGGCCTCCTTCTTTTTAGTGTACTTCCGCTTGCAGTTGACGCTGCCCTGAATCGGCCGCGCGACAACCTTTCGGTGCAGTTCCGCGATGGCGGTGACCATGTCACGATCAGTCCGATTGGCTCGGCAGCCGGCGCCGATGTCGAAAGGATCGTGCCTCTGATCGATCGCGGTCTCGTGGCCGGAAAGCCGATCAAATTCGACCTCTCCCGGACATCCCATATCGACGGTCGATTTTTCGGCGTTCTGCTCGCGTTGTCGCGTGAACTGGCCAAGATGGGTCAGTCGCTCGATGTTTCGGGAGTACCGCCCCGTCTTGAGCGCTTGTTCCGCTTGAACCGGTTCGAGTTTTTGCTAGCTAGTGACTAGCTGTTCGCCGCTATTTTGCGTGCAAGGATTATGTGAGCAAACGATGTCGAATTCTCATGCGGTAAAGTCCCGTTCCGTCCGCAGATCCGTGAAGCTGTCGGCGGTCTCACTCCTCGCGCTGCTGCTCGGTGCGTGCGGTTCACCCGAACAACGCGCCCAAGAATACTATGAAAGCGGCATGGCCCTGACCGCCAAGAAAGATGACCTCGGCGCGAGGCTCGAGCTTCTCAAGGCCGTGAAGTACAAAAGTGACAAGGTGGAAGTCTGGAGGGCCCTGGCCGGGATCGATGAGCGCACGAAGTCGAGCTCGTTGTTTCTCGATCTGCGAAGGATTGTTGAACTCGATCCAAAAGATACCGACGCGAGAGTGAAGCTCGCGAGGATCATGGTCGCCGGTGGAGGCGCGGAGCCGGCAATCAAGATTCTAGATGCCGCCAACGAAGGTGATAAGCCGAATGCCGGGTTACACGCGGTAAAGGCCTTGGCCTTGGTGAGGATGAACGATTCCGCTGGCGCAGTCCGCGAGGCCCAACGCGCTTACGATATCGATCCCACCAACATTGATGCCGTTACCTTGCTCGCCTCCAAGAAGCTCGCTGACGGCGATAGCGGCGCCGCGATCAAGATGCTTGACGCGGTTCCTTCGGAGGCTCAGGAAGGCGACCGATTGCGCGCGACACGCTTGCGGATCGACATCCTCCTCAGGAAGGGCGATCTTGCGGAAGCGGAAAAGCTGGTGCGTCAGCTTGTAGCTGACTATCCGCAAGAAACCTCAACTCGCCTTCAGCTCATCCAGATTCTTACAGCCGAACGAAAATTCGATGATGCCGAGAAGGAATTGCGGGCGCGTGTCGCATCCAGTCCGACGGATAGCAAGCTTGAGCTTGACCTTGTTCGCTTCCTGAACACGTTCAAAGGTGCTGACGCGGCACGGGCTGAATTAGAGTCTCGGATTAAATCCGGCGGCGACGTGTTCGACTACAGATTCGCGTTGGCCGAGCTCAATTTCATAGGAAATCGCCAAAATGATGCGATCTCGGATTTGCAGAAGCTGGTGTCAGAGACCGGCAACGGCGACCAGAAGTTGAAGGCGCAGGTCAGGCTCGCCGAAATGTTGACTGCTAAGGGCGACAAGGCCGCGGCAGAGCCCTTGATCGCGGAAATTCTCGCGAAAGACCGCCGCAATTCCGGCGCGCTTCGCCTGCGGGCCGCTTTCAGCCTCGACAAGGGACAGACGGATAGTGCCATTGCGGACCTGCGCGAAGCGCTTGCAGACCAGCCAAAATCGCCCGAATTGCTGATTGCTCTTGCGCTCGCGTATGAGCAAGGCGGGAAGCCTGAGCTAGCGGACCGCCAATACGCGGAAGCCCTGAAGAACTCCAGCTCAAATGTCGAGGTTGCCCTAAGATATGTCGCTTTCCTTCAGCGCCGGAACGATGCCGTGCGAGCCGAGGACGTTTTGACGGACGTTGTAGCTCGATACCCCGGTAATCTGCAGGCGCTTTCTTCGCTCGCACAGATCAAGCTCAGTCGTCAGAATTGGGATGGTGCCCTCGCGCTTGCGCAGACCATTGCCGCTAATAAGGATGGTCGTGTCGTTTCTGACCAAATCAAGGCCGCAGCATTTGCTGGCCAGCAGCGCATTGGCGAGAGCATCGCCGCGCTTGAAGACGCCCACAAGGCCGCGCCGGATGCGATCCAGCCGGCGGTTGCGCTGGCATCTTCCTATATTCGGGCCGACCGTGCTGCCGATGCGGCGACTGTCTTGCAGGAAATGAACAAGCGTTTTCCTGATAATGCGGAGCTTTGGGTCATTCTTGGCCAGACGAGACTGGCGCAGAAGAAAGACCAGGAAGCAGTCATTAGTTTCCAGGAAGCGATCAAGCGGAAGCCAAAGGATCCGTCCGGCTATAGCGCTCTGTCGGATTATTACATCCGTGTCAAGAATTACGATGCTGCCGGCACCGTCTTGCAAACCGGCTTGAAGGAGAATCCTCAAAACATGGCTCTGAGGATGTCATCCGCGAGCCTTCAGATCTTGAAGAATGACAATGCAGGAGCGATTTCCCAGTACGAGTCGATTTTGAAGGAGCAGCCGCAGGCGCAGTCTCTGATCGTGATCAACAATCTTGCCAGTCTGCTCCTCGATACCCGGTCCGATAAAGAAAGCCTGGACCGAGCTGCTGCATTGGCGGAAACGCTGAAAGCGTCAAATGTACCGCAGTTCCAAGATACGCTGGGATGGGCACGCTTCAAGAAGGGCGACATCAAGTCGGCCATCGCCATTTTGGAGCCATCGGCGGCGAAATCGCCGAACCTCTCTGCGGTGCATTATCACCTGGGTCTCGCCTACGCCGCGGACGGTCAGGCTCAGAAAGCCAAAGAGGAGCTGGAGACCGCCGCCAAGCTCGAGCCGGATGGCAGCGAGCTCAAGAAGAACATTCAGGATGCTTTGAAGACGCCCTAATTTCCGTGCGGGAGGACGAGGAAATTGTGGGTCGCAACGAACAGTACGCTGTGGGAATCGGCAGCGCCGGTGCCTGATACCGTCGGGGTTCCGCTCAATGGATCAAAGATCCTCGTTCCTGTGCTGGCGAAGCGATGTTGGTAGCGATAGCTAAACTGCAAGGATACGTCCCGTACGGGATTGTAGCCGTAAGTTGCAGAGACTGAAGCGTAGTCAGTTGTCGTCCCGGTGATCTGCCGGTTGCCACTGGCCGAGATTGTCAGGTTTTCGCGGCTGTTGATCAGATAGTTCACGCTCGCGTTAACGATGTCGCGTTTGACCAAAGAACCTACTATGCTCGGTCCAACAGACTGACTGGCACTGAGCGAGAGCGTCGCGGTCTTCATGAATTTGTAAGTGAGAATGGCATCGCCAATCCAGTCGAGGGTAGTACTACCGAGTGGGCTGCTCGAAGTCACTCCGCCTATCGCCGACGTCGAAACGCCGCGATCAGTTACCAGATAAGCAGCGCCGATATTGCCCCTGAAAGAAAGCAAAGAGGACAGGGCGGTGTCTACGCCTACCTGATTACGAAAGATGCTCACCTCAGTGCCGAATGTATTGTCGTAGGCGAGCAACTCGGCTTCGGACGATAGGCTGAGACCAGTCGTGGGACCAACGCCGTGTCGCCAGGATCCTCGCGCCAAAGTATCAGTAAATGCAGTCCCACCACTCGAAGGCTCGTAATATGTGCGAGTTGATGTCGCGAATAAATTGATGCTGTCACGGGCGTTAAGCGATCGATCGATTCCGCCCCTCGCCGTGAACCGGTCTATCGAGCCTGCTACGGGTAAAACGACGCCCAGATCGTTCAACAATGCCAATGAAGTGTTCTGCTGCGTCCAGATGGCGTCGACGAATTCTTTGTCGAAGCGGTTCTTCCCGAACTGCTCGTAGTGAGCCTTCGCCCCGTACGAAAGAAACTCCGAGGACGTTCCTTCGGCGCCTGGTCCCCAGTACTTTCTGTAAGAGCCATCGCCATCGAGGACGAGCTTGGAGGTGGGAGTTAACGCCTCGGCGGTCCCCGTGATTGTCGAGTACGAACCGACGGAGCCGGCTGGAGATGATCTCAAGAACTGGTTGCTGTTGAGTTCAATCGTCTGACTTTCCGAGGTGCGGAGCGACCAATCCCACGCGAAAGCGGTCGTCGGTGTAAGCCCGAGCGACATCGAGACCGCGATCGCAATCCTCTTCACAGTTGGTCCCGCCCCGGGTGCACCTTAGGTTTCGTCTAGTCGAAGAACCCTCGTTCTGGCACCATGATGACGTCGCCGGCTCTCAACGCAACGTTACCTTCGAGATCCTCACCGGCCTCATAAGCCCTGTAGTTGAACACGAAGATTGTCTCATCGCCCCCCGGGGCGCGGCGGCGCACCTGTATCCGCTTCTTCGAAGCGTAGGGGCCAAGCCCCCCGGCAAGCGAGATGGCCTGCATCAGTCTGGTGGGCTGCCTGATGACGTAAGGGCCTGGCCGCAAAACCTCGCCTGTGATGAAGATCTTGGGCTTGAGGTCCTCTTCGGGAATGTCCTTGGGGGCGTTGGCCAGTGCGACCGTCACGTCCAGGGCGTCATCTTTGTAGTTTGGCTTCAGCTTCGCTCTGAGCACGTTTTCGAGCGCAAGGGGGGTGAGGCCGCGGGCCCGGATATGGCCGGCCAGCGGAAAGGCGATCTCCCCGAGGGGGTCAACGACCACATTCCGGTCGAGCTTCGGATCCTGCAGCACGGTGATCGAGAGGGTGTCTCCCGGCTTCAGCGTCTGGGAAAAGGCGGATGTGGCAAAGATTGCCATGAACAGTGCCAGCAAAATCGTCCGCATGTTGGTTCCTCTTCGCGAAGGCTCGGATGTGCGAAGTTAAAGTATTAACCCTAATCTTTGCTGAAGAACTCAAGCGAAGACCTGCCCGAGCGGGCAACAGCGGGAAAATAATGGATTTCAGCTACTTAGGGAACCCGGGACAGCTGCTTCACGGGAAAAATGCTGTACTGTTGCTTGTCTGCAATAACGTCCCGAACCAATTGATCGCTCACGACCTTTTGGTCATTGGCGAACCCGTACACCAGAGCGGTGTCGCACAGGACATTGATCATTCGGGGAATCCCGCCGCTGGCGTCCCCGATCAATGCGCAGGCCTCCTGGGTAAACAGCGGGCGTGGGGCGCCAACGGCTTGAAGGCGAAAGGCGATGTAGTTGGCAACCTCCCGGGCGTCCAGCGGTCGCAAGTGAAAATCCGACGAAATCCGCTGGGCGAATTGGTGCAGCTTCGGCAACAGGAGCAAATCTCGCAACTGGGGCTGCCCCACAAGTATAAGTTGTAATACTTGGAACTTGTCCGCGTTGATATTTGAAAGCATCCTCAGGTGCTCAAGGGCTTCCGGCTCGAGATTTTGCGCTTCGTCAATGATCAGGACCGTTCGCCGGCCAGTTGCAAATTGGCCATGGAGGAAGTCTTGCAAGTTCTTGAAAAGATGAGGATAATTTCCGTCAAACGGTTGCCCTAACGCCATCAGGATCCACTGCAAAAGCTCCTCGCGTCCTTGCGGCGACGTGGAAATCAATCCCAGTGTCAGCGTTGGGCTGAGCTTCTTGAGCAGGTGCCGAACGAGGGTTGTCTTGCCGGAGCCGATCTCGCCGGTGATGACGGTGAACCCGGCGTTGTTCATGATGCCAAACTCCAGCATCGTGAACGCCATAGAGTGCATCTTGCCCCAATAGATCAAATCCGGGTCGGGCAGGATCGAGAAGGGCTTCTCGCGCAGCTGGTAAAATGACTCGTACATCCTGCCGTTTCTCTAGCCTACCTCGACCGCCTTATAGCTGAACCCTCGGAAAGCTCGCTATCGATTGCCAAGTCTTGAACGAAATTGCCTAAACAAACGACTCAAGATCATCATTAAGGCTGACGATTTAAAAGCTGTCGCGACGCAATAATTCATGAGCCTCCATGCAATTTCGATGCTAAAATCATTTCAAAGTTTCATACCGCGCACGGACTGGGCCCACTGAAGAGACGTTTCCGCGCTTTGCAGGTCGTGAGCAACCGGGTTCCATAAGACCATGCTGCAGAAGATCGATTTCGAGGACAGTTTTGACGCTCCGGTGGAACAGGACCGGTCGCATCTGTTGAGACCATCCTACTATCTGGACATCATCAAACGACGTTGGGTCGTTTTCCTGGTTCCGTTTGTCTTGATTGCGGCGGCAGGAACCGCGGCCGTGCTGATCTGGCCGCCGACCTACCTTTCCGAGGGCAAGATCCTCGTCCAGTCACAGCAGATCCCGACGGAACTCGTGCGACCAACGGTGACAAGCGCCGCGCAAGAGCGAATCCAGGTTATTCAACAGCGCACGATGACGCGCGATAATCTCATCGCGATCGCTGATAAATTCCAGCTGTTCCCCGAGAAGCGGACGCTAATGTCGGTCACCGAGTTGGTCGACCTGATGAAGAAATCCACCAAGATCGCGCCAGTCGATCCGATCCTGGATTTCAAGCGGCAGACGCGGGCGGCTTTGGAGAATCCGACGATCGTCTTTTCGGTTGGTTTTGAATATGGGGATCCAGCCGTTGCGGCTCGTGTTGCCAACGAGCTGATGACGCGAATTTTGAATGAAGACCTTCGCGACCGAACCAGCCGTGCGACCGATACATCGCGCTTTCTGTCTCGAGAGGTCCAACGTCTGCAGACCGAGAATACGGCGCTAGATGCAAAGATTGCTCAGATTCGGATTGCTCAGGGCAAACCTGCAACGGGGTCCGGTCAGGATCAGCCGCCCAGCACGCTTGCGCAAATGAAGGCGGAGCTAGTCCAGAAGAGCGCGCTTTATTCGGACAAGCATCCGATGATCCAAACGTTGAAGCGCCAGATCAAGGCGATGGAGAATGTGGCTCAACCGCCGGCAGCGAATGGAAACGACGCTGCGGCGGCTGCAAGCCTGGATGCCCTTGTTGCACAGCAGGAGGGTCTACAAAAGAACCTCGAAGCTGCCACGGCCAAGCTGATGGCCGCGAGGCTTGGCGAAACTCTCGAGAAGGACCAGCAGTCCGAAAAGCTCGAGGTGATCGAGCAGCCCACCGCTCCTCAGGAACCCATCAAGCCGCATCGCCCGAAGCTGCTAGCCCTCACCATTGCGTTCGCGTTGGCAGCCGGCGCGGGCCTCTCCTTTGTCCTTGAACTGACCGACAAGGCTGTCAGGCGCAGCAGCGATTTGTTCACCATTGTTGACAACCGTCTTATCGTCCCGATTCCTTATATCGCAACGAAGGCCGAGTTGCGCCGCGCGAAGCGCCGCAAGATCGCGGCAATCGTGCTGGCGGTCGTGATTGTGGTCAGCCTCATTGGCGGCGCTTACGTCTTCCTGCCACCACTCGATCTCATGCTCGCCAAGGCGCGGGCAGGGCTGTTCCGGTAACTCAGAGGTTCCCATGGACTCGATCAAGCAGGCCGTGGAGCTCGCGCGCTCCGGTGACAGTCTGGCACATCAGGAGTTCATCGGTGGATCGAAGCCGATTGCAACGGGGCAGGAGACTGCGTCCGCGCGCGAAGTGCGCCTCGATGTGGATCATCTCGAGGCCAATCGCATTGTGGCGTTCGCGACCGGGAGCGAAAGCGGTCGCTATTACGACATGCTGCGGACCCAGGTGCTTCAGGAGATGGACAAGAAGAACTGGCAATTCCTGGCCATTACCTCGCCTACAGCTGGATGCGGAAAAACCGTGACCGCATGCAATCTGGCGATGAGTATTGCGAGGCTTCCTGAACGTTCTGCGGTGGTTGTGGATCTCGATCTACGAAAGCCAATGGTCGCAAACTACCTCGGCTTGCCGCCGAGCGGCGGGGTGCTGAGTGTGCTGGACGGGCAGGTGCCGATTTCGTCCGCTGTCATCAAAGCGGGAGTGGGACCTAACAGCCTGTTCCTGTTACCTGGCTCGATACCGACGTCCGGCTCGTCTGAATGGATGTCTTCGCAGACGATGACGACCTTGCTTCAGGCAATCAAGCGGGAGTTCCGGTCCCACACAGTGATCTTTGATTTGCCCCCGATGCTGCTTGGCGATGACGTGATTTCCATTCTTCCTCGCATGGATGCCGTCTTGCTCGTGACCGGCGTGGGAAGCTCATCCGTGGCTGACGTCAAAGAATGTCAGAAACACTTAGACCGTGTCCCGGTCGTGCGAGTGGTCGTGAACAAGGTGTCGGAGGATGTGGATACCTACTACGGGTCTTATTATTGAGTAGCATCGATCGATCAAGTAGGAGGGACGACGGAGGTCGTTTCATTGCGTATCAATCGTTCCGGGGGGAACGAAGGCCGCAATCTCTGCCGCAGGTACGAAGTACTTCGCGACGTCGTAGTTTTCTTCTTTCTTGGTGACCTGATTGATCCGCTTTTGGCTGATCTTACGACTCATGATGCCAAGCAGGCACTTCTCCTTCACGTCAAAAACGCCTGATCCCGAGTTGCCCGTCTTAGCCACGTCCACAATGGCTGTGCTGAAGCGCCGAGCTCCCAGCGGAATTCGGTCAGGGGCAATGATGTGAGAGCGAACGACGGCTTCAGGGATGACAGTGACGACCTCCTGGCCTGGTCGAGGCGGAGCGTCACACAGACGCAGGCGCCGTAGCCTCAACCGCATGGGCAAGAGGTTTTCTTCCACGGCCAGCAAAGTGAGGTCCGTTCCCTCGAGCTTGCCCTCCTTGACGACCTGGGTGGGGTACTCATGATCGGCGATCGTGACTTTTGGCCGTGTGAACCAGGTTCGCCCCCCCACGTGAGCCGCCGTCAGGAATTTGCCTTTTCCAAGAAAAATGCCGTAGCCAGGCCCCCATGTCTGCATGGGGGTCTGGTGGATATTCACCGCATAAGCAAGCAGAGTATCTTCCGGCATCTGTGCGGTAGCCGCTCCAGCCGTCGGGAGCTGCAACGTCAGGTACACCAAGAGCCCAACAAAAGAACCAGCTGCTCTGCGACCTGCGGAGCGAGAATGATCACCTGTGTTGTACCTGCCTACCGAGCGCATCGTGATCCAGGGCAATCAGGATTTTCCCAGGAAGAAGCCTCTTTCCTGGGCAGGCAGCGCAACCAGCAAATCCTTGATGAATTGATCCTGCAATTTGAACGAAGCTTCCTTGCTCAGGCCGATCGTCGATATTCTGAACAAGGACCCGTCGGGAAGGATGCCGCGTAAGCCGTATTTCAAACGGCTGATCTGATTGTCGACGACCCCGTTCGAGACGTCATCGCCGATCTTCATCCAGTAGGTGATAGGCTCGAAGCGCGACTCGCGCTCTGCAATCAACCTCGTGACCTTCAGCGACCCACCGGAATAGTTCAGGCTGGAGCTGTTCTTGTCCGAGACGCGAAATCCGTTAGCCGTGTAGCAGATCTCGGGGCGGTGCGCCTTGAGCTTATAATTTTGCACCGGGCCGTATGCGACCAGCAGCATGACGATGTGACCGGCGCCATCCGTGTAGCCCCGTGCCACTTCCTGGCTGTAAACTTTCGCGGAGAGGGGATCCGGGGGCTGCACAAAAGCTTCGGGGTCTACAGGCTTGACCGGGCTGATCTCGGGGACAAGCTTCCAGTTCGCGAACTGTTTCGGAATGACTGTTTCCAGGCTTTGGGAAGCCGTGGTACGGGCCATCAATTGCCGGGGCGCAAACAGCTCGGCAGCTATGGCGGTCCCCGCAATTGCAATTGCCGCGAGAACAACCCCAACTCGGTTGGACTTCATTGTGTGCTCCTGTTCAAACAATCGATAGCCGTCCATTGGCCCAAAATATAGGGGCGACAGCCCTGAATTACCTCACGAAATCGTCACGAGAGGTTCATTGTCCATAAATCCCGGCATTAATCTAAATATCTGAATTTAAGCCCGGCTCAACCTCGTGTCTCGACGGCCGCGGTATAGCCACCTAATGATTGAGCTTACATTTCCTGTTCCGAGCAAGTCTAGGCCGCTCGGCGCGTATCATGATCAACTGCAAACACGGAGCGTCAGGTGAAAAGGCTTGCCAATTTGCGCACTTGGGGCCTGGCCCTGTTCCTGACCGCGTCCGGTCTTGCCTTGGCCTCGTGCGGTCAGCAAAGCGGGGAGAAGGCAGCTGCTACCAAAGGGCAGGTGGTCGCTCGCGTGGGCAACGAGGTCATTACGACGCAGGAGCTCGACAATGAGTTCAGGCTGGCCGGCATCACACCGGACAAACAGAAAGATCCAGAGGTTCTAAAGCGCGTCCTCGGTGAGATCGTTGTTCGCAAGTATTTGCTGCAGCAGGCCATGAACGCGAAACTGGACCGCGAGCCGGGAGTCCTGTTGGATTTATTGCGCGTGCGTGAGCAGGTTCTTGGCAACGCGGTGCTGAACCGCGCAGCATCAGCCAAAGCGCCGACCAAAGCCGATATCGACCGCTACATCGCGAAAAACACATGGAAGTTCGCCGATCGCAAGCTGTTCAGCGTCGACGAAGTCGTCATTCCGCTCACTCCTGCCACCCAGAATTTTGTAAACGCCAACAAGGACGCCAAATCGCTGGACGAACTTCTTCAGCAACTGACAACAAGCGGAATTCCACATGGTCGCCAGCTCGGCGTACTCTCGAGCAGCGACCTGCCTGAGGAGCTTGTCGGATTAATTCAAAAGCGGAAGGACGATGATATCTTCTTCACCAGGATCGGCTCAAACGGGCTCTTCTTCAAGGTCAGGGCTGAGGAAGCTCGTCCGATCGAAGGAGATGCCGCTGTCAATCTGGCGCGGCAGATGATCCGATCGGACGCCCTTGCAGCAGAATTGGGCCTTGCGGCCTATTCGGCGAAACTCGAAGCCAAATACGAGGGCGAGTACGCCGACCTCATGAAGCAGGGGGAGCCCAAGTCGCAATGACCCGCATTCGAGTTCGTCCGCCCAGCCATTCCCTTTTCACCAGCGTGGAACATGGCAACATTATTTGACGTCGTCACCGTTACGAGCTTTGTCGGATTGGTCATCGCTTTCTTTCAGTTCTCCGACCGCGAGATCCGGACTCTCGTCTATTTTATGCTGTCAGGTATCGTGTTTGCCGTTGCCAATCAGGTCGGCAATGCCGGGCATTATATCCTCGCCGGAATTTTGATCCTGGCGGGAATAGGGTTTGCCGCACTGGTCCTCAAGAGATAGTCGATTGTTGGCGCAGGCAAGCGATGCTAGTTTCTACGTCCAGGTGGAATTGATATTTAATTACAGAGCTTGAATTGATGACCGATATCCATATCCGCAAGTCGCTTGGAACTGGTCTGTCCGCTTCCCTGCTCGGGCCCGTATTGATGGGGGTGGCCATCCTCGGCGCCTACACGCCCACCATTCGAGGCTTGATTAACGGCCCATGGCAGACGGAACAGGAGGGCCACGGTCCCCTTATCATCGCAGCGACGCTGTGGCTGATTTGGCAATCGCGCGACCGCGTGATGCGCGCCAAGATCGCACCTGCACCGGTCATGGGTTGGGCCATCTTGGCCATCGGATTGGTGTTTTTGTACCTTTCGCGGTTGCAGCAAGGGCTGCTGACCGTCGAAATGGGGTCGATCTTGCCGGTGATCGTTGGATCGATCCTGATCTGCGCGGGTTGGCCTACGCTTCGGGCCTTGGCCTTTCCGCTCAGCTTTCTGGTCTTCGCGGTGCCGATGCCTGACTGGCTCGTCGACGCAATGACGGTCCCGTTGAAGGTCTTCATTTCCGATACGGTGACTCGAGTCCTTTACGCTGCGGGCTTCCCTGTCGCGCAGAACGGCGTCATGATCATGATCGGATCCTATCAGCTCCTGGTCAAGGATGCTTGCTCCGGCATGAACTCGATTTTCGCCTTGTCCGCGATCGGGGTGTTTTACGTCTACGCATTCAGATGGAAAGAAAAGCTCCGCAGCTTCATGCTCATATTGGGGATCATTCCTATTACGATCCTCGCCAACTTTTTCCGCGTGTTTGCGCTGGTGCTGATGGCCTACTATGGCGGCCCTGATCTTATCGAGGGCACCATTCATGATCTGACAGGAATCAGCCTGTTTGTGGCAGCGCTTCTCCTCCTGTTCGCTTTCGACGGTGTTCTCGGAATTATCGGTAGCCTCGTGACGAGATCGCGGGGCAAAGTGGCTGCTACGTGACACGCCCGCCGGTGATCTTGAGCTCCGTTGTCCAAGACTAAGTGGGGTAGGGGCGCCGACAAAGGTTCTAGCCTAATGTCGGGCCCAATCGATGCGGTTCTCTCAGGAAATCCGCCGCGACACGGTGGCTCTCTTAAGGGCTGACCATGAGTCTTACCTATGCCATTCCTGACCTCCATGGCCGGCTCGATTTACTCGAGCGGGCGTTGTCGCGGATTCTCGAGCACGTCGGTCCTCAGACGGCGCGTGTCATCACCCTGGGCGACTACGTTGATCGAGGACCGAACAGCCGCGAGGTGATCGAATTCCTGATGCGGTGGTCGTTTCCGAATTTGCAGCTAACGGCCTTGAAGGGGAATCACGAGGCGATGATGTGGGAGGCTTGCAACAATCTTGTCGAAGCTACGTGGTGGATCGAGAACGGGGGCAACGAGACGTTGGCTTCCTACGGCGAGTTCCTTCCCGGCATGCCGCTTCGGACTGTGGTTCCACCGCATCACCTGGCATGGATTGCTGAGCTTCCGACCCTGTTTGCCGACTCGAAGCGCGTATTTGTGCATGCAGGATTGGATTCACGGCTTCCTCTCAGCCAGCAAAGCGAACGGACGCTGCTATGGAAGCGCTATCCCAAGCGAGGGGCGTCGGGGTATGGCAGCCGGCATGTTGTCCACGGACATGATGCGGACGAACGGGCACCTTTAGTGTCAAGTGGCAAGACAAACTTGGATGCAATGGCCTGGAAGACGGGGCGTCTCGTCGTGGGAGTGTTTGCAGAAGAGCATCCTGGGGGAGCGGTCGAGTTTCTAGAGGTAGTCGAAAGTCCGCTCTGATTACGACCGCCCCGAAAGAGCTAGGCCTGTTTCAACTACGCTGCCTGAAACAGTTCGGCTAAACGCAGGGACTCACGATCGATGTCGTGAAGATCGATGACTTTTGTTCGAGCGCTCTCTCCCATGCTTTCGATCTCCTCGTCGGAGCATTGGAGGCAAGCCTGCATGGCGGTCGCAAGGCTGTCCACGTCTCCCGCGGGAACAAGCCAGCCGTGCTTGCCCGGCTCGACCAATTCAGGAATACCCGCGACGAAAGTGCTGATCACGGGACGTCGCAGCGCCATGGCTTCCATGAGTACGACGGGAAGGCCTTCTGCGAAGCTTGGTAAGACCAGCGCCCTGGAGGCCAGGATGTGCCCCCGCACTTGGTCGCTTGTGATCCAGCCCGTAATTCGCACGACCGCCTGCAACTGGAGTTGCTCGATGCTGTGCTCCAGCTCTGCTCTCATCTCGCCATCGCCCGCAAGAACAAGCTCGAATTTGACGCCCGCGTCGATCAGCCGTCTTGCAGCCTGCAGCAGCAACAGCTGCCCTTTTTGCTCAGAGAGTCTTCCAACACAAACAAGTCGGGGTATCTCAGTCGGCTGCCTTATTGTGTCATGCTCGTAGAAGGCGGGTTCAAGGCCGCACCTCACAACCCTTATTTTTTTCCATTGTTCGTAGCCGATCTGACGGAAAAGTTGACTGCGTCCAAACGAGCTGATTGCGACAACAAAGCTGGCGGACCCGATCTTTTCTGCCAAGCCAATGAAACCGGCCTTGTCGAATTCCTCCGGACCGTGGGCTGTGAAGCTCCAAGGTGGCCCGCCCAACGCGTGGGTCAACATTGCGACTTCAGCGGAGTTGGTGCCGAAATGGGCATGGAGATGCTGCGCGTTTTCGGCCCGCAACAAACGATAGATCAGGCACGCCTCAATCAGATAAACAAGGTGGACCGGAAACGGTCGTTCCGCCCGTCGCCCCAGCCTCCATACCAATGCCAGGGCCTTAACCATGTGAACTGGTCGCGATGTAAGCACACAAAGGAATGCGAGCAGAAGGCCCCTGCCGCCCCGATGAAGGACGAAATGTGTGCGCTGCGCTTCAATCTGATCTTCTGGGCTGAGAGGGTCCTCGTTGCCCCCTCGGATTGAGATGCGCAAGATCTCGTGCCCTTGACGTTCGAGCGCGAGAATCTCTCTTCGGATAAAGCTGTGGCTGACTGCCGGGTAGCGATTAACCAGATAGGCGATTTTCATTGGTTCGATCTTGAGGTGTCTTCGAACTGGGCATGGAGATTTGACTGTTGGGTCGTCCTGTTTGTAGCTTCGGAAGCAGTGAATAGCTGTAAGGCGACCAGACCGTTCTTGTTGGAGCATTGTTGACCCCAATGAGTATCCTCGGCCCTGCGGAAAGCAATGGATGTTGGTATTTCTTACAGCATTGAACGCATTGGCGTTAATTCCCACGCTGGTGCTCTTTGTCGAAGTGCTGGGAGCGGTAGCTTCGCGCGATAAGGTGGATGTGCAAATCCCCCAGACGCCCGGCCCGGTCGTCATTGCCGTACCGGCTCACAACGAGAGTTGCGGCATCATCCCCACCTTGATGGACCTAATCCCTCAATTGAGAGAGTGCGATCGTCTGCTCGTGGTGGCCGACAATTGCAACGACGATACGGCAGCAGTTTCGGCCGCACAAGGCGCGGAGGTGCTCCTGCGCGACGAGCCAGATCGACGAGGCAAGGGATACGCAATGGCATGGGCTATCGCCCATCTAAAAGACAATCCGCCTGAATTCGTTCTCTTCGTGGATGCGGATTGTCGGCTGCAGCCAGACTTCGTCTCAAAGACGCTCGACCATTGTGCACAAACGGGTCAGCCTGTTCAGACGCTTTATCTCATGACAAGCGCGCAGGGCGTTCAGGTCGACCAACTTGTCGCAGAGTTAGCTTGGCGGCTGAAGAACTGGATAAGGCCACTGGGGCTACATCATTTTGGCCGACCGGTACAACTGACGGGTGCGGGGATGATGTTCCCCTGGGGGGTGATTGAGTTAGCGCCACTTGCCAGCGGCAACCTCGTCGAGGATTTGAAGTTGGGATTGGACCTGGCTTTAGGCGGCACACCAGCTCGCTTCCTGCCGACAGTCCGAGTAACCAGCGAGTTTGCAGCAACAGAGCGAGGTGCTGAAAGTCAGCGGAAACGTTGGATCGAGGGGCACTTGCGCATGATCGGGGGTTACGTCCCCCGGTTAGTGGCGGCGTCGATCGCGACGCGCAATTTGGACGCGCTGGTTCTCGCGTGTGATCTCCTCGTGCCCCCATTGTCGCTTCTCATACTGATAGCGTTGGGCATGGTGGCGCTGGGAGGCATCTATGCGTGGCTCGGAGGGGCGTTGCTTCCCACAGTGTTGGCCGTTTTGAACCTCTCGTTGCTTGCCGGAGCGCTGGCCTTGGCCTGGCTGAAATTTGGCCGGGACATTTTGCCCGCATCGCGAATTCCTTTGGTGCTAGGGCAAGTTTTGCGAAGGTTCCGTCTCTTGGGAGTCCTTGCGCGTCGGAGCTCTTCCGAGTGGGTACGCACGGATCGCGGTAGACCGGAATAGTTTAAGCGCTGTGCCTCACTGCCCGGGCACCAAGTTCGGCGATCTTTGAAACTACCTGGCTTATCCGTGCTTCAGCGGTTGAGAGGTGCCCGCGTCGCCTCAACTGCATAGTAATTATGCAGAACCTGTCAACGTCGACAGTTTGATGCGGTAGCCAATTATCGCGCGAGATCCAGGATTGAATCCTGCCATCGAGCATCTGCGGAGTTCAACTTTGCGCTGTCGACTGAGTACTTGCGGCTGCTGCAGAAATGTCACGGTGCGACAAGATATTCCTTAAGCAAGCGCATATGTCGCTTCAAGACTCAAAGCACTCGATGTAAGTGGGCATGCCGGCTCCGAAGAGGTCCTGAAAGACATGTCGAATCACATGCCCGACCCGATCACGCGAGTGCTGCTGGCGGCGCTCAATGCCGCCGACGACGTCGTTAAGCGTAAGTTAGATCTTGCCGAGACCATGAGTGGCGAAGTTGCTTCAGTTGCTAAAGCATTGTCGGAATTGACCACCATTCAGCTTCCAATCGCGGATGATCGACAAAATCGCTTCGCGTCGACGATTTGCTTAAGCATGGAAAAGTTCAAGTCAGCCTCTTAATGAGGCTCCGCGATTCAAATCGACAGGATATAAGTCCTTTTTGAATAGTCATTGACGAGAATCTTATTTTGGCTGAGATTCGTGACAACCGAATCATGAGTAGGTTATTTGGGGGACTGGGAAGATGATATTTAGATCGATTATGGCTGCGGCCCTCGTTGTCGGATTTGCTTCACAGGCCTCCGCGAATTTAGTGTCCAATGGTGGGTTTGAGGCTGGCGATTCTAGCTGGACTATAGTTGGCGGTGGCGGGTTTCCTCCCTACACCGGTATCGATACGTTTGCCCCTCATACGGGAGACTATGGAGCATTTATCGGCACGGCAGATAGCTCATCATTTAGTCAGTCCATCCCGACAATGGCGGGCACAGCTTACACGATCTCATTTTGGCTTCAGGTCGAGGCCGATGGGTTTCGTGTGGCAACTCCGAACAGCTTCTCAGTTAGCTTGGGAGGAACGACGTTCGCCTCATTGAGTAATCTCGATATATCGATATATCAGCAGTATTCTTATACCGTCGTTGCCACTCAGAACAATGGTTTGCTGTCTTTCGTAGGCTCGGATAGTCCAGCTTTCTTGGATTTTGACGATATATCGGTCACGGCAGCAGTCCCAGAGCTGTCGACTTGGGCGATGATGATCGTTGGCTTCCTGGGCGTTGGGATCGTGAGCCGCGCCTCTCGTAGATCCAAGGCGCGCCGACAGCGTCTCACCCCTTTTCTCTGAGGGCTTTGAAGCCCTGTCCCACGAGCGAGCGGGCAGTCCAATTACATAGAGTGACCCTTAAGACCGTCCGAGCGAGGTCAAATGATAGGTCACGCGCCCCGATGCGCGAGCCCGCAGTTTGCCTTACCCACTTATGTCCCCGTGGCCGATTGGCGCTGAATGTGATGGCCCCGGCCTTTTCAAATCGAGGCTGCTTCAATACAACTCTGGGTACGCGAAGCCGGATGATAAGCCTAACTTTGCTGCTCAGTGATTCCCCGGCCAAAACGAGCTTCAATGGGATTGCGGCATTTAATCTCCTTAAATTTTAAATATTGATTGACTAGAACAAATTTACACTTTATTGAGCAAGGGCTGTCGGCAATTTTGTAATCCTTAAGAAGGAGTTTCATCGATGAAAATGATTGGAAAGGGCATTGCTGCGCTAGCTTTTGCAGTAGCCTTGGGGTCGTCCGCCCACGCGGCGGTCGTAACTGTGACGGCTGGCGCGCCTGGCTACCTTGGGCCCGCGAATGCCATTGGCTTTGAAGATGTCGGCACTGGTAACATCACCGCTGCTGGTTTCACTCGCTCTGGCGTGTCGTTCTCCAACATCGGTTCCGTGCCGTTGGCGATTACGCAGCAGGGTAGCAACGGCAACGGCGCTAATCCTGCGGGCTTTCCGAGTGGCAATACTTACGTCTCGGTGCTGCTCAATGGCCTGCTGCAAGTTAGCTTTGGGTTGACCAATTCGATTTCGCTGTTTTGGGGATCTATTGACCCCTCGAACGAAATCACGTTCTACAACGGCAACACGCAGGTGGGACAGCTGTTCGGATCTGGTGTGACCCCTCAGCTTACCGCGGACGGGAACCAGGTTTCAGATAACTCGAACCGATTTGTGACGCTGAGTGACACCGACGCCTTCAATCGAGTCGTGATCACTTCCGGTCAGAACTCGTTCGAGCTTGATAGCTTCGTTGCTCCGGCGGTTCCCGAACCTGCCACTTGGGCGATGATGATGCTGGGCTTCCTGGGCCTCGGCTTCATGGGCTACCGCAAGCGCAGCAAGACGGGCGGCGCTTCGTTCCGTCTCGCGTAAAAGTGCGAAGATACATCCAATAACGAAGGGCCGCCATTTTGGCGGCCTTTCTCGTTTCGGGATGGTGTCCCGGGTCTTAACAAGACGTGAGAGGGGCGCCCGCGCCTTAACAAGGAGACATGCCATGAACATTATTGGCACTTGCATCGACTGCTTTCCGGCATGCAGCAGCTTCCTCCTCACGTGTGGGGTCGCGACGGCCGCTCTCGGATTGGCAATCTACCGTTCAATGGCAGGGCATGCGACCGGCGCAAGCTGGGAAGCAATGGGAATAAGACAACGCGCGGCGTAGCTTTCGCGAAGCGGCTCTCGTCCGGCTTGGCCGGGGCGAAGTCCATGTCCGACCTTCTTCGGGGGGCGACCTTTTCGCCTATGTGTCGCGTACATCCTGAGAAGGTATCATCCGTGGCCAATTCAAATGCGTGGCCTTCCAATTTGATCGTCGGACTCGCGATGCTTCTCCTGGATTGGGTCGGGTGTGCCGCGGCGGAAACGACGCGCATCAAGCGGCCGGCGCCGAGCCCGGAAGAAGCCCAGAACATCGCTGTGGACATCGCCAAGAACGACGGGCTTCTTCGTGAGGGCGACATCATCGTGACCCCGCGGGGATTTCTGGTGTTCAGGGGCGTTGCCTCGGACGGCTACACCAATGAATTCGAGCCCGTGCCAAATCCTTTGAACCAGAATCGCGGTCAGAAGAACTAAGGCCGCAGGAGCAACTGGGCATCACCACCTTAACGTTACGGATGCTATTTAAAAAAAAGCTGTCCGGTTTCCGCCAAATTAACGACATGGGGTCGGGAACAGGCTAAACAACGGGTTAAAGGGTCCGCGTTCGGGCACTGCTGGAGAATTTGGAATGCTGTCTCGCTCGTTTTCGTTCGCTGCGTTTCTGGCCGCTGGCCTGGCGTCGTCGTCCGCGCTTGCGGGCGTTGTGTCGGTGACCAGCTACGACATGAATAACGGCAACGGGTCGACCCAGTATACGTTTGGCTACGACTACCTTGATTTTACTTACAACGGCGCCAATGCGTCGACCAATGGATCGAACAATCCGGTCCCCAACAACTCTACGCCGCAAGTTGGAAAGCTGACCGGAGGGACTGGCCTGCTCACCGACGGCGTCATCGCCAAAGAAAATTATTCCATGGTCAGCGGAAGCATCGCGACCGGTGGAACGGTCATCGGCACCCCCTATAACCTGGCTTACGCCGGCGGGACGACGCAGTATGTCGGTTGGAAGTATCAGGATCCAACGATCACCTTCCACCTTGCGGCCGGTCAAAGCGTCAGTTCGATCGCAATCTATGCTGCGGCTTACAACCCGCTCCTCGGGGACTCGAACGGCCTGGTAGCAGCCCCGGGCGCAGTCGATCTTTGGATCAACGGAAACCTGGTATCCGGCGCCTCGCTTCAGACCACGTCGCTCAGCGGCAACGCTGCACAGCTCCTGCTGGCTGGATTTGGGACGGTCTCGTCCGACTCGATATTCCAGTTGAGGTTCGATCGCGGAGAGTTGCAGCAAGATGGGATCGATTATTTCAACGATCACGTCTTGGGTGCTTACAACAACGCGTACAGTTGCACCGTCTTCTGTGATCCTATCAGCGGTTTCCTTCAAGAAGCCGCTGGTGGTGTCGCGACGGGTCCCATGACCAATGGGGGGCTCGAACCCTGGATCATGCTGAGCGAGGTCCAGTTCTTGACCACAGCGGTGCCTGAGCCCTCCACCTGGATTTTGATGATCGCGGGCTTCCTGGGTCTCGGCGTCGTCGCCTGTCGCAAGAGCAGTAAGGTGGACGGCGCTTCGCTCAGTCTCAGCTGTTGCAAGGTGCACACCGCGGGCCGCCATGCGCGCTTTCAGCGCGGCTCTGCAGAACGGCTGATCGTCTGAACAGAGAGTGTTTTGTCGGGTAGTAATGCAGTACTGGCGAGACCCAGCCATTGACCTGCGAACGGAAACGAGTAAGTTCACGCTAGATTTATTTGAATTCGGAGAGTTAGATGAAATCCTATTTAAAGCAAGTAGCTATTGCTGGCGCACTCCTCGCAGCAACATGTGTGCAAGCATCAGCAGCACCGTTCACTGACGGGCTCTTTAATTCACCTCCCGGCTCCGGATCCTTCCAGACGGTAGCTGGAGGATCTAGCCTGGGCGCTTGGTCAGTGACCGGCGACAGTGTCGATTTCATCGGCAGTTACTGGAATGGTCCTGCCGCAACAGGCGGCAACAGCGTTGACCTGAACGGCAACGGTCAGGGTGGAATTGCTCAGACTTTCGACCTTGGTCCGGGCACGTACCTCCTCGGCTTTTACCTCTCTGGCAACCCCGACGGTTTGCCGGCCGAGAAAAGCATCGGTGTGACGCTCTCGCCGGCCACGCCGGCAATTAGCAACAGCTATACTTACTTGGCCACGATCAACAGCAATCACAGCTTGAACTACGAGTATCACTCCTTCCTGTTCACCACGACGGGTGGCTTAGAGACCTTGTCGTTCTTCAGCAATGACCAAGGCGCATATGGCGGTGTTGTTGGCGGCGTCACGATCTCCGCCGTTCCCGAGCCATCAACTTGGGCGATGATGCTGCTTGGTTTCGCGGGGATTGGCTTTGTCACTTATCGCCGCCGCGCGAGCGCAATGCTTACATCGTAGCACGTGAAATTCGAAGGTCCCCCGCGGGTGGTGGCCTAAGATTGCCTCATTAAGTGCGACGACGAGAAGGCCGCCTCCAGGCGGCTTTTTTGTTATTGCGCTAGGCTGCGCCCGGAGTTTTGCCAGCGTTGTCAGTCGACTGCCCAACAATGCGTCTGGATCCCCGCGAGGGCCCAACATTCGGTTGAAGGACTGCGGGCTTCGCCAATCCGAACGGGTCCCGCTACGCAATCCCCTTGTTCAAACAAAAACCCCAGCACCGGGTTGAGATCGGGGCTGGGGTTTAAGCTTACCAAAAGGCCTGTCCGGGATTGGGCCGGGCAGAGTCGGATCCTAGTCGTTGAAGGTTAACTTTAGGTTGTCTGACCTGGCGTCTATTGGATCGATCAAAGCGAGGCCGCTGAATTAACCGAGGGCACACTTTCTCAGTAGGTGACTCGACATTTCCCTCAGGACCATTATTAATATCGCGGAACTTAAATATTTAAACGCTGAATTATTGGAGAATCGGTTATGAGGCACAGGACCTTCAGGACCGCGATACTGGGCGGCGTAGCCCTCCTTTGGGGTACATTCGGAGCCTCAGCGTCTCTGGTTAGCCAAAACGTCACCTTCACCTTCAACGTTGTTGACGCTGATACGCTCCGGCTGACGCTTGATGGTGTCCTGGACGCCACCGGGAATTGGGCTCCCGTCAAATTCCTCGACGCATTCGACGTCAGAAATGTCGGTTCATTCTCCGCGGCCTCGGCCGCTTATCTCGGAAATTCGCAATTCGTGGGCGGCGTCCCGGGAAAGCAGGTGACCGGCGCGGGTGTTGGCTGCGCTAATGGCGGTGGGGCTTCCGCCTGCTTCAATTGGACTCCCAATCTCACACTGACCAATCACATGGTCTTCAATATCGATTTCACGCCCAGCGGCGATGGCCTCGATTTCAGCAACCCACATCTCAAGGTCGCCTTCTTTACCAACAACAGCGATAGCAAGAAGACCGGCGATCTCTTGTCGGCAAACTTCGCTCCTGACCAAATTGCATCGGTCCCCGAGCCCTCGACCTGGGCCATGATGATCCTGGGCTTCGCTGGTCTGGGCTTCATGGCGTATCGACAGAAGAACAAGCCTTCGTTCCGCCGAGTCTGAACTCAGCCTCAAAGCGACAACCAAAGCCGCCTCAGTTGGGCGGCTTTTTCTTGAGCTCGACGTGGACGGGGTCAGGGACGGTGGTTCAAGGAAGGTTGGCAGTATCCTTGAAGACAATCGCTTGATTCGATCCGCAGGATCGCGCGCGATCAGCAACCCGATCTCACAGCGCTCCCAATCGGCTCTCAGAAGGCGCGCGGTATTGAATGCCAGACGGCCCTAGATGAGAGGCGAGGTGCTGATCTACGAACAGGCCGAATGACGGCCACTGAATCAGAGCTGCCCAAACAGGAGGATGGCGGTAGAGCCGGCCAACATCTCTTTACTTCGCGGTGCATGTAGCAGCATTGAGCGGCCGCCCGCTGAAGTCCCAAAGTCGATATAGGCCCGGGCTGCGGAAAGCTGCGACGAGGCCGAATAGAAAGCGGCAGCCCGACCGGTTCCCGTAGGGTTATGCAATGAACTGCCATTGGAGCGGCTCCCCGAGAAGCGGGTATGGTTTAAACCGTAGTTTGAACGGTGAAAAAAGCCGAGATCGGCCCAGCAGCCTCCATTTTCTTATGGTTTCTTGACAAATGCCGCCCAATGACCCACTCATTGCCATTAGTTAACTTAAATGGGAGGAGTTTTTATGCGCAAATTGCTTTTTGCTGCGGTCCTGGCTTTCACCGCGACTACCGCCGGAGCCAACGCAGCGGTCATTAACTGGACGACGTGGGGCACCCCCTCCTCAACCGGCAACTCTGGAGGAGCTGTCAGCGGTACCAGCGGTAGTGTCGGTGTTACTTATAGCGGTGAGCTGCAAGAGATCCGGACTGACATTATTTATCAGACTCCCGCAGGTACTTTCAGCGGCGGCTCTATCAGCAACGCCCCCGCAGACGGACAAACTTCCGTTCGGCTCATCGGCGGCGGCAGCGTAATTGATACTGTGACTTTCTTGACGCCCGTCGTGAATCCCGTGTTCGCGATCTGGAGCCTCGGTCAAGGTGGTATTAATGCTGAGTTCGACTTCCTCAATTCTCCTGTCTTCACGATACAGAGTGGCGGTCCATCGGCGCAGTACAACGGTGTGTCGATTGTAAAGAACAATGAGACCATTACTGGTGTCGAAGGGAACGGCACGATCCAGTTCTTCGGGACGTACACTTCCATTTCGTGGACCAATCCCGTTCGTGAAGATTGGTACGCGTTTCAAGTAGGAACGGTCGGCGCAGTTCCTGAACCCTCAACGTGGGCGATGATGATCCTGGGCTTCGCTGGCCTGGGCTTCATGGCGTATCGACAGAAGAACAAGCCTTCGTTCCGCCAGGCCTGAACTCAGCCTCAAATCGACAACCAAAGCCGCCTCAGTTGGGCGGCTTTTTCTTGACCTCGACGTGGACGGGTCGCGGCCGGTGGTTCAAGGAAGGTTAGCAATATCCTCGAAGACAACCGGTCTATTTTCGATCCGCACGATCGCGAGCGATCAGCAACCCGACCTCACAGCGCTCCCGATCGTCTCTCAGAAGGCGCGCGGTATCGAATGCCAGACGGCGCTTAGATGAGAGGCGAGGTGCTGATCTACAAACAGGCCGAATGACGGCCACTGAATGAGAGCTGCCCCAAACAGGAGGATGGCGGTAGAGCCGGCCAACATCTCTTTAACTTCGCGGTGCATGTCCCAAAACGTAGCAGCATAGCGATCAATTGTCGACTTGCAGCTTGCAAGAGGGACACCCGTCCGCTCCTTCCCAGTCAGGAGCGCGCCTCGACGCGCTTTGGTCCTGCTCTCGGCGGGAGCACTTCGTCAAAGGAATAGGCAGCGCAACAAAAAGACCGCCAGAAGGCGGTCTTCGTGCAAGTCCGAACAGGATTTAGCTATGCCGCAAGGCGTGCAGAGCTTTGGTTACGACGACGGTACGCCATGAAGCCGAGGCCGGCAAAGCCCAGGACCATCATGGCCCAGGTTGCAGGCTCGGGGACGGCCGAATTGATCGAGAACGTTCCGTGTAGGTGATCGGTTTCGGTCCGATAGCGGATGGTCGTGCCGAGCAGAACGTCATCAAGGGTCAGCGTGTACTGACCACCAGGGAAGGCCATACTCTGGGGCTGAAAATCGATATAGACTAGGCCGCCGAGGACGGTGATGAAGCCGGTGACACTTGCCGCGAACGTCTGCCCGGTCGTCACAGGGGAGGTGAGATAGACCGTCAGATTGAAGGCGTCCCCGAGAAACGCGTAAGGGTTAAAAAGCCCAGTGTTCTTGAGCGTAAAAGAACCGAGATCGACGGTTTCTCCAGCGTTGGCGGTGAATGGGGAGGCCGAAGAGATTCCGTTAAAGGAAAGGTTATGATCCGAGGTCGAGCCGCACACAGGTGAGCCGAAGCAGCCCGTGGTTGTGCCCGTGAATGTGGATGCGCTGGCGCTCGTTGCGCTAAATCCGCATGCGAGGACAGCAACCAGTGCCAGGTCCCGAAACAGTTTCATAGTGTCCTCAGGGTAGATAGTTCGGCACAACTGCCCAAGGGTCGGAATAATTCAGGATTCGGGGTTGTGTCAATATTTATTAAACTTCGAAGATTTAAATCCAGATGATTATGGCTGAGCGGCTGACCCACGGCAAAGACCGCCCCACGGGCGGTCTTTCCGTTCGCGAGAACCGGACGATACTCAAGCCGCAGTCAGGGGACCGTCTTGCTTGCGACGACAGGCAAGGAAGCCGATGGCCGCGAAGCCCAGGATGAACATCGCCCAGGTCGAGGGCTCGGGGACTGCGCTCGTGAATGTCGCCGAGAATGTGAGGTCTGAAAAATTGTTGATCGCCGAATTCCATGCCGTCTGGGTCAGATTGGGTGTGGGAAGGGGCACGGTGTCGGAATAGATCGTGCTCCATACCAACGTGCCGAGATTGGAAACGGAGTTGGCGGTGCAGCCCCCGAAGTTCAAGCAGGATCCAACAGTCGCCGAGCCGCTATTGTTGGCAATTCCGTAGGTGCTGAGGAACGCCACATAGCTCTGGCCTAGCGTCACGTTGGCACCCACCGGCGAGAAGTCGAGAATGCCGGCACTCCCGGCCACCACCGGGCTCTGCCAAAGCAAGGCGGTCGGCTTGGAGCCGTCCCAAGCGTAGACGGCAGCGTACAGCGAGGTAAGGCTCGAGCTATTGAGCGTGAACTTGAAGTCCGTGAGCGAGCCGGTCACCGGAGCGGTGAACGTCTCCCCAACGAATTGCGTTTGCTGGCCGCCGGTCAACGAGCCCGATAACGAGCCGAAGCTATAAGTGTTGGTCGGATTGCTGATCACATCAGCTGAAGCGGGTACTGCATGGGCCAGAACTGCTGCGACGGACAGCGCAGCTACTTTACGAAACATCAGAAACAACTCCCTTGCTTTGTGGTGCAGGGAGAAGTCGCACAACGGTTCCGACGTCCTGATGACAGTGAGGCGACAGTGTCCGGGCAATTTGCCGCAGTAAACCCGCTAGTCCTGGAACGCGCGCTTTATGCCAGAGCCGACATCTTGGCTTCAACTTTGGTAGCAGTCCAACTGGGTCCTCGCGCCTTCTTGTGAACCCGCACAGGGTAGGCCGGTTCACGTTTCCGAACGGGCCATGAGGGCCGTTCATCTGGAACTGCTCACGCTCCCGGCGTAATCAAAATTGACGAAAACCGAGCTCCGGCGGTAGGCTACGACCATTCTTGTGACAGACCGCGCTCGTGCGGATTTTCTCGCCGTACGACTGCCAGCGGAATGGCGCGCTGGCTTATTCAGCTCCGTCGGGATCGCGGTCATCACGGGACCTTGATTGAACGAGCTCGCGCACAGGCGCGACCAAACTTCGCTCCGGTGGGGCATGTCGGCTTTGTTGGTATGTGTTTTGCTTTTCGTTGGTTTTGGAGATTGCCATGAAGGACGCATTGCACAAGGGGCGCAAACCTCGCGAGCTGAAGAAGGTCCAGCGGATGTCGAAGAGGGCTGCCGCCCCCGAGACTATCGCGAGCCGCTACCTGGAAGTATTGCGGCTAAGACAGCGTGTGCTCGAGGCTGATTCTTCGCGCGCTGTACGCCACTAGGGATAGTTAAATGCGCTCGCTTTACGTGACGTCGCTGGTAGTCGGGATGGTGGCTTGGCTTTGGGCCTTGACCACGGGTATCGCCTGGATGTTCGGGGCATAACGATCGTCCGCTGAGAGGCGATTGGATCGCCTGCCTTCGCACGGACGGAAGCCTTTTACGGCACGGGCTGCCCCGCTGCTTCGGCGTGATGGAGCACCTTCTAGCCGCTTCCGTTTGGACGTCCTGTAGCTCATGTTTTATGCAGGGAAGGCTGTGAAGGGCGGCGGGATGATGCAGGTCTCACCCGATTTCTGCCTTTTGATTACGACCGTCTTAACTTTTCTGCGCTTGCCTTGAGCATTCACGCAAAGGGAGTGCCTGATGGCTAAGGAGAGGAAGTCGATCCGAGAACTCTCGGAGATGATCAGCGGGGTCGTCGGAGTGCCAGGGCTCGACCTCACCATCCGGCCTGACCACGCTTACGGCTGGCAACCGGTAGTGTTGTCAGCGCCGGGCAATCCCATCGGCTTTCAGAGGAGGGTGGAGGAGATCGCCCATCGCATGCGAATGCAATACGATCTGGCTACCTAGTCTGCCAACGTCTACGCGATGGGGGCTCGACTTGTTTGTTGGGCCGTGGCAGGGCCTGATCCGGGAATTCGTACCCTTCCCCATTGAGAAGCCGCTGCATTTTGGTCAGCAGGGCGAGCCGCTTCTCGGCTTCAATGATTGATTTCTGATTATTATTTCCGAACAAAATCTGAGACGACTTCTTCATCCCGGGTCCTCCAAAAGAAGCAAAATGCCGATAGTCGCCGGGGCTGTCTGTAACCTAAATTACTAAGTCTCTCTTTTTGTGTTCATTCGAGCTGGCCCGGCTGGAACTCTGCCGGCGGAGTTCCGGCGCGCCTCCACGGGATGAAGCTAGTGTTGATCGCCAAGCAGTTTCGCCCGTGGCGAGGCCGTAAGGCAGCCGACCTCATGATGTTGCCATAAAGCCGGTTCGCGCTGACGGCCACCTCTCACCCGGTCTCCCGGCGCCGGCGATACGCCTACCGCCCTTAGCAACATGTGCGGTGCTCGCTCGCAATAGCCCTCACAACCTTGTGGCACCGGTTTGCAGATACGGTGACACAGGCCAGCAATGGGCGAACAGAAGCAGCCCGTCAGCATCAGCGTATCCATTCAGCGTAGGCCGCAGGATTACCGCCTGAGCGGTCCGAGGTTCTCATTGTAGAACCTAATCAACTCGATGAGGTTTTCGATTCCGAAGTCTGTGAACGCCTGGATGCCGTCTTCTCCGACGCCATAGACCCAGATGACGCCGTCCTCGATCCCATTTCGTTGGCGATGTCCCATGGCCAATCCTCGTCTTTTCTCCGAGGTCTTTCGCGACCTGGACGATGGTGGTGACGTGATCGATCTTGTTGACGTGCGTGATCATGCACTCGAGCAGAGACTGCCGATGCCGGCGTCAAATTCCAGGGCAGAAGTTCGTCCAGCCGATGAGCCGGATGGGCGAGGATGCGGGCGAGGATATAGGTGAGCCAGGCCTGTGGGTCGATGCCGTTCATTTTCGCCGTGGCGATGAGGCTGTACATTGCTGCGGCGCGCCGCCCTCCGCGATCAGATCCGCAGAACAGCCAGGACTTCCATTCAAGAGCGATGCCTCGCAAGCCCCGTTCGGCGGTATTGGTCGAGAGGCACACGCGTCCCTCTTCCAGGAACAGAGTGAAGCTCGTCCATCGCTTCAGGATGTGGTTGAACGCCTTGGCCAGGTTATGGCGGCGGGACGATTTGGAGAGCTGTTCGCGCATTTAGACCCGTAGTTCTTCGACCATCGGCCGGCTCAGCATCCGTCGCACCTGAAGGCGCTCCTCGGCGCTCGTGCCGTTGAGGGACCGTTCGATCTCGAACAGCGCATCGATCCTTCGCACGACCTCGATCGCGACCGGAAAGAGTGGGTTTCCTTTTTGCCGGCGGCCTTGCGCCGGGCATTCTCTTCGATGTCAGCCATGGCAAAGAATGGGCGCCTTCCATGCGACCAGCAGGCAGCTTCCCGGATCGATCCGGGCTGGCGCCCGGCCAGATAGAGCTGGTTGTACCCGTCATAGGCGTCGGCCTGCAGGATGCCGGCATACCGGGCCAAATGCCCCTGCGGATGCTCACCCTTGCGGTTGCGGGAGTAGTAGAACATCGCTGCTGTTGGGTCCGCGCCCGCAAACGGCCGGCTTCCCGAATGTCGATTCAACATCGTCCCGCTGGGGCCCGTACGGGCGGCCTCGCCGAATAGCGCGGTGCCGATGTCGCCTGGCTCGAACGGTGCGACCAATGTGCCCTCGGGCCGGCCGCGCATCGCACCAGATTGGTCTTGCGCACGCTCAGCGGCAGCTGGTGCAAATCCTGGTGGCCGAGCGCGAAGGCATTGAGGCTAAGCTGCACCTCGTCGTCATGCTTGCGCGAATGCAGCGCGTTGAAGTCGGAGACGCCGTCGAGGATCAGGCTAGCGTAACGATCTGTAAGTATTAAGCATGCAGAATAGCGCCTTTCGGAGCGTAATCAATTTGGCCACAGAGATTAGGATGACCTCAGATCATGACGAACTGGCTATTTTGACGCGAGAGATCGCCTACAAGGCGACGTATGTTCAGGATCAAACAATTCTGATCGAGGTTCTTGAGGAGGATGGACATGACGTGTCGGACTATAAGAGAGAGCTAGCCAAAGAGCGCTCTCATTTGGCGACACGGATCGCGAGGCAATTCAAGCTGCTTGAGATAGCATCGGCCAGTGAAGGACACGTCCCGGCCTCGTTAACTCAGGGATGATCAATGCCCAACCGCCGGAAGATTGATCGTTCTGACGTCGACTTGGCCGCATACATCTTTGGAGACGGCGGTACTCAGCGTTGCCGCGTGTTCAACCTCTCGGAAGACGGTGCTGGGATCGAACTGCCGACGAAGCTGCACGTGCGTGCTACATTCAAGATCATGTTAGAAAGAGACCGTACAATCAGAAACTGTCGTCTCGTTTGGTCTAGTAGTACTCGCATCGGCGTTGTGTTCACAGCCGATTGAGTTGGCTCTGCCAGGCTTGGCCGGCCAACAGATAGCCGCGCGGTCCCTCCAGATCTCGGACGCCAATTCAAAGCGGCATCGTAAGTACCTCGCAAATTGTTGATTCCTAGCGGGTCAGTGATAGTCTCCCGCTACTGCCTATAGCGGTGACGGAGGCTTGGGGAATTTAAGGCTGAGACGCGCTGTAGGGGTGAGTGAAAGGCTACAGCCGGCGTATCAAGCGGATGGATCTCGAACCCGAAAAGGAAGCTCTCAAGCTGGCGCGGTGCCTTCTCGCATGGGAGTTCCTCACTGGTACAACGGCAGAGATGATACGCGACCTCCGAGCAGAGCTTCGCGAGCAACTCCGCGCCTTGGAGAATAACCGCTAACGCCGCCTCAGTGGGGCGGACTGCTCGTATAGGCTCCGTCACTCGGCCAACCTTCTTCGCACCACGCTCAGTGGATCGCCACCTGAGCGGGCGCGTCCGAACGATGTAGCCGAGCATGACATGCGTCGATCTCCGATTGACGGGGGACGGGAAGCTCATCCACCTTATCCAGCGCTTGGATCAATTCCGATAGCCAAGCAGCGCTGCTCGCGGGGGCGCTTGAGTGAGCCGCTCCCTTGCTCTTCATGCCAGGAATGGACGCCGAAATGACGCCACCGTAAATCGCGTCCAGAAGCATATTCAACATCGTCGCCATCCCTTATTGGTTGGAAACCACGCTAAATGCGGATTGTTTCAGCGTTGCTTCGCGGCTCTGCGGAACGGCTTCGTGGGCAGCTGCTGCGCACAGCCGCGGAGCAGGGCAGCTGGATGCCCCAAAGCCGCTTCCCATTAGGTCGTCACAGTGAATGGCACGGGAACCGGGGGCTCACGGAAGATCGGCTGGAGCAGCCGGCGGCAACCAAACCGAAGGCGCGGGCGCAAGTCGCACGAGGTGATTGCCGAAGGTTGTGCTGAATAGGATCGAGCGCCCGCAGATGCACATCACGCGGGGTCCGGGAGAACCTGCCGCGGGTGACGCGGGGCCGGCGGTGCCGCCCCGACAGGATGGACGAGCCTTGCGACCGGCTGGGCCGGCGATCGAGCATTATCAGCGGGAAAGGCCGAGGGCCGTTACAAGGACCGGGACCGCCCAGAGAATACTGAGCGCAATGGAGGCATAGCAAGCCTGCTGGCTGAGGGCCGCTCCTGGAACTTCATACAGGACATGACGGGATGCAGTCGCGCGACGCTCGCGAAAATTGCGAAGCCGGCGTGCCACCAGATCGCCAGCCCGAAAACATCAACGCCAGCGCAATACGGAGGGACGCCGCCATGCCGCTCGCGGTTACTGCACCCTCAAGTGACCGCCAGAATTGAGCATAATTATTCGCAACGAGTTTCAACAACTTCTGATCTATGTCTCGTAATCTCGCGGTCATGGAAAACCGCAAAGTACGCCGGCGCCGCGTCTTCATAGCCGCATTGATCCAATTCCCCGGTGGCACCTTCAGTTGCGTGGTGCGTGATCTCTCCGAGACCGGGGCCCTCTTGGAGGTACCAAGTCAGCTTGGTATTCCGCACGAATTCAGCCTAAGAATTCCGACGGCGGAATTGGACCGGCCATGTCGAGCTGTGTGGCGCTCGGCGAAGGGGATCGGGATCGCTTTTATATCCGGCGAGATAGTTCTGTCGCAAACGCAAATCTGACCTTCTCGCGCGGCTGAAGCATGCAAGTACAATGCGCCTTAGGGGAAGAAGTAGTCAGCTCAGGTGCCTTCTGGCCATTCGATCGGCGAGCATTGCAGTTGCAGTCCGCGGCGCTCGATCTCTTGGCGCAGTTCCTCTGCGCGCACTTTCGCCGGTGCGCCCATCAAACGAAAGCCAGACCTCGCATCGGCACGGACCTGAGTGCGGATGCTCTCGTACATCTGGAGGATGTACTGGTCGGAAAGATTTTCAAACGACATGTTCGCACAATCCTTGAAAAGAAAGGGTGGACCGCCAGAGTTCTCGCGTCGCTGGCGGCCCATACCGGACAATTGAAATCGTGGTCCTTGGGGATCGACTTGGGGGGTAAGACCAGCCGTGTCCGGCGCGACAAGCAGTAGCGGCGCGCGCGACCGGTCTCAAGTCGACTTTCGGATTAACCTCACTTCTCAAGGTTACGGGCGAAAGGGCGGCCATGGACCGCGTCACCGCTCTGGTCGCGCTCGCCCGTCTGAAACTGCGGCTGGAGCTGCTGCCAGCGCAATCCGCAACTGTTGGAGGCTATCGACATGAACCGCACATTAAGCGGCCGTTCGAGCTGGCAGGCTTTCCCGGCGGGCTGACCCGCGCCGAAAAAACCGAGAGCGATCTCGCCGTCAGGGCGCGCGCACTATGACACGGTGCTGGCCGACATCGACGACCAGCACGCATTGCTGAAAACCCATGTCGGCTCGCTCGAGGTCGCCCGCGCCGCGCTCGACCAGGTCATCGACCGCATTACCGCGACCTATGGCGACCCAAATGATGGCTCAAGCGAGCAGGGGCGGCTCGTCCGAGGTCGCCAGGTATTGACGGGAAGCCCGCCTAGAGGCCGCCGGCGGCCGGGGCGTTTCTTGGGGAATCGCTGGGTCGGCGGACTTTCGGGCGGGACTGGGAGCCGCGCGAGAAAAGCTTAGTGAACCGCTACGTGCCAGGCAATTTTGGCAGGTAGACCGTGATCCAGGCCAAGGCCTTCGGCACTCATCGCCGCATGCTGGCCGAGCTCCGCGAGACCCTCACGGTGCGCGGCTACAACGGCGCGCGCGAGCCGCGCGCCGGCGGCCGAGCCCGTCGCGCTGGCGCGCGTCGTGGGTACCCCGCGGGGGACATCGTGCGGTCAAGCAGGGCGACCGCAAGGTGATCCCGCTCAACGATCCCGCGGCCGTGGTGCCCACGCTGACGATCCAGAACGTGAATCTCGACTGGTATTTGACTGTCAGCGTGCCGGCGAATCCCAGCCCGTAGCCGTCTTATTCTCCGTCGGCACCGACATACTGACGCGAAGTCGTCGAATCCAATCGCTTCGAGCTCACGCCGACATTGGTTGAAGCGCCGGCCCAACGGAATCAAACTGATTTATGCGGCTAGCTGTCATGATCATTCTCGCCACCGAACTCGCCGCTTCTTCGCCTGAAGACGACGTAACCGGGTCGACAAACGCTAACGCTGTAAAGTTATACTCTGTGTTTGATCCGAAGCATTTGATCAATGTGTCAATGCCTGCATCAAGTGCGACCACGGGTGATGAACGACGTGCTCGGCGTCTTGCCGTTTGAAGGGAGCCCGCTAGAAACTTTGGTTCATTTTTCGGCCAACCGCGCGGACTCCATTAGCTACCGCCGCGATGCCCGTGATCAGTTTCATCAGGACAACGGCCTCTGCGGCCGACTTGACGGGGTGGCCATATTGCTGGCGCGTTTCGCGGCAGGGGCACATAGGCAGCTGGGCCAGAGGCAACTGCGCGCGTGAACCTCAGGGGGGCTCGTCAGCGGCCAGTCGCGCAACGCTAGCCGCGCGGTCCAGACACTCAGTGAGCAACTTCATACAAGTTGGCTCGACTGGCGTGTTAACCGACTCGCAGATTTTCAGCTGACGACTTGCCGCGGTTGTCGCGTTCCTCATAGCTGACCTTAGCGCCTTCGTTGAGTGTGCTGAGACCAGCTTTCTCGACTGCCGAGATATGAACGAAGACGTCTTTACCGCCATTGTCGGGCTGTATGAACCCGTAGCCCTTCGTCGGATTGAACCACTTCACAGTACCTACGGCCACCGAACGCTCCCTGAATATAAAAGGCGATGAGATCCTAGTTCGTCGGAATAGGGCAATGCAAGGGCGGACCCGGTCGGAAAGGACGCGCAGTGGCTCTTTGGGAGATACGGAGATGCTTCAAGGCATTCGATGAAATTCGACAACCCGCCTCTTGATCGAAACCCTCGCCCGCAAGCCTGCATGCAGCCATGCTCTAGCTTGGCTGTGCGCCAGTTTCAGCGAGATCTCATTGCTCCACCAGGCGGTAAATCTGTATGCTGATGCTGGGAGCTCTCGCCCAAGGATCGCTTCTATCTCGGAAAAGGTGAGGCGGATGACCTGGCGGCTATCGCTCAGCAGGCTCTGGCGCAAAGGATCGTAGACCGACTTCCGAATGATTATGCCTCCGCCCGAGGGATGGCGAGCCTAGCCTCATGTTAGGACTGCGGGAAGGGCGCCCGGAGAGGGATCTTGTGGGGAGCGGACCTCTCTTTCGGAAGGTTACTACCCTCGGCTTCTGGCCCGACGCCGTGAGCGGCTGAAGCAAGCCACACGACCTATTTTCAGGAATACCCGCAAAGGGCCACCGCGACCCGCTGGTGAGCGATTCCCAGGCACGGCGGCGCAGTGACCGCCAGCGAGCGAGAGGTGGCCATTTGGTCGCGGCTCCACGAGCCCGTGACCGACAGCACCCGTCCGTGGGTGAGCGGTACCGGTGGTGGTCAGCTGGGCTATAACTATCAGTTCAGCAGGAACCGGGTCTTCGGTGTTGAGGACGACATCGGTGCTGCTAACATCCACGGCTCCCGGACTGTCGGCACCAAAGCATTCGGCGCCGGCATGACCTCGGCTTACTTCGTCGCCGAGGACAAGCCGAACTGGGTCGCCACTGCAACCGGTCGCCTCGGCTCTGCGTGGGGCCGTACGCTCCGGTACGTCAAGGGCGGCGCTGCCTTCTGACAGGCAAGCCCAACGGCAGGCTGAGCGTTACGACCAAGGCCGCGCTTGGCCATTATTTCACGATCGGAGGCCAGCCGATCGAGCCCGACAAGATCAGCCTGACCCAGACACGGGTGGGAGAGCTCACAAAGCATAGTACCCGGGTCTTCCCCATCCAATGCAAGAGCGACGAAACCTTAAAGGGCCATTCGTGCGTAGCAAACGAGAAGCCGGGTGCGGCTGCGGCAACGTCGCGCAAAAGCGATGACGACGAAAAGCCCCGCCGCAAGCCATCGACCCGCGAGGCGGATCGCGACCCGGTCAAGCGCGCGAAGATCGAAAACGTTGCGCCCCGTGCCCGGCAGCAAGCCGTCGCACGTCCGAGCATACGTCAGCGGTGGTAGCGGTCATAGCACGATGATCGGCGTTGGATTTTGAGACGACCGAAGCCGGCCGAGTCAAGGGGGGCTTTGATGGAGCAATAAGGAGTGGACATGAAGCGGCTTTACTCGCTGGCGCTTGCTGCAGCGGTCTCTGCGCCGTTCGTGATGATTGCCATTGCACCGGCCGATGCGGATCACGGAACGCAGGTCACCGGTGCAAGCTCCTTCACATCGCGCCACCTGCCTGCATCCCCGCCGGGCGGTGACTGGACACATGATCCCCATAACCCGTATTGCCGCAGTACCTACGGGCGCCGTCTGTGGCGGCCCCCGGTGTGGTCGTGATTTCGTGGCTGATGCTCGGGATCGGCTTCTGATTTGCAGTAGTCAATGGTGCTCGGCGCGCCCGAAGAATCCGCCCAATTCAAGCTAGCGGGACCTCTGGGGTCACAGCTTGGTTCGCTATTGCGGACTTCAGGCTTGATCCCGTTCTGCTGGTCGAACCTCCTGACCAAGGATTGAATGTAGCGCGGATCATCCGAACGAAGCTGCTCAAATAAACGAAGGTCGTACGCGGTGAATTCCACTAGGGATTCGTCAATCGTGCCTCCTTATCCTGCCCATATCTAGGTTGCTGTAGCGGGAAAAGTGGTAATCCCAAAAGGCCGCTTGAAAAGATCGGTGCGTGATGCAGCGCCAATATAGAGAAAGCCCCACCTGGGGGAAGCGGGGCTTCTGGTGGGGGGAAGCTTAGGGAGGCTTCTACCATAAAGACGCTCGATCGGGGACAAGGTCCAAAGCTAAAAAACGAACCACGCCAATACCGCGATGATCGGGACCATTGCACTCCGAAATGCTTGCAGGTGGCGCTACTGATCGGCCCCGCACGCGCTGAACGACTATTGACGATAAGTCAGTCATCGAAGCCGGCTGTGCCAACAGCCAATCGACGCCTGGCGTAGCGATACGCTCATTGCGCTTCTCAGCCCATGCCCGACGTCGTTCATGACATCTGATGATTAGCGAAGAACATGAAGCGGTTTATTCACCGCGTGCGTCCCACCCATCCGCTTCGTAGTCGGGCTAAGGCATCTTTGGCGGCACTGGTACCAAAGCACCGCAACGCCGTAAATTTCCGGTGGCCGGGAGGAGCTGGGGATGTCGATCGTGGCAACCACAACCTTGAAACAGCGATTAAGTCCTTTGAAGGGCAGAAATGCTGTGCAACATTATCACGTTTTTATGATTTTTTAACTTTTTTGCGGGGCCCGTCGTGAATTACAGCGGCAAGTTTTCTTCCAATGCATTGCACGGGGACGCTGCTCACCTTGCGTTTGACGGGGCTGAGACGACCACCGTCAAGGCCGTTCAAGTCCTAGACGCCCACCTCCTATTCTCAGGCGAGTACCAGCGGCTCGGCTCCGATCTCATCATCTCGGATCCATCAAGCCGAGTCGTAATCACAGACTATTTCAAAGGGAATGGTCATGCTCGCCCGCTGCTCGTGTCCCAGGATGGCGCGCCTCTTGGGTCTGCGATCGTAGACGCCCTGACCGGCTACACAACTTATGCTCAGGCCGACCCGCAGAGCACCGCAGGTAAGGTGGTCGGGCACGTCGTTAAGATGACCGGCAGTGCGAGTATCGTTCGCAACGGTGTCACTATTATCGCAAACACGGGCGACGTAATCTATCAAAATGATGTTGTGCAAACCGGCAGCAACTCGACCATTGGCCTGGTGCTCGACGATGGTTCCACATTCAACCTGTCAGCTAACGCGAGATTCTTACTCGGTGATCTTACATATGATCCGGGTAGCACATCGAACAGCGCATTTTTGACGCTAATACAAGGCGCCGCCAGCTTCGTGGCCGGACAAGTCGCCAAAACCGGTGATATGCGGGTGGCAACGCCGGTAGCCTCAATCGGTATCCGAGGGACAGCGGTCAATCTTGAAATTTCTTCGGCGGATGGGAAGACGGTATCGATCTCGGTCATTGATCAGCGCGATAATTCCGTGCACGCCGTTGAGGTCTTCAATAACGCTGGCGTATTGATTGGTACGGTGACGAGTAATGGCACGTCGCTCACCCTCACTCCCACCGCAACGTTCGAGGTGATCGCGCAGCAGGTTGACAAGACGGCTGATCAGGTCGCGAGAGAATTCAACGCTTTTCAGCAAGTTCTGAGCACCTACGACGCAGCTAAGCAGATCCTTCCGAACCTGCCCGAACACACTGATAATGGCGACCATCAAAACGATAATAATGCTAGTCCGAACAGTACAAAGTTTGCCGGAAGCCCGCCGCTCAATCCTCCGGGCACCGAATACCACTCACCCGCGGGAACGAACACCACTCATACGGCGAGTGGCGAAACGCCAGTAACCACGGTCCAAGTCACCATAGGAACGCTTACGCCAGCCGAAAAGTCGACCACATCTGGCGTCGACGTCGCGCCTTCCGTAATCCAGGTAAAGCTTACCTCACTTCCGTTTGTGATCACTCCTCCTTACGTCAACGTTATCGCTTCAGGGCCCGGGCATCACAGCGGGCCTGTCATGAGTGCGAACGGCGACGTCGTGTATGATCCCGATGGCGCGATTTACTTTTACGACCGAGCAGCAAACAGCACGACGACAATTGCCTCGCCTGCGGGGGGGTGGATATACGGTTCACCCACGATCAGTTCTGATGGCCGCTATATCCTCTACGAAGGTTCAAACGGCAGCCGCAGCTACGTCTTTGTCTACGGAACAGATCCTTCGGATTCGACCCACTATCATGTTCAGACACAGATCGCTCTTGGTCAGGCCCCCGCTGTTAGCGGCGACGGCAGTACGATCCTTGCCCGACAAGCAGATGGCGACATCGCAATATATGGTCTGCAGGGTAATCTGAAGGGCACAATCACGGCCGCGGCGGTTGGTAGCTCTGGTGCGGTCTGGACACCTGCCATCAGCGCCGATGGTCATTTGATTGTTTTCTGGAATTCCGATTCAAATGCGATTGGCGGCTCAGGTCACCTCTTTTGTTTCGATCTTTCAACGGGGGAGTTTAGCCACCTCGCCGATACTTCCGTGGGTGCGGGTGCGAGCCTTCCTACCTTGAGTGCCGATGGGCGCCTGATCGCCTATCAGAGCGTAGACGCAACAGGCCATTCTGAAATTTATTTGTATGATCTAGAAAGCAACGCCGTTCTCTTTCACACTGCTGACGCTTCAAGCAGCTTCAACCCGGTCCTGAGTCCGGATGGGAATTTTATAGTATTTACAAGCGACGCGAAGCTGTCCGCCGCTGACAACAATGCAGTCGCGGATGTCTATATCGTCGATGTCACATCGCCTGCCGACCCCGTTTACAAGCTTGTTTCTGAGGGGGTGGGCGTCACATCAAAGGGCGGCGTGGCCATCAGCGCCGGTGGGCAATACGTCGCATTTGCTGGCGACAGCGGTATATTTCTTGCAGACCCGACTTTGAGACATAGTGCGGTCATAACCGAGACAATCAACTCTTCAAGCGTGCTGCAAGCGAGCGGCCTGATACCAATTACGGGTACCTACGCGGATGTCGTCATCAGCACTGCAGATCAGTTCGGAAATGCAGATCCGAATTTCACAGCGAAGTTCGACGCTGTCGGAAATATCAGCTGGGCGTTCAGTGAAGAAAAAAGCCATTTCGACGCGCTGCCCTATGGTCGAGATGCCACTCAGAAATTCGTCATAACGCTTTCCGCTGATGACGGGGTGGTGACTATCCCGGTGTATGTGACCGTGCACAATGGTGTGCAGCCAAACATTAACGTTGTCGACTTTAAGCCCGTTGCGACCCCCGTAACTCTGCAGGATGGCCAGCAAGACGCGTCGTATACGGTCACGTCGGCCGCGTTGCTCAAGGGTGTGGTCGACGTTGACGGCCCCTCGTTATCGATTTCCTATCTCTCGATTCGAGACGGCGGGGGCAGTCTGGACCAAGTTGATAACCAGACCTGGAGATACACGCCGGATCCGGGGTTTAGCGGCCGTGTCATCTTCAACTACGACGTCACGGACTCCATCAAGAGCGCTGCTTCGATTGCCAGCCTCGATATTGCATTGCCATTATCCCTTGTTTCGATCGCTCCAGATACGGAGCTGAATGGAGATTTTGTTACGAGCAGCCAGAATTTGACTGTTCTTGGAACAAACGGCGCGATTTTCTTCGGAGAACGGATTCAGATAAGTAGCGATGGTGGTGTCAACTGGAGCGACGTCGCTCAGACTACTGCTTCGACCTGGAGTTTTGTTGATCCACTGCCGCACGGTACGAGCTTTACTTATGACGTCCGCGTCCTAGATTCGGCCGATGTGGTGATCAACTCGACGAGCCGAGTGGTCACAATTGACACCATAGCGCCTATCGAGGCGCTGGCGATCACTGCGATCACCCAGGACACCGGCACGGCCGGTGACTTCATCACCAGCGACACGTCGCTGACGGTCTCCGGCAGCAATGGCGCGCTGGCCTCCGGCGAGAAGATCCAGGTCTCGAGCGACGGCGGCGTCACATGGGCCGACGTCACCCAGTCGACGGCCACGAGCTGGAGCTATCTCGACCCGGCGACCCATGCGACCAGCTTCAGCTACCAGACCCGGATCGTCGACACCGCCGGCAATGTCGGGACCACCGCCAGCCAGGCGGTGACGATCGACACGAGCGCGCCCACCATTACGATCTCCAATGCCGGCGGGTCCACCAACCAGGCGAACCAGACCATCACCGGCACGGTTGATGTGGCTGATGCCGGGGCCACCGTCACCGTCTATGACGGCATCACGCCGGTGAAGACGGCCATCGTCCAGGGTGACGGCAGCTGGAGCGCACTCGTCACGCTTGGCAATGGCAGCAACTCGCTGACGGCCAAGGTGAGCGATGTTGCCGGCAACACGACGACCAGCAACGCCGTTGTCTACACGCTGAGCACGACCGGCCCGGCGGTGACAGAGCATCTGACCTCCGATACCGGCTCTTCGGCGCTTGACCAGATCACCTCTAACCCTGCGCTGAGCGGCACCGGCCTGGCCAACACGACGGTGCACTTCACTATCGATGGCACCTTGATCGCCACCACCAGTTTGGCGGATGGGAGCGGGAACTGGTCGTTCACACCGAGCGGTCTCGCTGATGGACTGCACACCATCGTGGCAAGCCAGACGGACACGTTTGGCAATACGGGCAGCGCCTCGCTGACCTTGACGCTCGACACCACCGCTCCGACCGAGGCGCTGGCGATCACGGCGATCAATCAGGACACCGGCACGGCCGGTGACTTCATCACCAGCGACACGTCGCTGACGGTCTCCGGCAGCAATGGCGCGCTGGCCTCCGGCGAGAAGATCCAGGTCTCGAGCGACGGCGGCGTCACATGGGCCGACGTCACCCAGTCGACAGCCACGAGCTGGAGCTATCTCGACCCGGCGACCCATGCGACCAGCTTCAGCTACCAGACCCGGATCGTCGACACCGCCGGCAATGTCGGGACCACCGCCAGCCAGGCGGTGACGATCGATACGAGCGCGCCCTCCGAGGCGCTGGCGATCACGGCGATCAACCAGGATACCGGCACGGCCGGTGACTTCATCACCAGCGACACGTCGCTGACGGTCTCCGGCAGCAATGGCGCGCTGGCCTCCGGCGAGAAGATCCAGGTCTCGAGCGACGGCGGCGTCACATGGGCCGACGTCACCCAGTCGACAGCGACGAGCTGGAGCTATCTCGACCCGGCGACCCATGCGACCAGCTTCAGCTACCAGACCCGGATCGTCGACACCGCCGGCAATGTCGGGACCACCGCCAGCCAGGCGGTGACGATCGATACGAGCGCGCCCTCCATTACGATCTCCAATGCCGGCGGGTCCACCAATCAGGCGAACCAGACCATCACCGGCACGGTTGATGTGGCTGATGCCGGGGCCACCGTCACCGTCTATGACGGCATCACGCCGGTGAAGACGGCCATCGTCCAGGGTGACGGCAGCTGGAGCGCACTCGTCACGCTTGGCAATGGCAGCAACTCGCTGACGGCCAAGGTGAGCGATGTTGCCGGCAACACGACGACCAGCAACGCCGTTGTCTACACGCTGAGCACGACCGGCCCGGCGGTGACAGAGCATCTGACCTCCGATACCGGCTCTTCGGCGCTTGACCAGATCACCTCTAACCCTGCGCTGAGCGGCACCGGCCTGGCCAACACGACAGTCCACTTCACCATCGATGGTACACCCGTCGGTGCAACCACGGTCGCAGATGCTTTGGGGAACTGGTCGCTTACGCCAACCGGCTTGGCTAACGGTCAGCACACCATCGTGGCAAGCCAGACGGACACGTTTGGCAATACGGGCAGCGCCTCGCTGACCTTGACGCTCGACACCACCGCTCCGACCGAGGCGCTTGCGATCACTGCGATCACCCAGGACACCGGCACGGCCGGTGACTTCATCACCAGCGACACGTCGCTGACGGTCTCCGGCAGCAATGGCGCGCTGGCCTCCGGCGAGAAGATCCAGGTCTCGAGCGACGGCGGCGTCACATGGGCCGACGTCACCCAGTCGACAGCGACGAGCTGGAGCTATCTCGACCCGGCGACCCATGCGACCAGCTTCAGCTACCAGACCCGGATCATCGACACTGCCGGCAATGTCGGGACCACCGCCAGCCAGGCGGTGACGATCGATATCAACGCTCCGTCCGCTCCGGTGATCAGTACGGTCACGGACGATGTATCGCCGCTGACGGGTTCAGTTGCCGAAAACGGCTTCTCGAATGACCCGACACTGACGGTGGCAGGTACTGCGGAAGCCGGCAGTACGGTGACACTGTACGATACCGACGGCGCGACAGTCCTCGGCACGGGCATTGCGGTCGGCGGCAGCTATTCAATTGCGACAGCGAGCTTGAGTCAGGGCAGCCATACGCTGACGGCCAAGGCAACCGATGTGGCGGGGAATACGGGTGTAGCGTCAAGTGCATTTCATGTCACGGTGGACACGTTGGCGCCAGCGGACATCATTTTGTCAAACGCGAGTGTCGCAGAAAATAGCACGACAGGAACGGTGGTCGGTTCCCTATCTGAAATTGATCCCGGTGGTACCGGAACAGCGATCTTTTCGCTGTTGGACAATGCCGGTGGCCTGTTCGCAATCAGCAATGGCAATTTGTTGGTCGCCGGGATCCTAGATTACGAGACGGCCCAATCGCACCAGGTCACCGTGCGAGTTACCGATGCGGCCGGCAATTTCTTCGACAAGGATCTCAAGGTAGCTGTTCTCGACGTGGCTGGTATCACGCTGACTGGCGACGCTGGTGCCAACGTTCTTATAGGTACAATTGAGGCCGATAGTATTTTCGGGCTTGCCGGGAATGATCGGCTACAGGGGCTTGGGGGTAACGACAGTCTGGACGGTGGGGACGGGTTTGATCGCGCAGTCTATACGGACGCGACCGGCTCGATCACCGTCAACCTCGCGGCCGGCACGGCCAGTGGAGCCGGGGTCGGCAGCGATACGCTCATCAGCATTGAAGCCGCCGTGGGCGGGGATTTTGCCGACACGTTCGATGCGACCGGCTTTACGGGATCGAGCGCACAGCCCGGTGTGGCCTTGGGCCAAAGCGCTTTTGAGGGCCGGGGCGGCGACGACGTGATCACCGGCCGCATCAACGATCTGGGTCAATCGTTGACGCGGGTTGAGTATCTCGGCGCCTCGGCTGCGGTGACGGTCGATCTTGCCGCCCGCACCGGGCAGGGCACGGCGGCCGGCGATGTGGCCAATGTCGGCCACGACACGTTTACCAACGCCTTGCAGGGCGTGTTTGGGTCGGCCTACGGCGATACGATCTACGGCAGCAACAACGCCAGTTTCACGTATGAGGTCTTTGAAGGCCGCGGCGGCGACGACTATATCGACGGCCGTGGCGGGTATGACATGGTCGCCTACAATAACGACGTGACGACCACGTCGGGTATCACGATCAATCTTGCCGCTGGAACCGTTGTTGGCGATTCCACCATTGGCACGGACACGCTCCGTGACGTAGAGGCGGTGCGGGGCACCAACTTCCACGATGTCTTTGACGCGACCGGTTATGGCCTTGCCGGCGCCCTGAACGTCTCTTCGACCAACGGCACCTTCAACGATTTCGCAGGCGCCGGCGGCAACGATACGATCATCGGCAACGGCAACACGCGCCTTAATTACTCGAGCGCGCAAGCCGCCGTTACGGTTGACCTTCAGATCACCGTCGGCACGGCCCTCACAGTGGCCGGCAGTGCCACCGGCGCGACCGAGGGCACCGATACCTTCACCGGTGTCAACGCCGTTCAAGGCTCCATTTTCGCCGACACGCTGCTGGGCAGCAGTTATAACAATACGTTCACGGCCCTGGGGGGAGACGACTACATCGACGGCCGCGACGGGTTCGATACGTCAAGTTATAACAACCTGAACACGGTGACGGGCGGGGTTGCCGTCCACATGGCGGCTGGCACGGTGATTGGCGACGCCTCGAGCGGCACCGATACGCTGCGCAATATCGAGGGGGTTCAGGGCACCGGCTATGCCGATACCTATGATGCCACCGGCTATGGACTGGCAGGCGCACTAAACGTCTCGACCAGCAACGGCAGCTTCAACCAGTTCGAGGGTCTTGGCGGCGACGACATCGTCACCGGCAACGGCAACACGCGCGTGCTTTACAGCAACGCCACCGGCGCGGTCACGATTACGATCGGGGCGGGAGGCGCAGGTTCGGCGTCAGGCGATGCCTCGACGGGGCACGACACCTTCACTGGCGGCGTCAACAGCGCGATCGGCAGCAACTTTGCCGACAGCTATAACGCCTCGACCTTCAACAACGGCTTCAACTCGTTCCAGGGCAACGGTGGCAACGACACCATCACCGGCAACGGCTCAACCCAGGTTCAGTACAGCAATGCCACCTCCGGCGTGACGATCACGATCGGGGCCGGCGGCGCCGGTTCTGCATCTGGCGATGGCTCGGTCGGGTCGGATACCTTCGTCAGCGGCGTCAACAGCGCCGCCGGCGGCAATCTGAACGATACCTATAATGCGTCTGGTTTTGGAGCCGGATTGTACAACTCGTTCCAGGGCAATGGCGGCAACGACACCATCACCGGCAACGGCTCGACCCAGGTTCAATACTTCAGCGCCACCTCGGGCGTGACCATCACGATCGGGGCCAGCGGCACCGGCTCTGCATCCGGCGACGGCTCGGTCGCGTCAGATACCTTCGTCAGCGGTGTCAACAGCGCAGTCGGAGGCAACCTGAACGATACCTACAATGCGTCCGGTTTTGGAGCCGGATTGTACAATTCGTTCCAGGGCAATGGCGGCAACGACACCATCACGGGTAACGGCTCAACCCAGGTCCAGTACAATAACGCCACCTCGAGCGTGACGATCACGATCGGAGCCGGCGGCGCCGGGTCGGCCTCGGGGAATAGCTCGGTCGGCACCGACAGCTTCAACGGCGTGAACAGCGCGCTGGGCAGCAATTTCGACGACATCTACAACGCATCGGCGTTCAGCGCCGGCCAGTTCAACTCGTTCTATGGCAATGGTGGCAACGATACCATCACCGGCAACGGCTCGACCCAGATTGAGTACTTTGGCGCCAGCGCCGGCGTGAACGTCAACCTGACCACCGGAGTTGCCTCAGGCAACGCTTCGGTCGGTACCGACACGATCACCGGCGGCGTAAATGGCGTCCAGGGATCGAACTTCGCCGACACCATCACCGGCAGTTCAGGCAACGACTCCCTGTTCGGCGATGGTGGCGACGACATATTGTCCGGCGTGGGCGGCAATGACTATTTGGCTGGCGGGTTGGGTGCGGACACGTTCGTCTACTCTATCGGCGGGGCGGACTATATCGGCGACTTCAATCGCAGCGAGGGCGACCGGATCGACCTGACCGGGGTAACGGGTGTCTTCACCCTCGCCGACATCCAGGCCCGTGCGACGCAACAGGGTTCTGATACGCTGATTAACTTCGGCGGCGGCAACACCATAACGCTGGCCAATGTCACGGTTGGGAGCCTGGTTGCCAGCGACTTCCTCTTCAACAACAGCATCATCGGCACGTCCGCCAATGACGTGCTGGTCGGTACCAGCCAGAGCGACGGCATCTTCGGGCTTGCCGGGAATGATCGGCTACAGGGGCTTGGGGGTAACGACAGTCTGGACGGTGGGGACGGGTTTGATCGCGCAGTCTATACGGACGCGACCGGCTCGATCACCGTCAACCTCGCGGCCGGCACGGCCAGTGGAGCCGGGGTCGGCAGCGATACGCTCATCAGCATTGAAGCCGCCGTGGGCGGGGATTTTGCCGACACGTTCGATGCGACCGGCTTTACGGGATCGAGCGCACAGCCCGGTGTGGCCTTGGGCCAAAGCGCTTTTGAGGGCCGGGGCGGCGACGACGTGATCACCGGCCGCATCAACGATCTGGGTCAATCGTTGACGCGGGTTGAGTATCTCGGCGCCTTGGCTGCGGTGACGGTCGATCTTGCCGCCTGCACAGGGCAGGGCACGGTGGCCGGCGATGCGGCCAATGTCGGCCACGACACGTTCACCAATGCCCTGCAGGGCGTGTATGGGTCGGCCTACGGCGATACGATCTACGGCAGCAACAACGCCAGTTTCACCTATGAGGTCTTTGAAGGCCGCGGCGGCGACGACTATATCGACGGCCGTGGTGGGTATGACATGGTCGCCTACAATAACGACGTGACGACCACGTCGAGCGTCACAATCCATCTTGCCGCCGGAACCGTTGTTGGCGATTCCACCATTGGCACGGACACGCTTCGTGACGTGGAGGCGGTGCGGGGCACCAACTTCGACGATACCTTCGACGCGACCGGGTATGGCCTAGCCGGCGCCCTGAACGTCTCTTCGACGAACGGCAACTTCAACGACTTCGCAGGCGCCGGCGGCAACGACACCATCATCGGCAACGGCAACACGCGCCTCAATTACTCGATCGCGCAGGCCGCCGTTACGGTCGACCTCCAGATCACCGTCGGCACGTCCATCACGGTGGCCGGCAGTGCCACGGGCGCGACCGAGGGCACCGATACCTTCACCGGCGTCAACGCCGTCCAAGCCTCGGTCTTCGCCGACACGCTGCTGGGCAGCAGTTACAACAATACGTTCACGGGCCTGGGGGGAGACGATTACATCGACGGCCGCGGCGGGTTCGATACGGCAAGTTACAACAACCTGAACACGGTCACGGGCGGGGTTGCCGTTAACATGTCGGCTGGCACAGTAACGGGCGATGCCTCGAGCGGCGCCGATACGCTGCGCAACATCGAGGGTGTTCAGGGCACCGGCTATGTCGATACCTATGATGCCACCAGCTATGGACTGGCGGGCGCGCTGAACGTCTCGACAAGCAATGGCAACTTCAACCAGTTCGAGGGCCTCGGCGGCGATGACATCATCACCGGTAACGGCAATACGCGCGTGCTTTACAGCAATGCCACCGGCCCGGTCACGATTACGATCGGGGCGGGCGGCACCGGTTCGGCATTGGGCGATGCCTCGACCGGCCACGACAGCTTCACCGGCGGGGTCAACGCGGCGATCGGCAGCAACTTTGCCGACAGCTATAACGCCTCGACCTTCAATAACGGCTTCAACTCGTTCCAGGGCAACAGCGGAAACGACACCATCACCGGAAACGGCTCGACCCAGGTTCAGTACAGCAACGCCACCTCGGGCGTGACGATCGATCTGATCGCGGGTACGGCCGTCGGCAACAGCTCGGTGGGAACGGACACTATCACGGGCGGCGTCAACTCCGTCCTCGGATCCAACTTCAACGATGTGATTTCTGGGACTAACAATGCGACCGTCACGGACGTCTATTTCGGCGGCGGTGGTAACGATACAATCGATGGTCGTGGCGGCTACGATCTCGCAAACTACAACGACAGCAGCGTCTCCGCGGGTATCAATGTCAATCTTGCAGCTGGAACCGTTGTGGGCGACGCCTCAACGGGGACTGACATATTGCACGGCGTCGAGCTCATTCGAGGCACCAGGTTTGCAGACTCGTATGATGCCACCGGCTTCAATGGCAGCAGCACGAACGCCGGTTCCTATGATGCCTTCAATACCTTCGAAGGCATGGCGGGCAACGACACCGTGACAGGAAACGGGGACACCCGTGTTGATTACTCGCATGCACTCGCCGCGGTTACTGTTGATCTAGCTGCTGGAACGGGACAAAGCGCCGCCGCAGGTGATCTAGCAGGTGTCGGTTTCGATACCTTCACGAGCGGTGTAAACTCCATACGCGGTTCAGATTTTGACGACGCACTCCGTGGTAGCAATAATGCCACTGGTGCGGAGGAATTTATTGGGGGCGCAGGCAACGACACCATCGACGGACGTGGCGGATTTGATCGCGCCATGTTTTCGGCATCGTCCAGTGATACGACCACCGGAGGAATTGTCGTTGATCTTGCAGCGGGCACGGTCGCCGGCGACGCCTCGATCGGCAACGATACATTGAAATCGATCGAATCGATCCGCGGGACCAACTTCGCTGACACATTCAATGCAAGCGGGTTCAGCGGTTCGAGCGTGAACGCCGGCAGCAATGGCACGCTAAACGAATTCGAGGGGGAAGCCGGCAATGACACCATCGCGGGAAACGGCAACACGCGAATAGCGTTCTATCACGCTGCCAGCGGCGTAAACGTAGACCTCAGCACTGGAATCTCCACGAGCCTCACAAATGGGGACGCCGCACATGTTGGAGCCGACACATTCACTGGGGTTGCTGCTGTGCGCGGCTCAGAGTTTGGCGATCAGATCACCGGCAAGTCGGGAAGTATAACGTTGGACGGCCGCGGAGGCGACGATATCCTCATTGCAAATGGAGGAGCGAACACACTTATCGGGGGAGCGGGCAACGATCAATTTAAGTTCAAAGCAGCTCTTGCGAATGGTGCCACAATCTCTGACTTTGCCGGCAATGGCGCCGCAGCTGGAGACTCTATCGAGTTTGAGAGTTTTGGCACGGCGGCGCAAGGTGCGACATTTACCTTCTTAAGCGCCGCCGGTGCTGATTCTATTTGGCAAATCCACTCCGGCTTGGACGGTCACAACGAACTAATTACGCTGAAGGGCATCGCTACGTCCGGTGGTGTTCATAGTAGCGATTATTTGTTCGTTACGTAGATTTGGGCGCATTGATACGATGGTGGCTCTGATGCTGAGTCGAACCTACAGGAGAGTCGAAGAGGTTGAGAGGTCATGCCACTGAGTAGTCGCATTTCGAGGTCCGTAGCTGAGCAGAGTGCAGTGGCTGTGAGACTGGAGAAGGGCACTCGCATAGCTGTGGCCCAATCAGCTGGCCCCAGGCTCGCCGGGAAGCGGGGGGTTGTCGTCGGAAATGGCGCGACCATAAACCAACTCAGGGTTCAGCTGGACAGTTCCAAGCACTGCATAACTCTTCACGTGCGTTTCCTGGGCCGGGAAGCTGAGCCTTAGCTGACGGGGTGCCAAAATTTTATGAATTGGAGAAAGCGACCGTGACTCCTGATGAGCTAACCAAAGAGGAGCGTGGGCAGCTTGTCGAGAAGCGACGCACGGCATGACAGCGACGTCGTGGGTCGTTGTTCACGCGCCTGCATCGCCACCGGCGGGCTTTTGCTTCGTGCAAACGCCCGCGGGCTAAGTTGGTCTGTAATAGGTTAACGCAGCTACACCCATTGGGAAGTAGCGATTTTGAAAAAGGAAAATTGGAGCAGCTAATATGTCAATCGTAAGGGCTACTGCTTTGTTTGTGATTGTCGCATTAGGCGGCGCGGGGAGCTTGGGGCTGGCAACCAAACGATGCCGTGTTTGCCCGTAGCGCTCCGAGCTCACCGCGAACATCGTTGAAGCGCCGGCCTAACGGGATAAAGGTAGTTTATGCGGCTCGCTGTCATAATCATACTCGCCACCGTGCTCGCCACTTGTTCGCGCGAAGATGACGTAACCGGTTCGACAAATGCTTGCGCCGCAAAGTTATACTCCGTGTTCGACCCTAAAAGGTTTGATCAATGCGTCAACACCTGCATCAAGTGCGACCACGGTGTGATGACAACGTGCTCGACGTCTTGCCGTTTGAAGGGCGCCCGCTAGAAACTCTCGTTCGTCTTGTGGAGGAAATCGCGAACGCCATGAGCTGATCGACGCAACGCTAATGGTTGCAGCGGGTTCGTTTCAGGCGCTCCAAGGGCGGCCGCTTCATTGATAGTAAGTCGACCTTGTACCACCTTTACCAGATCAGCCCTGTAGCCCTAGCCTTGAGCCCGAGTTGGATCAGCCGTCGAAAGGCTTCTGAGCGGGTTGTCCTTTCAGTGATTGAGTAGACGTCAACCGCGTCGACCATGTCCTGAGGCAACTGCAGCTGGACACTGGTGCCCCATCGCCCACCAGAGGCCGCTGGCGTCTTTTTGGTGCTACCTTAATTGCCTTCTTCATGATTGTGGGGCCACCTTAAAAATCAGACCGACGGGAAGATGACAGCTTCCGCGTCTGGCCTAAGGTACGACACACAAAACTAGTGAGGTCTGATCGAAGTTGAAGATGCTGTCCGCAGCGGCACAGTAGGCATCAATGGAGGTCTTGATCCAGGTCCCGTAGCAATCGATTGAGAAAATCGCTGGCGTGATCATATTGCGCACTGCCGTTCACAATCTGATGTGCGAGCGGCGATAGAGTGTTGCCGGCGGCCTCTGAGCCGATCAGTCTCGCGCGGGTCGACCACTTTTCCAATAGATCGTCCGGGATATCATCGCTCGATCCGAACAATCTCAGCAACCGGTCTTCAGCTATGCCATTGCAATCGTGATGAGCCTTGGCCGCATAAAGGGCAAACAATCCACGGAAGGCATCACGGGAAACGGAGGGCTTTCCCATCGCAAATGATCCCGTAAACAGTCGTCAATGGGAGCAAGTCTGAAGCGTCCTGCGGGAAAAGCCAGCAAAAAAACGGGTTGCGTCGCATCATAAACAAAGAGGCCGCCTGAAGGCGGCCCCGTTAGTTCAATGTGACGCTGACAGAAACGTGCTCAAACTAGCTGCGCGGCACGTGCCGCGCTAGCTCCGGGTAAAAATAGATACGCGATAAAACGTGCCAGCCCCGGTGCCCGGAGCATGCCATGGTGACTTGGCGCTGCCTAGCCAAATCTGACAAACCTTCGGGATAATGTTGCAATTCTTGTTCTATGTTAGCTTTGGTCCAGCGGGAACGCAGCCCCATTTGCTTGTAACCGTTGTCCGGCCGGCCCCGCTGAAAAAATGTTAGCGGTGTGGACACAGTTGGTCTGGGCAACGGGCCCGGCAGCGGTCTGGAGGGAGTGGCGATAGTCGGGGGCCGCCCTGCCAGCGGGGCTGGCGTCTAAACAATGGTGAGATCGAGGTCATCGTTCCTACGGACCGCCACGTAGTCGCGGTAAGGCCGCATACCATCCGGCTGCCTCCGAGGCGGAAACCGACCGAGGTGGGGTGATGTGGTCTGAAATCTTCATCTCGGCGAGTGACACAATAGCATCTCGGACCGATGCGTTCAGGATCGCGATGCGCGAAGAGGACAGGGCTGCCGCTGCATGAGTTTTGGCAGGCATAAGATACCGGAAGGTTGCGCTGGTGGATCAGTTTAATCGCTGGCGCTCGCGGATTTGATGCCCCAGGCGATTTATAGCGCCTCGACAGCTTGGCTAATGTCAAAAACCCTTCATTTTGAAAACTAGATGTATGTCTTTCAAAATTTCCTTGATTACCCGGCAAGCCTCGTCCAGGTCGGGAGGCCTGATGTCTGTCATTTTTTCGGGATAGCGTAAAACGAAATCTTTGTGCAACGGTGTTAGAAACTCGATAAATTTGATCCTGGCCCGGCTGAACATAAGACCGAAGGTAGCGCAGGGCTTCATTGCTCGAAGAAGATCGTGGCTTTTATAATCGCCGGGGTGCTGGTGTTGATGCGCGATGAGGTATGCCGCAAGCATGTCGCGTGTCCAAGCATACCGATCACATGAGGAGCGTAGCGCGAGGGGTGAGGCTAGAAGTTGGCTGTTTTATCTTTTCAAAATGAGTCCCATTGCGCGCGCCATTCGCCTCACTGATCCGGTGTGCCGACCCAGCGCCGCCGCTATCTCCGACACGACACGACGCCGCGCCAGCCAAGCGAGCCGCTTTCGTTCAGCCTGCGTCCATTCCTTTGGCTTAGACGATTTCATTTCGATATGGTCGAATGATCTCGATGCGACCGACATTGGGAAATCTACGGGTAGCGGCGAGATCAAGGCACGGCGGGGCGCTCCGAACGAAGATAAGATTGAATTCACGGCAGTCGGTGCTGTGGCGGCGCCCCTACCGCCGGCAGGCTGCCCGGGCACCCGGTAGTGCCGTTGATTTATCGCAAGACAGCGCGGGTCGAGCGGCGGCAAACTTAGCTTGTAGCCGAACAGCTTGCCGACGATGTTGCTCAGGCTATGGGCCCGGCTTCTACACACCGGTCCCTTCTTTTTTGCGCCAATCAATTCCTAGCTTACGATCAGCCACGTCAGCCCGGCGATCGTGCCGTAAAAGCCCGCGAGTGCAACAAGTACGAAAGCTCGCTCGATTTTGTCCATTGAATTTCCCCCGCAAGAAAGCCAATCGGAAAAGACGAAGGTTACTCCCGCTCAGGTTCGGTTCAAGCGCTCTTGTCAAGTTACGGCAACCACAGGGCTGTGGATAACGGGGAAAATGCGACGCCGTTGTTGGTAAGCACGCGCGGCGCCGACTACGGCGCGCGCCGATTTGTCACTGCATCAAAGTTTCGCTGTTGCGCCGGTGGCGTCAAAGACAATCCTGAGCAGCACTTCACAGAATAGTATCACGGTCGGTGCGTAGTTTACGTTGCGGTGCCGGCAACTGGCATGGGAGGCGCAAGTATTCACTTTCGTATGTATTGAACCCCGGAAGGCCGCCCATGGCTGACGTCAGCGGCCTTTGTTTTGTCCCGGGTCCTGCCGGACCCATTTCCGGGCCATGACCACAAAGCTCCCGTCCGGATTGGCCTTGATCTGAAACTCTCCGCCATAGACTTGGCGCATGCCCTCGGCGATCAGAAGTGCGCTTTCGAGTGGGCTCAGTCCTCTGCAGGTCTCGGTGAGCCCTTCAGCGAGCTGTGGATCTGTGTCCTGTTCAGAGCGCTTGCGTGCCATCGTGATCTTTCGCGAGAGCGGGCCCCAGCTCTGGGGGCTAGGGGGATTGCGAGCTGGGGCCGCGCCTGGAGATATCAGGAAAACCTGGCAATTGCAGTAACGTTCCTAACGAAAAGTCTCTCAATTGAGCGGGTCCATGACTCGCGAGAACAGCTCCTTAGGCTGTTGGCACGTGCCGTGGGACGCATTGAGGCGCGAGTGATACCTCTAGAGCCGCACCGTGGCACCTGCGCTGTCACACTTCAGGCGAGAGGGCCACCGTTCTGCAACAGTGGCCCCCGCGGGGTTTGCAATGACGCTCCTTATGACGCCCTTTAAGCTTAAGTCCACTTACACGAGGCGGAACGCCGCATGCTGGTTGCGCCGACGATAGGCCAAGCAACCAACGCTGAAGAACCCCAAGACCATCATCGCCCAGGTCGCGGGTTCAGGCACGGCAGAGATGTTGGCCGCTTGGATCACTTCCAGACCGCCGGATGCGTTCGCAAAGGTCGCGCCAATTGTAAAGACCTCGGCGCCCGCGTTGTTGGCAATCGTGTTGTTAAGTTGGATTTGTTCGGCCGGCGAGAGTCCGAAGATCAACCCCGAACCGCCGACTCCGCCTGCTTGCTGCAGAAGGGTTTGATTAAGGGGGGTACTGTGCTGTTCAAGCAGAGTCCCGCTTGAACTGAAAACGTTCAGCGTGATCGTATTGGCAAGGCTGGCGTAGGTCGCCAGCGTGCTGTTCGCAGTCGTGACCGATGGAGGACTTTCGGATCCCGGCTCTGACAAGTTCACGATCAGCCCTAGCTGGCTCGCGCTAGTAATGCCGAGGTCAGCCAAGGTGAAGGTGGTGGACTGAGACGCACCGGTCTTGGCATTCCCGAAGGTCGTGCCATTGAAAAGGACGCCTCCGCTTTCCGTAGTCGATCGCCCTGGCGACTGAAGGGTCAAAGCCGTCGTAGTAGCACCTATGCCTTGACCACTCAGGTCGGCCGCGGAGATTAGTACAAGCTCGGCGCTTGCAGGCGTAGTAGCTAGGCCTGCAGCGAGAGCTGCTGCCGCAAGTAAGATGGATTGTCTCATAGCCAGTCCCTTTCGACACAACGCACCCGCCCCAGTCAGCAAGCTGCCTTATGCCGTTTGTTCCCGCTCTATCCCCGGTTAACGATTTCAGAAAAAGCTTCTATTCCAAAGGTAATAGTAAGATGTTTGCCGAAAAATCCCGACAGGTGTTAGCCGACTGAGACGCCCAAACCTAGCGCGCGCACGCCACCCCTCCGCAGATAGAACCAAGGCCTGTCCGAAAGCTGCTAGGGGCATGACGCAAACCGGCCGCATCAGGGAATACTGCCGCGGCCCTGCGTGTGGTCAAATGAGCCCGGGTGAATTGATCTAAGCGAATATTTGGCCAGCCCCGGTGAGATGATCGTACTGCAGCATCTCAGGCTTGTCGGCAGAAGGCTGTTCGTCAGACGGCGAGCGCGTCGAGAATGCAGCTCGCATGCGGCCCTGAAATAGCCAGGTGAGATTAAGGTAAGAGATCAAGGTTAGTGCGCGGGCTGAGCAACTTCCGGCTCTGAAAGCCGTTCAGGCGGAAGGGGTCGCGCCGCCGCGTTAGCTCGGTGCGTCGGCAAGCTCGCGAACAGGGCCTACTGTTTTACAAGAGCTAGGCCGGGAGGATTTTTCCTGATGGGAGATCACCACGATATTTTGGCATTTCAACGGAAGCTGGCGCACTGTCGCGAGCTGATCAAAGAGTTTCCCGACGGCCCAACGGCGAAGCACATCCGAGAGCTTGAGGAGGAACTGAGATCGGCGCCAGCAGCCGAACTACATGATCTCAAGCGGCAGTAAGCGCCGAGCCAAATCGCAGTGGCCAATCGGTCAAACTTGATAGCTGCACGTCGCTTTTGTCAGAAATTGGGAGCAATTCCCTAGGTTTCAGGATTCATATTGATGCTCGCTGCCGTTCCTCATGGCAAGCACAGCTCGCAACGCAAGATTTTGGCTTACCTTATCGATCGACCCGAGAGATGGAGAGAGGAAGCGGTGGCCCCTTCGAATGGCCGCCGCATCGAACTGCACCGACAGCACGGCCAGCGTCAACTTCATCTCGTTTAGCTTTTGCGATCGATCGTCCTGATCCATAGAGGACGTCCTAACGTCAATTTGACGTACAGTTCAGATCCGCCTACGCGGTCACTTCGCGGATTTGGACCTCGCGAATGCTCATTCCTGAATCCAACAACTCTATTAGCCAGCGTGGCCGCTTGCCTCGGCCATCGCTCCGTTGAACCAGACGGAAGCGGCCATTGCTATTAATGGTTAAGGAGATCTAATTTGTTCGGTCTCTATTCTTGCTTATTAAAATGCTTTTAATAGAGTGACCCGGCCTCGGCTATATACCTGAGGATATAGACCCGGGGTGAGGGTTTAGCCGATGCTCAGAAATTGCCCAGACGATGAACCGTACGCTCGCTGCATCCGGCTGGTGATCGCTGAACGGCTGCCGATCCTTTTGCAGGGGCTAACCTCCGTATTTTCAACCCAGAGCGATTTTGAGATTATCGCGTCGTGTAGCGATGCGACAGCCTTGCTTGAAGCGGTCCAGACGTTCTCGCCCGATATCGCGCTTATTTCCGATTCCTTGCCCCGGCCGACCCTTTCCGCGATCCTCACTATTGTTAAAGCTGAGAAGTTACCCACCCGGCTGGTGTTGTTTACCGAGCATGAACACGACGAACTCACATCGGCGATTGCGGCTGGCGATTGCGGTGCAATTTCTAAATTGGTGTCCTCTGATACTCTACTGGGACTTTTGAGGTCGATAGCTGAGCGGTCTGCGCCGCCGGAAGGATCCCAATCGCCAGTTGAACATGAGTCCGACAGCGTCAAACTGGAAAAAGTGCTGGGACTACTAACTCAGCGGGAGCGGCAAATTGTACAGCTCGTGTCGGACGGACTGTCGAACAAGGAGATTGCTCGTCAATTAAACTTGTCTCTCGGCACAATCAAAGTGCATCTCCATAACATATTTCAGAAGCTCGCAATAAATAACAGGACCATGCTCGCCACCCTTGCAGTATCGCAACGGTCGGCCGGTCTCGGTACGCTGTTGCTCACCGCATATGCGTTCGCAATGCTGGACGACGTCAAAGCATCGGACAATGACTCCTTCGATGAGGACGACAGCACTCGGTCTAACGGCGGCCCCGACCACTTGGGATTTACGCCAAGGAGATCAGGCGTGCCGAACACCGTCGAAGAGAACAACAAGATCACGGCTTCGGCAGTTTTTGATAGCAAGGCCGGGGTAAGAACGTCTCCAGCGATCTCAGGCTCGCTTGAGGCAGGTCACCCAATCATTCTGTCTGCTTCCGCTAGAAGCGAGGCCCCGCCTGGATCGGGCAGTCTCCAGCCTCCTAGTTCTTCACCATTGCTACCGATGGCAAATTACCAAATCGGTGCAGTGGCGCAACAGCAATTCCCTGTGCCCCCGCTTAGTGCGAACCAGATGAAGGGCGCTAGTTATGGCATTTTTACCGCCTTGGCGGGTGCGTGGATATTCGCACTTGAAAGCTCGCGTGCTGTAGCACAATCACTCGGCACGGGAGAAGAACAGTCCGACGATCTGATTGTCGCCATCAATCACACCGCAACAAAACCGGGATCGACAACGGGCCATCGCGAGTTCACGTCGGGGGCGGGCACGATCAACCTGACAGCATTCGGCTCCTTGGCGTTGCTGCAGATGAGGTCGGCTAGCCAGTCAGTGCCGCCCCACACCCTCGCATGGATCTATAACTCCGCGACCGACGAAACGATCGTTTACGTGAATCAAACGGATCGCAGCCTAGATGTTGGTGATGCTAGTCTGCTGGAGATTCATGTTCGAGGATTTGTTTCGGCCGAGACCTTACATTCCATGTTCGGGTCGCAGGCCGCACTGGCTGCCGCTGCGAGTTTAGAGAACACGGATGCTGTAGGTATCACCGACAAAGATGTTTCTCTGACGACTGACGCTGCGGATCCCTTTTTTCAATCTGATGCGGAAGAGGGCGCAAGCGGGTCGGCTCATCTCTGGACCATGCCGGCGGACAATGGCTTTGGCTTACATTTTGAACGCGCCCGGATCGGCGCCAACATTTCGTCGAGGAGCACCAGTGCAAGCGGCGATTTGCCTAATTCAACGCAAGAGACCAACGACCGGGTTAGCACCTCAGTCAGCGTTTCACCGATCGTGCTCGCTGGTATCAAAGCAACAAACACTTTCGACGAGATCATCACATCAAAAAAGGAAGCCCTCGATAGAAGTAGCGGCGGTTTACCGACTGAGCATGACAAAGTAGCGTCAAACTCTGGACCTGAGTTTTCGGAGTTTGCCATGCTTGGAGCGGCAGCCGAACCAGCTGCCGCGCCAGGCAACAGCGGAGCTCATTCAAACGCGCAGCACGCTTCCGAGACGACTACCGAGGTGGCTGCGGCAGCCGGCCCGGCCGAACCAGCTGCCGCGCCGGGCAACAGCGGAGCTCATTCAAACCCGCAGCACGCTTCCGAGGCGATCTCCGAGGTGGCTGCGGCAGCCGGCCCGGCCGAACCAGCTGCCGCGCCAGGCAACAGCGGAGCTCATTCAAACGCGCAGCACGCTTCCGAGGCGACCTCCGAGGTGGCTGCGGCAGCCGGCCCGGCCGAACCAGCTGCCGCGCCAGGCAACAGCGGAGCTCATTCAAACGCGCAGCACGCTTCCGAGGCGACCTCCGAGGTGGCTGCGGCAGGCGAGCCGGCAAGCGCCGCAATACCGATTTTTGCCTCGGGCTCCGTCAGCTCGGAGACAGCCGTCGATGCAATCGCCACGAGCCCGGACTTCAACAATGGCGCGGGCCACGCGGGCCAAGGCATCTCGACACCCATTCCGAAGTTGACAACCAGCGATTTATCGGATCCCGGTGGCCCTGCTGCAACCAGCTCTGAGATCGGCGGCGTCGACAGAGAACAGGCGTTCCACTTCGACAGCTTTGCTAGCGCTTCCAATGTCGAAGCCCATCCCAAGCTCGAGGCACTCAACGATGTGCCCGTTCAGTTCGTTCCCCACTTCGAATTAAGGGCCATCCTCAAAGGAGGGGAACCTCCCTTGGTGGATCACGCAATTGATCACAGGAGCGATGCATTGCATCATGCTATGGTAAGTTCGCACAACGATCTCATAGTTTGATGATAGCTATTGTTGTCGCAATGGCAGCCTTCGCTGGTTCTCCTCTGGCCGCCGAAGACAGTGGAGATCGTCGGGCAAACGCTCCTACTGATCTTTAGGGGATGAAGCCGACGCCGCATCACTCGCATGCCCGAGCAGACGCAGAAGATAGCGCAGGTTCGTCCGATCTATCATTGAATAGCCTCGCCCCATTCGGGCGGCGGGGATCGTCCTTTGACACGCAACCGTGCGCGGCAGGATCATTGAGGTTGCAGCGGCATTGCGTCGCCCGGGCAGCAGAAGGCCGCGCGCATCTCGCCAGCGTGTGACGGGAAACCGTCGCGCAAGTTGCGGTTTTCGCGCCGTTTACGAGCAGGGCCGCACAACACTACGACCGGATAATCAAACTCGGGCGGTGGACAGGCTTATTCTAAGCCGCCTTATGCAAGGCAGGAAACAATAGCCAAGACAACATCCGCGCCGAGGTCGCCAGAATACATCGAGAACAGTAATCCTGCACCGAGAGCGACTGCAACCAGTTTGAGCATGATCATTTGGAATCCCCTCTCACCACGGGTGCAACATACGCTCGGTCTGTTTCTGGCATGCTTCGAGGAAACAATAGATCGTTTCGTTGACCCGACTGTTACCAAGGGCGTCCTAGCCGCTGGTCCAAGAGGGTGCGCAAATTTTAGGCACATTGCACCGGAGTCGCAATTGACACCCGATATCGGGTTGTGCGTTTCAAGGACGCGGGTCCTTGTGCGTGACACCTAAGCCCGGCTTGCCTCGTGCCATCCATCCGCGCGGCCTCTGTCGTAAAGCGACAGGAGCCTTTTAGTTCGTCCAGGAACTTAGCCCGAGGGACGCCTGGCCGTTTTCTCTCGATGGAGGGCGAGCTCCGCTCTTGCGAGTGCCTGAGCCTTCTCTAGTGCCTCTGCCCCGGTCAACAGGTTCGGCGCGAGCCGCCGTCCGGGGATATTGTCCCAATAGAAGTAGACGCTGGGCGGTCCATCGGCGAAGCAGACTTCGTAGCTGCCGGTCTGGGGCACAGCTTCGTGTGTTCGTTGGGGACAGCGAAAGGCTGCTGGTTACTGCCCAAGAGCGATCACCCTCAAACGCTCGGCAGCTTCGTCCGAAGCACGAGCAGAGCCGTGCTTGTGCGGCCCGACTGGATCCGTTCCTCACAAGGATTATTGGAAACGATTGATGCCGAGAAAAACATCTGGCTGCAGCTCGCAAAACCCACAAAGGTCAAGCTTGATCTGCACAAACGGCCTCCACGAGTTTCGCAGGTTAGCAGGCAGCGACAGCGGAGCCCGCCGCATCGCGGGCATCTATCAGTTGAGGTTGAGAGCCCTGTCGGATGGGTAGCAGGTGAACGCGAGATGATGAAGCAGCGGCGCGAGACGCGTGGAATAAGCGTTTTAAGCCCTGCGAAAGTGCGGGCTCTTCACTGTAACGCAGTTTTGTTGGCGGCAAATATTAGTGCGACCTGAAAGACCGGTCCTGAGGCCGTCCGCACCTCGATGGCAATATCCGACCGATGATCTTGGCCCGCAACTTCTTTCGCCATGTCCCGCGCCAGTTGCGCCAAGGTGCCCGCAGCCTCCACCTCGGCATCTGTTTGCAACTGCAGTTCCACGCCTTCCTCATCGGAATACAGGTCCAACCCGCCTCTGACATCGAAAGAGTATCGGGTCACAGCACGCCTTTCCAGTAGCGGTTGAGGTGCGGAAGTGCCCACCAACAAGCAGAACCTTGTCGGCCTAAAAACCAGACCCAGAATGTTTTCGTGCATATCAGCGCAGTGGACGCGCCGGCTTATCGGGCTCGGCTGAGGGCCAGAAAATCTCATAAAAGGTCAACTTGATCGCAAGCGCTGCAAGAGCAGCGTGGAAATCTGCGTGTTTAGCTGTTGCGGCCATAACACTGCGGCTTTGATCATTGCATTTTTTGTCCGAGGGCTCTCAGGAGCGCGTGGAGAAATTCACTTGCATGGTCGTATTGCGCGTGGCCATCAGTGATTTGAGTTTGACGGGCGCGCGGCTCCATTGGGCGGCCAACGGTTTCGGAGCCGAGCAGATCAACTCTGTCCGATCACTGCAGCACTAAACTATCGGGAATGTCTTCGGCAAATCCGAATAGCTCCAGAAGGCAATGTTCGCCCTCGGGTTTATGATCAGGGTGAGCCTTCGCAGCGCAGAAAGCGAACAACCCGCGAAAGGCATCACGGGAAACGGCAGGTTTGCCATTGCAGCGTGTCCCGCGAAAAAGCTAGGTTTAATACAGCGCAATTCTGAAGCCGTCGTGCGGGAAAAGCCAGCAAAATTCACCTTTGCACTGCAACTCATTACAGGGAGGCCGCCCGAACGCGGCCCCATCAGTTCATTACGGTGATCGAGAATCGTGCTGAAATTAGCTGTCCCCACCGATCCGACGCGGGCGGCGCGACAAAATAGATCAGCGAAGAGAGTGCCCGCCGCAGTGTCGGAGGATGGCAAGGTGGCTTACCTCCGCCCAGCAACATCGGACAAATTTCGGGACAATGTTGCAACTATTACGCGATGTTCTATTCAGTTTCTTCCAGCTCCGGCAGTCTCTCGGAGCAGGGCGCCGGATCACGTCCGTGCGCCGGCAAGCTCGGCAGCTCGGGGTGCTGCTCTACAAGCGTGGATCGTCGGCGGGATTTTCAGATCAAGGCCGGCATTCGCTTACATCCATTTAGAAGAAGGGGGCGCCTTGCGGCGCCCCGTCGTTGTAGATGAGCTCCATTCAACTAGGTGGAATGACACGTGCTGATTGCGCCGACGATACGCCAAGCAACCAACGCCGAAAAATCCCAAGATCATCATTGCCCAGCTGGAGGGTTCAGGAACGGCAGAGATGTTAGCCGCTTGTATCACTTCCAGACTACCACGCGTTCGCAAAGGTCGCACCAACTGTAAAGACCTCGGTGCCCGCGTTGTTGGGCAGTCGTGTTATTGAGTTGGATCTGTTCGGCCGGCGTAAGTCCGAAGATCAACCCTGAACCGCCGACCCCGGGTGATTGTTGCAGCTTGGGGGCTGTGCTGTGCTGTTCGAGCAGAGTCCCGCTTGAACTTAAAACGTTTAGCGTGACCGTATTGGAACGGTTGCCATAGGTCGCCAGAGTGCTGTTAGCAGTCGTGACTGATGGAGGACTTTCGGATCCCGGCTCTGACAAGTTCACGATCAGCCCTAGCTGGCTCGCGCTAGTGATGCCGAGGTCAGCCAAGGTGAAGGTCGTGGACTGAGACGCACCGGTCTTGGCGTTCCCAAAGGTCGTGCCATTGAAAAGAACGCCTCCGCTTTCCGTAGTCGATCGCCCTGGCGACTGAAGGGTCAAAAGCCGTTGTGGTAGCACCTATGCCTTGACCGGTTAGGTCGGCCGCGGCGATTAGTACAAGCTCGGCGCTTGCAGGCGCGGCAGCGAGGGCCTGCGGCGAGAGCCGCTGCTCCAAGTAAGATGGATTTTCGCATAGCGAGTCCCTTTTGACACAACGCACCCGCCCCAAGGCAGCATGCTCTATGCCACTTGTTCCGCTTTATCGAGCGTTAACGAGCGAAATGAAAATGCCTCTATGGCATAAGTAATAGGAAGGCGCTTGCCAAGAGATCCCGGCCTACGCTAGCCCCGCGGCAATCTGCACACATTGCCAGCTTCTGCCCACCGTGGTCGTCGGTCGGGAGAAAGCGGGTGTAAGGAAAGACTACCACGTCCGTTGAGCTACTCCGATCGCTGTTAATGTCCCTAAGCCGAAGGGTGTCCTTAGCTGAGGTGATGTCCTGTCGCTGCTAAACCGGACGTTTTGGGTGAGCGGAGGCATTATTCCTTTCGCGCACCAGCCGGGCGAGACTGTTTACATATCGTGACGCTTCAACAGCCTCTTTAGTGCGCCCACCATGCTGGAAGTTGCCATTGAGCTTCCCGGTCGGCGCACCGCCGTGGGCGCCGTGCATCCGACAGACGCGATATCCCGTCACCGCCGGCGATCGACAGGGTTGGCCGGTTCGCTTTGAGTTGGCTTGGCACCTGGGAGCTAAATTGCAGCGGTGCATGGGGTTGTCGGTCATCCGGCTTTTTGCCCCCTCCCGGCCTTCACGAGCTCCGGCTCCATAAACTGCTCTATGGGCACCTCGCGCTTTGCCTGCAGCGCAGCGTCGTGGTGATGGTCTCTGCAATCATCGCCTGGTCCGCATTAACTTGCTAGACGGTTATCGACTGCTGCCCTCGGGCTCGATGGTGGTCCAGCCTTTCAGTCAACATCAGCACGGTACGCGTCGACTTGTCGGCAAGCTGCAGGTATTTTTATTCGCGCGCCTGGAAACGTTTTTTTGAAGGCGTTTTAAATCACTGATATCGCTGCCGGGCCAGACACAACTTGTCAGGCTCCGTCGAGCTAAAACGCTGTTTCGGTTATCCTTAAATCCTCAATGGTCTTTCCGTTTCTGAGAAGTGCATAGACCCATTGCGGCGTCTTTCCGCGTCCCGACCATGTCTGCGAAGGTTCATCCGGATTTTGATACTTCGGAAAAACTTTGGGATATGGCCGCCGTCGTTCCGTTGACGGCGCGTCGTGAAGCAATTGGCTGAGCCTCGTTTCGAGTTTTGTTTTCTCAGCCATCAACCGCTTGGCAAGCAGGGAGCCAACTTGTGAGTAAATTTCCCACAGCTCGTCATCCGACGCCGTATCAATGTTCACTTTCATCACCTTGCCTCAAAGGCAGAAAAAAATCATTTTAAAAAAATGAAGGCCGCCTACATGGCGGCCTTCATCGATCAATTAGAAGACCGCAGGCTTAGGCGATACGGAACGAACTATGCTGCTTCCGGCGATAGGCCATGAAGCCAACGCCCGCGAACCCAAGAACGAGCATTGCCCAGGTCGAGGGCTCAGGTACCGCCCCGGCGATCGTCGTAACTCCACCCAAGCGCACCTGCCGAACATCGTCGAGCTCACCATTAGCCGATATCGTGATCGTGCGAATTAACTGATTGTCCAACGACGACACGTTGAAGAAGCCGCTGTTATCAATAGCCAGAGTGTCGGTGAAAATGCCTCCGAACTGATCCAGGGCTGTAACCGTTATCTCCGTTGCACCGCCGGTTTTTGAGGGAGTTACCTTGAACACTCCATCGGTATAGGCTTGCGTAATATTTGTCAGCGTCCACGACAAATCCATAATGTTGCCGTCGGTACCGGTGATCGTCGCCTGACCGCCAGACCCTACCAAAGCTTCTAAGCCCGTAAATGTAATAGCCGTCGGCGTCTTGGCATTCGTCGTTGTATAGAGCGTCTTGCCGTCGGCTGAGGAGGTCGGGTTTTGGTACTGCACGAGCTCATCAAAATCTCCGTTCCCGGTGTTGATGACGAGATTAGCATTTGCTGCAGACGTTAGCGCAAATGCTGCCGTAAAAGCCATCGATGCAATTAGTCGTGTCTTCATATCTAAACTCCTTACAAAAAATTGAACTGGCTAATTGTTTAACAGATTTAAAGGTTTTTAATGGCTGCAGTCTATATACCGAAAGATATAGATGACAGGTTGTCGGCCTATGCCGAAAGATACTAGATGGCTATTTGGCGGCGAGGTGCTTGGCGAACACCCGCTACCCAACTCGTTTTAGGATTGAACTGACCTGCACAGCAGTCCACTGACCACCGCGAGCCGTCGCAACATCGCGGGCATTAAGAGCTTGAGCAATAGCGCGGAGGGATGCAATGGCGCTGCCCATGAATTTCCCTGATGATCGGTGCGACGTTATTTGCGAAGCGGTCTCCGCTAGCCTTTGTGCCCGCCACCGCAAGAGATGCGGAGCTCGGACGCGAGCAGGCGATTCTTGCCAATAACCCGTGATGAGTGATCGAAGGTGCCGGATGCATGACGGGCCGTCTCCAGGCGCTCCCAAGGACAAGAGAGGCGCGCTCAAGCACGGCGGGTACAGCGCAGACGCGATTGCACGACGGCCCGAAATATCGAGGCTGGTTACCGCAATGAAGGATACGACCCGAAAAATAGTGAATACGGGTCATTGCTGAACGGAGTGAACGATGCCGGTATCTCGACGCCAGGATCAAGTGCAATATGCAGCCAGCTCATCGGCCCGAGACGCGGACTCCGCCATCGGCAGGCATGGCGGTCGCTACGGCTCCCGTTGAGGCTGAGAAACGCGAGCCGGCAAGAGTTTCGGCGGGCACCATCCCATCTCTGGAAGAACAGCTCGTCTCCGCAGATACGAAGGGCAGCTACTGACGTTTTAGCAGCCCGCGGGTAGCCAGCGCTTCCTCCACCGCCTTTGCGAGAACGTGGCAGCGTTAATAGTCCTCGGCTTCGCCAAGGTCCGTTCTGGCGAACTCTGGACATGAGCCGCCATCGATGAACCACTTGGTGGCTCCGATTGCAGCAATTACCCGACAATTCGGACACTGCACCTGCATTATGTAGGTATGCCATATCGAACGACGATTCGGATACTAAAAGCGGGGTGGCAACGGCCATCAGCGCGAGCTGCACATCAAGCGCGTGGTCGATTTGGCGGTGATAAAGCCCTGCAAGGCGGCCGAAACATCATCATTGCTGTCGGGCTGGGCGCCGCGCCTGCGCGTCCGCGACCTCGCAAGTGGCGTCCCGCGACCATCCCTCGCTCGCGTTGAAGCACACTTTCCGGCATTGCCTCACTTGGCGAGCTTGTCGAAACCCGCCACGGGCGACCGGCGTGGGTTTGAGTAGCCGGCGGGGTCGATTCAAGGCACCACGGGGCCGCGCTACGGATCCTCGCGCCGGTTCGCACCACGGCGGTCTAATTCTCCTGTCGGTGTTTGCCTGCCGTAAGACCCTGAGGTCGGCTCAGAAATTCGGCACTGCCGGCCAACGTCAGATAGCTGCTGGCCAGAACGAGAACACTCGACGGCGCTTGACGTCGTTGGCTATCCTCATGACGCTCAGGCAGCCGCCGCACGAAGATGTCGAACGTGGTGACCCATGAGCAAACCAGTCTGACATAGACCAACAAGCGCCTTACTGGCCGCGATCATCAATCGTTGTTTGCATCGCCCGGTGATTGATCTCACTCGAAGGGTCGAATGAAGTCAGACGTGCGGCACTCGCCAGTACCGAGGCGAAGGCCCATATAGCCCAACATGTGGTCAGCATTGGTGATCTCAGACTTGCTATGGCGGATCATGGCCGCTCGCAAGTGTTGCAATCTTTTTTGCTGAGCTCAATTGCGGACTGATGGTAATCTAACTTCTCAACCTTAACGCGGGCGACTGGCAGCCAATGCTGCACTCGAATTCGCACCACCTTGGCTGATCATCCATTCGATGGCGCGTAAAACAAAACCAGCAGGCTGGCCGCCACCTCCCGCCAAGCTGTCTGCCGGGCGGCGCGAGCTTCGGGAGACGACCGGCAGCCAGAGCGATGTTCAGTAGTTGATGGATGTCTGCGCGAAAATGCCCTCGGCACGTTTGTCGCCTGCCAGCCTGAAACGGTATTGCAGCGTCAATTCCCAATATGAGGGGGGCGCAACATATTTGGTCTCACCGAACCAGTACCGGATCGAGCCGCCGACGCCGGCCGAGTAGGCGTCATGAACCGCGAACGAATCATCATAGCTGGCCGCGATCACAGCGTGCGGAAAGAGCACGAGATTCCTGCTGACAGGATCCAGCCGGAAGCTGTGACCAAACCGCCCTTCGAACAATCCGACCAGCTGCGTCTTCTCGAAGAAGCGGTCGACCTCCGTGTAGATGTACCAGGTCGGCCAATGCGTATCGATCGCCCGCAAGTCCGTGCCGACAGAATAGGAATAGGCTCCCCTAAGGAGCGTATCATTGCGGGCCGCGTCACCCAGCCTGAACAGCCTGTCGACCTCGAGGACAAGATTGTGCTCCGAGAACGGCTTCCACCGCGCGCCGGCCATTCCTTGCGTGGTGGGCAGTCCGGTCGGCCCGCCCGCCTGGTCATAAAGCGTCTCGAACACGCGGCCGAAGACCTCGAACAGGGCGCCGTTGCGGTTTCCGAACGCTTCGGGGCGGTAGTAGAGCTCGGATCCGAATTGCGATGTATAGCTGCTTCCGGGCGAGTTGATCGTCAGGAAGGGATTGGGAGCCGATCCAACCTTGCCGTAGGAGATTGAGCTGTTGATACCCCACGTCCGTGTGAGATCGGCGACCGTTCGCCGGGTCTCGAACAGCTTCTGGTCATCGATGTTGATGCGTCCATCAGCTTTCGCTTCGATGCCTTCCTTGAGATACGCAACAGCTTTCGGATTTTGAAACCGCCGCATGGCCGTGTAGCCGGCATCGATGGTGGCACGTGGCGGAAGCGCGCCCTTGGCTTTCGCGCGATCGAACAGCTCCAGAGCCACTTTGTCATTGGCAACGGCAACCCCGATGTAGGCCACGTCCGCTTCCCTGATCGAGGCAAGTTGGCCGCGAGCGATCGCCGCATCAAAGATCGCGCCTGCCTCGGGTTTCCTGCCCAGCTCCAGGAGAGTATTGATCTCGGCCTGGATGGCAGCATCTCGCTGGGTGTTGCTGGTCGATAAGCGCTCCGCAGATTTGAAGTCGCGCAACGCTTCTTCCTTGTGTCCCAGGCTTTGGTTCGCGTAAGCGCGCCGGATCGTGAATTCATAGTCGAGGCGAGTGCGCGGAATGGCCCGGATCGCCCGTTGGGGTTCCCTGGCCTTGAGCGCGGTGTCGACCAGCGCGAGACGGACATTCCGGACTTGCTCGACTGGAAGCCCTCGCGCCAGCGAGGTTTCCCAATCTGCCATCGCACCCCTGTCCTTGCCAATGCGGACACGCGCGAAGCCCCGTTGGGCATAGATCTCGGCGGTCGCCAAACCTTCCGCGATCGCACGGCTCGCGGTGGCTTCCGCCTCAGCCGACCGACCAGCACTGAGCAGCAGGTTGATCAGTAGCAAGCGCGTGCTGGCGATCTCGGGCATGCCCGCAACCGCTTTCCTGGCTTCCTCGATGGCTACCCCGTAATTCCTTGCCCGGCTGGCCTCATAGGCTCGTCCTGCCGCCTCGATGCCTTCGGCCTTCCTGTCGATCGGAGTGGCGATACTCTGAACGTAGGGCGCTTGCAGACTGCATACGGAGCCGTACGGCGTGTCGCGGCAATCCTGCACTGGCATGGGTAAGAGTTTGCCGTCGCCTTTCAGCGTCGCCTTGCCTTCGGCAACCGCATCAGCGTCGCCGATCCGTGTAACAACCAGCGGATCCGTTTTTGGATACGGCTGAAGCAGGGTTTGAACTGCGCGGTAGTCACCGGACGCAAGTGCTGCATCAGCCGCAATCAGCCGAATCTGCTTTTTCTCAGCGTCGGTGAGGTCGGGAAGGGCGAGTGCCGCGTTCAGGTCGGCCACGGCGAGGGTCCGGTTCCCAAGCCTCTGGTAGATGTAGGCCCGCCAGACGACCGGCACATAATTGCCTGGATCGAGCCTGATCGCCTCCGCTGCGGTTTCGGCAGCCGCCGAAAGGCTGTTGTCAGCGAGCTGGGCTGCGAGCAATAGCAGGCGGTAGGACATCACGTCCGGCCCGTACTCCACGGCCCGGCGGGCGGCGCGAATGGCGGCTTTGGTATCGCCGCGTTCCAGCGCCTTGTAGCCCTCCCCAGCCGGTTGCTGCGCGAGGCGCTGGCGAATGCTGGACTGCCGGGACTGCAGTTCCTGGTTGGCGGAAAAGGTTGAAAGCGCCGCCGCTGTCGCCTGCTCGGCTGCTGCGAGATTTCCTGCGGCGATAGTTGAGTCAATCAGCAGCAATCGCAGGCGAAGGATATCGGGACGCAAGTTCACCGATGTTGCAGCCTGGTTTGCTGCGGCTTGATAATTGCCCTGTTCAAACGCCTTATAGGCCGCTTCAGCAGAGGTGTAGGCTTCCCCTTCGAGCGGACGATCCGGATCAGCCGTTTGGGCAGTTACCGGGCAGACCAGGACAAGCGAAAGCACCAGGCCGCCGATGACAGCCTGCAGCTTACGTCGTCCTGGACGTTCTGCGCGCCAGATAATCATAGCCCCCACAGGCATGTGAAACCGAGGAGACCAGCCTAGCTGAGCTACGGATTTGGCGGAACCGGAATCCGGCGGACGATCAGAGCAACGTCTTCAAAATTCATGCTTTTTCCGGGCGTGTTGCTGAATTGCTGCTGTATTTCTTCAGCAATTTCAGGCACAAAATTATACGTCAGACAAAATTAAGCTTTTTATCGATTTGACAAGGCATCACTAACCTTGGCGCGCCAGTCATTGGGGCTGGAAATACTTTGCGGTGCCCATTCGCCAAGGGCGTCAGGTCCGTTCTGTATCTGTGCTTCGTTGAGCTGCCAGACCAGATATCTGATTGGCGCGGCCGTGAATTCAGGGGACCGGAGATATTGCAGGAGCGTAGCCCAGGGCCCGACGTCTCCGGGATTCCACTTCAGCGCGACGGGGCGGTCAATCCTGTTGGACAGTCGCTGCGGAAAGCCGAAGTAGGGCTGCACGAAACTGTTGCCGACCACGGCGACCGCAGATGGGTCCGGGTCGAGCAGTCCGGCGGCCGGCGCAGCGGTCGCCCGTATGACATAGACATCCGGCCCGATGGCCCGCTTCCGGTCCGGAGGCAGGAAGTTGGCCGCGAGGTCGCCAAGATGCCGATCGCTCATCCATTCGCCCAACCGGGTTCCGCCGCCGGGCTTCCCCGGCAAAGGCGCCCCGGCGGCGATTACACCAGCGACAAGATCCGCTGTCGCTTCGGCAGCGAACGTCGTCCAATGAAAATCGGTGCGGTAAAATACTTCCTTGCCATCGGCCGTGACTGTCTTGAAGGCATCCCGGAGGTCGGGCGCATTGACTCCAGCAGCACGGAGTCCGGTGAGCTCCCGGTCATAGCGCCCGCGAACAGCGTCGGACATCGCTGACCCGTCGGGTAGCAAGCTCTCATAGAATCGGGGCTTGAGCGGGACAATTGCCACAATCAATTTGACGTTTTTCTGAGCCAGCAGGCGTTCGACGTCTGAAATAAGCTGGATGGACGTGCGCTCTGCGTCAGGGCGGGTCACGGTGAGGCTCTCCCAACCGGCAAAGAGCCAGTTGGACTTCCCCTCGATGACAGCGTCGTGTGCCACTGCAGACGACGCGAGTGCAAGCGACGCGGTTGCAACAGCCACCATTAATCTTGTTGGGCGAGGGTTCACTGAATCACCTGATCTACCGCATGAACTTCTTCTCGCCCTCACTAAGAGGGACGACGAGGGATCGCATAGGCCACTCCCATATCACCACCTTGTTCTTGTCCAGGCTGCCAGCTCTTTTCTCGAGGGTTTCAAGCAGCGCGCCGGCGAAGCCGCCGCCGGGCTGGCTGACCTGGGCCACTTCTCTGGTGAGAGCAGCCTGAAGATACTCGAAGAATCCCGAGTTCAACGAAAACGAAGATCCAGCCAGAATGATTGACGGTTCGGCTGCGTCGTCGAGCAGTCCGCGCGCGTGCGAAATCTCGGCTTTGACCTCCTGCTCCTGCTCGGGAGCCGGGGCCAGCGCACGTGGCGCATGGGTCAGCCCGGATTGTCTTAACAAATCACCGGTACGCTCGCGTAGTGGCCCCTCGATCAGTTTGACTGCGTCTTGTCCGGGAGCGAGCGTGCCAGAAACGGCCTGCCTGATCCGCTCGACGGCAAAGCGTGCGCCAGCCTGATCCCAATGCGTATCGGTCCTCCAATAGCCAGGTCTGGGCCAGGTGTCGCGGAGGTCGACGACAAACGCGCCGTCGACGCGTGCCAGTTCACTCCAGAATCGGTCTCGCAAGCGTGATTGTACAGCCGTGATGCCGCAGAGCTTGTCTTCCACCTGGTCTGCCTTGTCCGGTACAGGGACAATAACGAGTCGCGCGCCCGATTGTTTGATTGCCCGGACCAGCCGTTGCAGCATCTCCGCGCGGAGAGCCATCCTTTCGCGATCATTGCGTTCGGCCCGCACTTCTTCGATGCTGTAGAGCCAATCACCGCACCCGGCGCGGACCTGTGGCCCGGCGTCGCCCAGTAACCGATACTCCAGCCCTGTCACCAGGCCGTCCAGCGTGACGCTTCGCGGCACCGCTCCAAAGATTGCTTTGTCGATTTTCTGCGCGAAGCCGCCGTAGGCTAGATCGTTTACTGTCGTCGTTTTCAACACCTGGCCGAGTGCTTCGTGACCTCTGGTCAGCACGGCGACGAGGCCCGAGAAGATCACTGCGAGTACGAGCAAAGGCCGGATCATCCCGCGTCCCTCAGAACTGGAAATACAGGAAGGGAATCACGGTACGGCTTTGCATCGTCCATAACGCGCAGAGCCATAGCAAGAGCGCCAGTTCAAACGGTGGACGATCGATGTAACGTCGCAGCGGGTATTCAGGCAGTGCCGGGGCGTACACTACGAAGAGGCTCACCCCGAGCGTGAGCAGTTCGACAGGTCTTGCCGCCGCGATCATTGGTGATGAAAGGGACAGCCCGTTAAGCCCCAGCAGTGCCGTCATCATTGTCTGGACAACATGCCAGTCCTGGGCCCGAAATAGCAGCCAACCGATCATCACAAAAATCAAGGTCAGAAAGTGGGCGGCTACTGAAGGGATCGCCGGTCCGCCAGCTGCATGCCACAGCCGTGCCCCCATCAATCCAACTCCATGCCAAATGCCCCAGACCAGAAATGTCCAGCTCGCTCCGTGCCAGAGCCCGCCGAGCGCCATGGTCAGCAAGAGGTTGAAATAGGAGCGAGCCTTGCCAGCGCGGTTTCCGCCAAGGGGTATGTAAATGTAGTCGCGGAGCCAGCTTGACAGGCTGATATGCCAGCGGCGCCAGAACTCGGTGATGGATCTGCTCAGATAGGGATTGTCGAAATTTTCCGGGAATTTCAGGCCGACCATCAGTCCCAGCCCGATGGCCATGCTACTGTAACCGGCAAAATCAAAATACAGGTGCAGCGTGTAGGCTGCGGCCGTCAAGGCCACATCGGCCGTGCTCGGGTTTGGCAGCGCATACCCGGCGTCGACAAGTGGTGCGAGCGTATCCCCGAGCAGCACCTTTTGTGCAAAGCCGAGCATGAAACGGCGCCAGCCTTCCGTGAATTCCGCGAGGTCGAAGGAGCGTGACGACAGCCGTTCCGCGACGGACTGATAGCGGACCACAGGACCTGCGACCAGGTGGCCAAACATGGCCTGGTAGGTTGCGTAATTCACGAAGCTGGTCTCGGCGGCGACCGTCTTCCTGAAGACGTCAACTGAGTAGGATATCGCGCCAAACACGAAGAATGAGAGGCCGATTGGCAAAGGAATCGCGGTCCAATGTCCCGCTGAAGCACCAAGGGCCAGCGCGCTTTCAGCGAGAAGGTTGGCGTATTTGAACCAGATCAGACTCGCAATAGGCGCAAGGATAGCAGCGAGCAGGGCAAATTGGCGCTCGCCGCCATCGCTTCGGACGATCCAAAGGCCCGTCGCCCACGACCAGCAGGCAATCGCAACGAGGAGAGGCAGAAAATCGAATCGCCACCAGCCGTAAAAGATCAAGCTGAACACGAGGATCGTGAAGTTACGGAATCTTGCAGGGGCGATCGCATAGGCGAGCAAAAACAGAGGCAAAAAAACAAAAATGAAGGAATCGCTGACAAACACCATCGATGCGTGGCCTAGCGCTCTCGATAGGCTTCGATCTCATCCAATTGTCCGGTGAGACGAAGCCGCCCGGAGCCCTTGTGAAGGAATAGGCTGTAGTAATCGCCGGTGCGGAGTTGGGGAAGCGTCAGGAGCGCGTTGTCTTCGCCGCAGGACCCTTCGAGTTTGGCGATCACAGGGTTGATCGTTCTGGACTGGACGGAGGCGAACGAAGTTTGTTCAAAGATCGTTGGGCCGCCCGCAATTTTCAGCATCGCTGTGCACCCGGGTACGAGATTGAAAAAGCGCAGCCTGGCTTTCAGGCCGTCGCTGGAGCTTTGCGCCTCGTCAATCGACTGCAGGGTCCAGACCGAGTTGGTCTTCGAGACCACGAGGGTGTGATACGTCTCGGCGCCTGGCACTATATCTTTCGAAACCGCAGAGCCGTCGATGGAGAGGTTTAGCGGCTGATTGCCTGGAACGGCGCGGTAGGAGCTCGCCCCCGTAGCCTCGCTCATCGGCAAATCCAGGAAGTTGACCTGAATCCGAGGGACATGTCCGTCGGACGCCATGACAATTCTTACGAAGGCATATCCCGGCGGGGGTCTCGTCGCATACAACCGACCGATCTCCTGCCCAAGACTTTGACCGGGCCGGACGATCGAGAGTGCCAGTAGCAGCACGGCAAAGCCGAACAGCCTCCGAGAAAGGCGATGACAGGGAAGAAGAGGTGCCATTTTTGGATTCAGGGCCTGGTTGAACAACGCGCCGGCTGCTTAACAGCCAGCCATGAGAACGGCATCCGGCCAATACCTCTGGTCGCATGGGAAACAGATTTTAGCAAAGCGGGAGACGGCCAGCACTCGGTTGCGATCCTGCCATCCTGACCAGCCGGGCCGAATGTGGCAGATACATCGCAGCGAGGATCCCGCGGACCGCAAATCCTCTGGAGTTGGCTCTGTAGCCTTGTCCTGTGAATGAGAGGCCATTAAGACTATTCATCCCTGTTAACATGAATCGGACGGGTCAGAGGGCCATACAATGCTGAAACTGGCTGGAGCGGTCACCGGTCTCTCGATGATGCTGGCGGGAGGCGTATCGGCCTCGCCGCTTGTTGTCCAGGCCAGCGCAGCTCAGGCCGACGGTGCGCTTGAGCAGGTGAAGGTGATCTGTGACGAAAGCGGCCGCTGTCACCGTCCGCCGGTCCGCCGGCCTGTGGCGCGCTGGGTCTATGGCGATGGCAATTTTTACGGTCCTTTCGACGGTCCGGGCCATTATGGCAATCCGAGGCTTCGCTACCGGGTGTTTCCTTACTTCTGGTGGTAACACGCCGGATAGTCGTACGACGACATAAACACTGCTCTGGTGGTCCGTTTGGGGGGTACCCGTAGGCTTGCCGGGAATGACTGTCTTTCCTCAGTCAACGGATAGCGTGTGCGCGACCGGATCGGCGCTTCTTGCCCGCAACTGCGCTTACGTCCCGGCCTGCAACAAAAGTGCTCCTTCGCCGCGGCTGCCGGACGTACGCAGCCTGCTCGGCCACGCGACCACCAGCAAGGCGTTTTTCAACATGCGCGCGAGCACCGCGAACTGTGCTCTCTACCCGAAAATCGGCGGCTCGGAAGGGCGAGGTTACCTGGTCCGAACCGCATGATCAGGGCCGGTGGCCGCACCATTGACCAGACGTGAAGCTCAACGTCAGAAACAGGTAGTCACCTCGTTGTCACCGTGTCTTCAGGCCATTCGATAGGGGGACAGTACAGTCCCCGACTTTCGATCTCACGACGCAATTCCTCTGCACGCTCTTTCGCCGGGCCGCCGAGCAGCCGAATGCCTGACCGGGCATCCGCACGCACCTCGTCGCGGATGCTCTCGTACAAGCGGAAGATGAAATGGTCCGAGAGATTTTCGAAGGGCATCTGCGCACCAATCGCTGCAAAAGTGGGGTGGGTCGCCAGACGGGGGCGAAAGTCTGGCGGCCCTGCCAGACTACCAATCCGTGGTCTTTGGCATCAACTCAGACCCACCCTGTCCAGCGCGGCCAAGCGTTAGAGAAGCACGCGCCCGGTCTCAAGGCGAACTTCGGATTAACCTCACTTCTCAAGGTTAAATGTCTGCCTGGACTGTGCTTCTCAGCCTTGGTCGCGATTTCACAGCCTGCTGCGGCTCAACCAGATCCGGCGCATTCGCGGCGGTTTCAGGCTATCCACATGAAAGCGTCCATCAAGCGGCTGGAGGAGCTGGCTGGCTTTGCCGGCCGGCTCACCGACGGGGAGAACGCGACGATCTCGCGGTCAAGGGGCAGCGCCGGGATTTGCCGCACTGACCGACAGCACGCCGCGCGGAGGCGGATGTCACCCGCCTGCGCCGAGTGAGCGTGTCATCGGTTGGATGATCGCGAGCAGTGCCGGCCCAAACGGTGATCGACCCAGGAGAGCGGCTCCTTCGGGTCGGGCAGGGCTTTCGAGGAGGCCACCTGGAGGCCGCCGGCCCCGGGGGCGAAACTTGGGGTTTGCGCGGGGCCGGCGGTCTTTTGGGCGGGACTGGGGGTCACGCCCCGGAAGCCTAGCCGACTCTTGCGGGCCTTTGAAGTGCGACCTTGGATGCAGGACATGACCTCTCGGCCGATGCCCCGGATGGACTGTCAGCGGCAACAGCGGCGGGCATGTGCTCGTCCGCGGCCATGCTGGCAGGGGCGTCGCGTGGCTGTCGGCGGCGAGCCGGGTCTCGCCAACTTGAGGCCGCGCAGAACAAGATCATCATCAGCCAGTGGTCTGCTCGCCTTGAAGGCGGTGTTGCTGGCCGCACATCGCGTCGTCAGATCGCCAGACACTTCGCGAGCGAGCCACGTCGGCTTAAAATCTGCCCTTGGCCGCGTTGGGTGTTGGAGTGGCGCCCGCCCGCAAGGCTCCGGGCCGCCGCCTTAGAGTCAGAGCCAAGGGAGCCGGTTCGAATGATCGTGCGTAGCGCTTACGTTTTCACCAACTAGGTGACCGCCTCGCCTGCATCCCGTTCGCTGAGGATGATGTGGTGCAGTCGCCCGGAAAAGAGCCGAAGGATTGGCGAACGGAGTGCACCGCCGCCAGGCTGCCCGCACCGAATATGCTCATCGAGAGGCTCCCCACGGAAGATGGATCAGACAAACCAGAAATCTGACCGGCCTTTCTTTCCAATCTTTACAGTTTCTCTGTCCACGAATATCCTGAAGCAATTATTTGATTTTCCAGGTGATGTTATGAAAGCTTTTGCGCTAGCTGTTGCGCCCGCTCTCCTGCCCGTGACTCATGACGCACAAGCGGAGACCGGCGCTCGTCAGCTACCACAAAGAACGCTCAGCAGCCGCTGACCAAACGTGTACCAAGTTGCACACGTGCCATGCAGATGTCAGGCAAACCCCGGCAGGGTGGCTAATCATCAAATATGAGATCCTCGCCGATAAGTCTGGTGAGGTTTTCTCTTTCTCGTGGCACGCAACTTCGGTCTGCGGGCCCTTTTGCAGGTCCTGATAGAAACAGCCATTGTGGATGCATACAGATGCAGGTGCCGTGCCCAAAATGCAGAGTGATCGTCGCCATTGGCGCCACCAAATGGTTCTTTGACGGAGGCGAATGCAGGGAGCTTCGCGGGACCGCTGCGGGCCGGGCTGAACAGTATGAAAAGTGTCCCGCCCTGATCGAAGCGGTGTCGAAGGCAGGGAAGAATGCCGGTAGCTAGCCGAAAGCCATTGATCATCTCACCGAAAAGCAGAACAGGTTCAAGCGGCCTCTGGCACCATTTGGAGGGCGCGATGAATCTGATTGTACTCGAGCCTGGTCGGCTGTAGGGGCCCACGATGAAGGCGCGATATCATGTGAGCTCGGCGCGGATGTTGTAGTGGCGGATCGACGAGCTCCGTCTCCAAGGTATGGCAGAAGAAACCGGGCGGGCTGGATCCAGGAGGTAATCGATCAGCAACGCAAACTGAATTGAGGTCTCCGCACCGAGCGCCACAATCCACCGGAGGATCAATGCTGGTTGCTCGATCGGGTCAGACAATCGCAAACTGGGCTGAATCCAGCACGCGCATCAGCACCTCTTCAACCAAAAGACCGGCCCGAGGCGGTCTCGAGGTCCGCGGTGAGGAGGCTGGAGATCAGACTGCACGCAAGCCGACGTTGATACGCCTGTGGCCAAGCCAATGGCTGCTGAAAGATCAATTAAAGAGCTTCTTGATTGCTATTGACGGCCACCAAAAAAATGCGAATAATCTATTATATTTAAATTTGGGGTATTTATTGGTTCGCTGCGAGTAACCAGTTGGAGCTATCTAATGGGCCGGGCAGGACTGCAAATGTCTCATTTGCGACGCCTCCAGGCGGCGCTCGAGAAGATTGCGGCTGATCTTGACGAGATCGAGGGACGTTCCCACGCGCGGCTGCGTTACATTGCCCAGGATCTGAGCGAACCAGGTTCGGCTCGCAGCCTCGAATCGTTCGTTTCCAACTTCGAAATTGCGGTAAGAGGCCGATTGCTCAATTGAGCAATTGAATACAGGAATTATGCGGCGGGGCGGTGCGTCGCTCGCGCTTGGGCATGCCGCGCAAGACAGTACTTTTCAGGCAGGCGAGGGTGCCTCCTGTTTTGGTTGATCCAAGCGAGGCGAAAGCGGCGCGGAAGATCTGGGCGTCTCAGTGGACGCTCGCGCCTGTCACGCAGTCGTTCTTGAGCCATAAAAGATCAGCGGTCTGCGGCCGCATGTCATTCCAGGCCATTCTAATGGACCTACCCGGTCTCAAAAGTCGGCTTGGTCTTTTGGACTCGGATCAGGAAAGGTTGTCTGAGTGCTCAGTCAATGGGCAAGGATCTCGACGCTCGCGGTACGCGCAATGTCGCCACGCCAACTAGGCGGGCTTGGTCACAAAAACCTGCGCGGTCGCTGCAAGCAAACTCCCGCCAAGCCGACCTGTGTTGTCGGTACTGATCTCCCGCCGGCCCGGGCGCTGCCGCAGCGGCTACCGTTCTCTTTGACGTTGAAAATACAACCTGGAATCGCGATTGCGGTTGTATGAGAGAACGCCCGGGAACGCCGCTTCGGCTTCGCGGTTGGAGAGTCGTGAACAAGGTAGGTAGGCCGCCGTTATCGCCGCCCTGTTCAATCCGGCCAATCCCACAAATCCACCTTTCGTTGCTAAACTCAGTGTAGCTGCGGGCGCGAAGGGGATGACAGTGCTGCCATTCGCGTTGAAGTTTCCCAGCGAACTTGATGCCGTGTTCTCGGCGCTCGCGGAGCAGCGTCCGGACACCCTGCAATTCATAACCGATTCAGGGAATGTTGATCTGGCTGACCGCATTGCGGCGCTGGCCATCAAACATCGGATTCCCACCTTTTCCAATTATTCGCAGTTCGCTATTTTGGGCGGGCTTTTGACATATGGGACGACCGAGCGGGATCTATTTACCGGGCGTCATCTTACGTGAGACGGATTCTGAATGGCGCGGCGCCGGGTGAACTTCCGGTGGAGCAACCGACGAAGATTGCGCTGGTCATCAACCTGAAAACCGCCAAGGCACTCGACCTCAGCCTTCCACCAACGCTGATTTCTCGCGCCGACGAGGTAATCGAATGAGCGCGGCCACTTCCCCTATTAGGCCCACAGCCGACTTATCGCCAGCAGCCGTTCCAGGGCTGCATGTGACCCACAGCGGTCATCGGAAGGAGCGAGCGTTGAATTTACTCAAGCTCAAGCAAACCTTCGTATGTTTTTCAACTGATAAAATTAATCGCGAAACGAGCGCAGTGTGTTCAATAGTGAACACAGCTTTGTTGTTGACTCCTAACGGAAGTTAAAATTTACTAAGTTCGTTTGATATTTTCGTTAATTAATTGGGAGCTACAAAATGTGGTCACGTACTTGGCTCGCCATACTAGCTGCCGCAAGCATTGCTAATTGCGGTTCGGCAGATGCTCTGACTCTTACGCAGGCAGGCATCGACGACGGATTTACACTCAACCTGTATATGAGTGGAATCCCGGCGACGAGCGGAACACCATCGTCAGGTTGCTGCGGTCCCTTGGGCATTGCTACGAACAGCTCCGGGCAAGTCGTGATGCAGGTGTACGGCTCGGGCAATTATCTTTTCAGTGATGGGAACGGCCTAGTGTTTAATCCGGCCGCGAAAACGTCGTCGCTGACGGCGACCCAATATGGAATGGCCATCACAAACGTTAATGGCGTTCTGTATGCTGGTAACCAAGACGCGGGCGGCGTGCTTCAAAGACTGAACAGCGACGGCTCACTCAACTCCAACGTGGTGACGAATCCTGCGAATTTTATCGCCGGACATGGCATTTCCACTAACCCAGTGAACGGCAATATCATAACCTCGTCGTCCAACGGGCTTTGGGAAATCAATCCGGCAACCGGCCAGGCCCGGCAAATTGCTGCGACGGGTGCTGCAGTCGATGGCGTTTCAGTGTCAGCTGACGGCAAGATCGTTTATGGAGCCCTGGATGGGAACGGCAACGTCATCGGTGGCTGGGATATGGCGACCGGAAGCGCGGTTCCGGTTTTTGTTTCACAAGTGTTGAATGATCCCGATGGTACGGGCGTTATCGGTGGATCAGGGAAGTTTGCCGGGGATATTGTTGCAAACGGCAACTTCGGCGAAGTTTGGCTGATCGACCATGTCACCGGCGTCGCGACGCTGATCGCGACAGGCGGTACACGCGGCGACTACGTGGGCATCGATGGTAACGATGGGTCGTTGTTCCTCACGCAAACGAATGAAGTCTACAAGCTCGGCTGCGGCCCAGACTGCGGTTTTGTGGGCACGCCAGCTGTGCCCGAAGCATCTACTTGGGCGATGATGATCCTCGGCTTTGCGGGCGTTGGGTTCATGGCATATCGCCGGAAGGCGAAGCCATCGTTGATGGCAACAGCTTGATTCACCTAAGTCAGGATTGAATTAAGAGCCGCCTTCGGGCGGCCTTTTCTTTGCGCGATTTGGCAAGCGCGATGACCGTTGTTGGCCCGTTTGAGACCCTGCGATGGCGCTAAAGACGTCTGCTCATCGGGGCTATCGTGCAGCACGCGCGAGCGTCATGTCGCTCACATCGCCCTTTTCCATCTATGGAAGGAAGACCGGGATTGGTGGGATTTCCATGACGATCCGACATCGGGTCGCACGCTGCGGGATGCCTGCCGTGACTACATCGAAGCTATGGCCATCGATTCGGACGAAGACGATCAGGACGATGGCTATGATGATGAAACCTGACTCGCAGCTCCATTTGAGGGAGTCAAAAGTCCGGCCATAATGATCTTTAAGGCAGCTGAGAATTGCGATGGCGGACGCTCTGGGGGCGTTTCCCCTGGGGGCGACCGCGGATGGTGAAGCAAGCGCGCGTTCCAAGTCGTAACTGCGTGATCAGGCCAGGGCTGAAGAGGTCCTTCTCTCCGCGCCGAAATTCCTTCCCTGTATCGTTCGCGAGCACCGCATGTGCACCAAGAGGCGTGGCGGAGCCGTGTGGTCCGTCAGAACACAACGCTTCAACCAGGACGAATGTCCAGTCGGAACATTGCGCTAAATGAACAGCGTTGGCGCTCGAAACGAAAGCCAACCGCAGCAAGCGCGTATCGAGTCGCGGTCGAGAAAACAAAATTTTGTTCTGACGCATAATCATAATGACTCCAACGTAAAAGCAAAAAATAAGGTGGGGAAAACATGGGAGGCTGGAATGGAAACCGCACCGCGCTTGCGCGCGATGGCGGCGCTCTGTCGGCAGAGTGCCGCGCTTCATCCTGACAGAAGCTGGAAACTGCTCGCCGAGGCAGAATACTGGGAGCATTTGGCGGCGACTCCTCTCCCAACCGACATTGAAGGCTGCTTCACCCCTGGTCAGCATGACTTAGCTGCTGCCTAGCGCTCACCATTTGTCATTTCGAAAATTGAATTGGGGTAATTGGGGTAAATGAGTATTCTTTGGGGGCAGTGGATGACTGCGTGTATCAACGAACGGCCGATGTGTCCGGTATGCAAACACCGGATGGCATTGACGCGCATCTCTCCCGGCAAGTCCGGATTCGAGAAGCGCACGTTCGAATGCTCGACCTGCGAACGTACCCAGACGGCGTCGTTCGCTGTGGATCCAATGAAGACAGATGCGGTCGGTTGGCTTGCAGGCGAATTGAACCCGCCTCGGTGAGCTTGGGTGTAGTTGGTGATGCTGCCGGATGAATGTCCAATCGGCAGCACGAACGTTGTGCTATCGTGAGTACAATGGTGTGCCGGGACCTAGGTGGCGAGTGCGATATATTTCAGCGTTGCTGTGATCTCGAACCCGAATTGCAGAATCGTGGGACATCAGTTCTGGTCGCACCAGCGTGAGCTCTGCCACGAGACGTTCTGCTTGGTCTGCCGCTCCTTGTCGACTTCAAGGATCATTCCGCCCTGATGCTGGCATGTTGCATCGGTGACAAGCTCGATTCGTAGTACGGCATGAAAGCCTCTCTACTTCTGAGCTTAACTGCGCTCCCCATCCAGTGAATCATCGTATGTGAATGCGAAGTCCGGTTTGTGGAAGGATGCGGACCGCGGTCGACCATAGCCACATCGGGTGACCCTGTGACGGGGTGATGCTATTCGCCGAAGTCCACAAAAACCGCGCTTAGCTAGCAGGCAATCTCCGTACCACCATACCGAAGCCTTAGTTGCGAGGCGCGAAAGTTAGTAGCTTTGGCACGATCAAGGAACTTCGGAGCTTCAACAATATTCTGTCATGATCAACAAGGAGGGATCCGCATGCCGATCCAGACCGTGATGGATAGTACCGGCGACAGCCGTCACTTCTTCGATGCGGACGACGCAGGGGAAGTAGCCAAGGCGGAGCAGCGATTCCGCGAGCTGACGAACGTCGGCTTCACCGCCGCGGTCCGAACCGGTTCAGGTCAGGTGTCGCGGATCCGATCGTTCGACCCCACTGCGGAAGAAACTCTCTTCTTCCCCCGGCTGGTCGGCGGCTGAATCGCTGAGCCGTGTGGCGGCTCAGGCGGTCGCGGCCGGGTGAACGCTCACGGATGAGGCCTGCAAAGGCGCTGTTCATTCACGGTGCCGAGTGGACTCCGGAAGGACGCGCGCTGCTGCTGCTGCGGCATTACCTCTCGCCTGTCCAACGGCGGCAATTCTCGGAGAAGGGTTATTTCGAGGTAATCGGCGGCGACACGGGCAACCGCTACAGAATCTATGCGGGAGCGGCTGCGAATGTTTGCGAGATCGACGAAAACGGCCGTCTAGGGATCGGCTTGTGTTTCCTGCCCGTTGGCGACCTTCCGATTGGAGACGTCATGCTGGCCCAGAAGATCGCGCTCGAAACGTGCGAGGGCAGCGCGCTCGCCCCACTTCGGTAGTCACGGCGTTGTGTCAGACAAGTTTGGGCGTGACGTCGCTTATTGGGCCTTCGCCTCCATGACGGGCTGCCGCTACATGTCCGTTCACCGGGCTAGACCGGAAGTCATCACATCGGGGAGCAGGCCGACGCGATTGACCCTGGCTGTGTGAAAACGCCGTGCCTGCTATGATTCCCGCACTGAATCGGCGGGGGCTGGCATGGCTCGTTTCGTTCAAGGAGCTGATCGCGGGCAATCTACTTTGTTGCCGGAATGCCTGGACGACCGGGTTGCAGATGACAATCCGGTTCGCGTGATCGACGCCTTCGTTGCAGCCCTCGATCTGGCTGAACTTGGGTTCGGTGGCGTTGAGCCTGCCGGCACAGGTAGGCCGTCGTATCATCCGGCCGCGCTCTTAGGGCTCTACATTTACGGTTATCTCAACCGTGTCCATTCGAGCCGCCGGCTTGAGCGTGAAGCTGGCCGCAATGTCGAAGTGATGTGGCTGCTCGCCAGGCTTGCGCCCGATCACAAAACGATTGCCGATTTCCGCAAGGACAATGGTCCCGGCATCAAAAAGGTCTGCGCGCGCTTCGTCGAGGCGTGCCGCAAGATGGGCTTGCTCGCGACAGCCAGCGTTGCGATCGACGGCAGCAAATTCAAAGCAGTCAATAATCGCGATAAGAACTTCACGCGCGGCAAAGTCGAGCGGCGGCGCACGCAATTGGACGAGAGTGTTGCGCGCTATCTCGCTCAGCTCGATAACGCCGACCGGCAGGAGCCGTCGGAAACACTGGAGTTAAAAAAGACGCGGATCAAAGAACGGCTCAAAAATCTGACCGTCGAAATGGCGAAACTCGCAGCGATTGAAAAACAGGTTCTGGCGTCGCCCGATCAGCAGATATCGTTCACTGATCCCGACAGCCGTTCGATGGCCTCGAGCGGCCGTGGTTCTGGCGTCGTCGGCTACAACGTGCAGACGGCGGTCGATACAGAAAACCATCTGATCGTCGCGCACGAGGTGACAACAAGCGGCTCAAACCGGTCGCAACTTGCAAACATAGGCCGGCAAGCCAAAGCCGTTCTTGAGGCCGACACGCTCGATGTTGTCGCCGATCGCGGCTACTTCAAGGGTGAAGAAATCGTGGCGTGCGAGCAATCTGGCATCATGGTGACTTTGCCCAAGCCGATGACATCGGGTGCGAAGGCTTCGGGACGCTCCGGCAAACAGGACTTTGGTTATCTGCCAAATGAGGGTGTTTATCGCTGCCCTGCCGGTGAGAAACTCAAATGTTATTATACCAACGACGAAGACGGCAGCAGAAGCTGCGCAACTATTGGACAAACGCCTGCAAAACCTGTCCACTCAAATCGAAGTGCACGCCGAGCCCACAACGCCGAATCAAGCGATGGTGCACGAGGACTCGAACGCGCTCAGGCGCGGCTCGACAAGAATCCAAACGCCATGCGCACACGCCGCGAGACCGTCGAGCATCCGTTCGGCACACTGAAGATGCGCATGGGCGCGACGCACTTCTTGTGCGTGACGCTGCCGAAAGTTGCGACCGAGATGGCGCTGTGCGTGCTCGGCTACAATCTGACACGCGTGCTGAACATCGTCGGGATGAAACCGCTGCTGGCGGCGGTGAGGTCGTGATACCGGCGTTGCCGCGCGCCGTTGCGGTTCATGGGGCGCGTAAAAGAGCCCCGACATTGCCTCAGGATGAGTTCTGGTCGAGCGGCCGTAAAACTTGCCCAAATTGATCGGACCGCGATAGCCTGAGTTCGACCGCGCCGGTCCGCGTCATGGCGTTTTTGCACGACCAAGACCCAAAGCCAACGTCTCAGGGGCCAGATTTTAGATTTGTGACCGTAACGGTCTCGCCGATCTCGAAGCTCATCAGGTCTTCTCCGACAACAAGCAGTCCGGCATACGTCTCGCGGGTTGCCGTGATCAGATCGTCAACGCTCGGTGCCGCCACGGAGTCACTGGCGAGCATGACGAGGTGGGTGAAGGCGGCGAGCTTCGGCCGTGTCTGCGCAAACACGCGTCCGGCTTCCTGCGGCGAGGTGTGATGATTGATGATGCGCTGAATGTCGGCTTGGCCCAGCAGTTCCGGCGGAGCCATCGCAACCTCGTGCACCAGCAGATCGGCGCCCTCGCCGTAGCGGAGCAAGTTCACGTTGTAGCGAGTGTCGCCGGAGATCACCGCGACCCGACCTTGATACTCGATGCGAAAGCCATAAGCCGGCTTGATCGCGTCGCCATGATCGACGGTGAAGGCGATTACGCGCAGGTCGCCGGCCTGATAGACGACGCCGTCCTCACCAAATTCTTCTACTGCCACTGCGACATGCTCCCGGGCGAGCTTTTCGTCCTCGACACGAATCTCGATGTCGTGCGCATAGGCCGCTTCGAGATGATGCATGAGCCTCGCTGTGCCGACCGGGCCGATCACGTTGAACGGGCGCCGACGGTTGCCGAAATGCGAGCTTAGCCAGCCCGTCAGCCAGAGATCTGGAATGCCGACAGTGTGATCGGAATGAAAATGGGTGAGCAACAGCGCATCGATCCGGCCAATCGGAATGCCGAGATGAAACAATCGCATGGCAGCGCCTCGGCCGGCATCGATCAGTACAGTGTGACTGCCGGCTTCGATCAGCGTGCTCGGGCCAAAACGATCGGGACGGGGAATTGGCGTCCCCGTCCCGAGGAGCGTCACGCGAAAATCTGATGTCACTGTTACTGCACCTTGATGCCGGCGTCGGCGACGACCTTGTGCCAGTGCGAAACCTCATCGCCGACCAGCCGGCCGAATTGCTCGGGCGTGCCGCCTGCCGGCTCGGCACCGATCTTAGCAAGCGCCTCGCGCACTGACGGCTTCTCCAGCGCCTTGTTGATGGCAGCGTTGAGCCGCGCGACCGTCTCCTTCGGCGTGCCATGCTTGACTGCGAAGCCGGTCCAGTCCTCGACCACCAGCGAGGGATAGCCGGCTTCGACGATGGTCGGCACATCAGGAAGAAGCGGCACACGCTTCGGTCCGGTCACCGCAAGCGCCCGCAGCTTACCGGTCTTAATCAGGTCGACGACGGGCAACATGGTGATGAACATGAAGGCGTTGGTGCCGTTGAGCAGGTCGCCGATCGCCTGCGGGAATTGCGCATAGGGGACGTGCTGGGCACGCGTGCCGGTCTGCTGCTTAAATTGCTCGCCGATCAGGTGGGCGGGCGTGCCGAAGCCGCCGGACGAGAACGTCAGCTTGTCGGGCTGGCTCTTCAACAGAGCCACCAACTCTGCCACGGTCTTGGCCGGCACCGACGGGTTCACCACCAGGACGTTGTAGGAAACTGTTGCTTCAATGACAGGGTCGAAATCCCTGTCCAGGTTGAACGAGATTTTCGGCACCAGCGATGGCGCCGCGACCGACGGCACCGACATGGCATAGAGGCTGTTGCCGTCCGCCGGCTGGGTCAGGACATCGGTCGCCGCGATGGTAGTCACGCCGCCGGGCCGGTTCTCGACGATGACGCGCCAGCCTTCGGCTTCCGTCAGTTCCTTGGAGACGATGCGGCTGATGATGTCGGGCGGCGTACTGGCCGAGAACGGCGCCACGAAGCGAACCGTCCCCGATGGGAACGAGCTCTGCGCTGATAGTTGCGGTGCTGAGGCTGCGAGCAGGGCCAGGGTCGCGACGGACAATGAGGCGCTGCGGAAGAACAGGTGGGGTCTCATGGAAGTCTCCATCAAACGCTGAAATTTTCGATGCCAATTCCAAAGTGCAACCTGCAGGCACGCCACCTTCTGACGCGCTATCTAGATTTGCCACAAAAATCGACGTATGTTTCACATTGTGGAATGACACGTTTCACAGTGTGGAATAGAGAATGGCGGTGGCGGGTCCGAAAATCATCAAGAGTCTGGAGCGCGGCCTTCGTGTCCTGCAGGCTCTGCAGATGCAGCCCGATTCCTCGCTGCAGCAGCTTTACGTCTTCACTGGTATCTCCAAGCCAAGCCTACTCCGTATCCTTCACACGTTGGCACGGTCCGGCGTGGTCACCCGGCGGCTTGCAGATGGGCGTTATCGCATCGGCGCGACGCTTTCGCGCGCGCCGTCACGCCGGGAGCGTCGCGATCGAATCGCGGAAGCCGCCGCTCCGGTGCTCGAGCGGCTGTGTCGGCGCGTTTCGTGGCCTTCGGATCTCATGATGCCGGCAGGAGACCACATGGAAATCCGTGAGACCACCCGTGCGCGCAGCCCGATCCTGTTGCAAGAGGAGAGGGTTGGTCTGCAGGTGAACTGGTTGCTGACCGGTGTTGGACGAGCCTATCTGGCCTATTGTCCGGCCAAGGAGCGGCAGGAGATCATCGAGATGCTGCGGACTTCGAACAAGGCCGAAGATCGTCTGGCGCGAGAGCCCGCGCGTCTGAATACGATTCTCGCGGAAGTGCGAGCACGCGGCTACGCAACGCGCGACCCTACCCATGTCGGCGGCTGGTATGGCAAGCCGCCGCATGCCGATGGCTTGATCTCAATTGCTGTTCCCCTGCGCGATGGCGCGCGCGTTCTGGGCTCGATCAACATTGTCTGGCTCAGGACCGCCTTTTCGGTGGAGGTCTTCGCCGCCCGGCATCTCGAAGAACTTCAGGACGCTGCAGCGGAAATTGTCAGTTCGGTGCGAGGTCGCAGAGCGCGCTGAGGGCGGCTTTTGGTTTAGACCGCCTCACTAAGGCGTTGAGCAGTAAGGACGGTGTCAGCCTGAACGGGCGCCCGGGAACTTTGCTCGAAAGTCAAGCGGTCGCATCCCTCCGTGCCGTCTGAAAAACTTCACGAAGTTTGTTGGCTCACTGAACCCTACCTCTGCGGCAATTGCTTCAACCGTGGGGCCGGCGTGTGCAAGCAATCGTTTCGCTTCCAAGATCAGGCGTTGCTCTATCAGAGCTTTGGGTGAGGAACCACACGCCATCATGCAGGCTCGGCGGAGTGACTTCGCTGAGCATCCAATAGCTTCCGCGTAATCTTCAACGATCCGCGTTTGTGCGAACTTCGCGTCGACAGCTCGACGGAATCTCCGGAACGTCCTGCGATGACTATCCGTCATGGAGAGCGCATCGCTCTTGCCGTAATAGCCTGCGATCGTCAGGAGCATTGCATAGAGGAGATGCTGGAGGATAGCGGCCGATAGCTTCGAGCCATCTGCTTTATGATATGCCCGCTTTATGGCCGACAGGACGCTGACGACGCTCTCCAGCGCATCAGGCCGTAGGTCCGTGACGTCTTCGGGAACGATATCATCGACCAAGGCTCCAAAAGCCGCTCCGTCCGCCGCTGAAGACGCGGGAAAGATGAATTCTGACGTGAACAGCAGGATATCCGCCTCCAGTTTTTGACCAAGGACGAACTGCTGAACTTGACCCGGGCGAGCATGGACAAGCGTACCTGCCTTGCACCTCACGCGGCGAAAATCGAGGAAGTGATCTCCGCTGCCAGCGGTAAATAGTATCAACAGATGGAAACCGGGCCGCTGTGGCGAGGCAAAGTGACGGGGCGATACGCGTCCCAAAAGATCCGAGAAGCGCAATGCTTCAATGCCAAGCCTCGGAAACTTGGGATTGTTATACTCGACTCCGAATATCGACTGTTGCGACAAACCTTTCACGGCGCACGCATGTCCGTTTTTGACCATCGATTGGTACCAGCTTGACCTGTCGAGGCACAACGGGGCAGGCATAGTAGATCGCAGAAATCCGGGCCTTACTGCATCTTTTTCAGGAGAAAGCGATGATCTGGAGCTTTTCCTTACGGCAATTAGCGATCGCCACCGCTTTCATTTTCATTTTCGGAACGGTCAATCTCCACGCAGAGCAAAAGTCCGACATCGAAGCTGTCACTGCGGCAAATCTAGCTTTCGATACCGCCCTTTCGGCTCGCGACATTAATGCGATGGAAAGGGTTTGGGCGGCTGAGACCTACGTCATCGCCGTGCATCCATCTGCCATGGCTGCAGCTTTTACCGACGACGCCATTAGGGTGACGCCAAGCGGTATGTTCGTAGGCCGAGAAGCGATTCGGCGTAATCTGCAGGATGTCGTCGACTTGGACCTGCACGACTACTCTGTAGAGCGCAACGTGTCGCGGTCTTTCGGCAACTTCGTGTTCAATGCTGGCGAGTGGCAGGCCAAGATCGGCGACCAACCGCTACACGGCTACTATACCGCAATCGTGGTCCGAGACGGCAGCGTGGCGAAGATCATGGAAGAGACCGCGACCGTGGCTGCTCCTGGGCAGTGATGAAGCTTTATCATGAGGCGGCCATGGGCGTGCTGCGCTGCCGAGCAGAGCTATGATCTCGCCGCGATGGCGCTGGCAGACTACCTGACGCGCGAGCGTGACGCGGCCAGGGGACTTTGGGCTAAGGTCTGCAAATGAGTGGTCAAAGGCGGCTCGCAACGCAAGCTCAGCTCGGCGTCCGGTTTAGCACCGATAGCGGGCATTACGGCGCTTGAACCGCTCTTCGGCTTAGGGCCATGAGCTGAAGTGCGCGGTCTGACAGGTCCGCCGCTGCGGACGTGTTGTTGCGCTATTGCGGAATCCGTGACGTGGTGTGCAACACCATGAACCAACGTCCATCCCGTTTTTCGTACATGTTGGTTGTGAAGGCCGTGAAGCTCACGGCATCCCCATTCTTGAACTTCCCTTCAGCACTCTCAATTCCGACAACCCATGCCACGTTGTGGGCGACATGAATTTGCGGCCCTTTCATCGATACTGAAATCTCGGCGAAGCGAGCAAAAGTCCCCTCCCAGCTCTTGCGAACCGCATCCCATCCGACAATCAAGACTTTGCTGGTCGACGTCTTTGCGATTGTATGCCTCGGCAAAATTCTTCTGCAGGTCGGCATACTGGTCGGCGGTAGTCTGCTGAGCGGCAGCAACATAGCAAGCCGACATCAATAAGAATGCGGCAAGTACGATGGTACGCAGCATCGGGCTCCGCCTTCGTCAGGACGATGAGGTCAGAACCACTCGCCCGGCATGTACTTGTCGGCAACAATAATGCTGACCGACATGAGCAAGCCGGCAAAGCAGAATAGCGATACCGACACGAACGTCTCGAAGTCGGCAATCGCCTCGACCGACGCCTTGGGAAAAATACGGGTAGCCAATGCCGCCATGTTACCCTCCAAATTGCTCTATCGCGGCTGAGCCAAACTCGCGCTCAGCCCATCCCGGCGCGGAAGTTCAGCGCCTGTTTTTACAGCATCGATCCGCAGCATCTCGTCAAGGCGAGCCTGGCAGTACTCTTCATAGACTGCGTTGATGATCGTCCACATGACATGATGTCCCCTATCGACCTGATGCAGGCTAGGGCTGGTCTGTTTCAGGATCGCTTCGTGGGACCTGCCATATGGTTTCCTCGCGCTAGAAGCCTTCGGCTCCTGCCTCGTTGAGCCCCCTTTCCCCTGGAGCGCAACCGCCATTTGTACGCCTTGGACCCTGGGAAATTTCCCAAGTGTCCGGCCGGTAGGTCGCCGCTAAACAGCTCTTGGAACGTGGGGAAATAGAAGAGCGAGAATGGAAGAACTTATTGCTCAACTTGAGAAGTTTCGAGCGGACGCAGGCTATTGTGCTCGCTTGGCGAGAACTGCGCCCGATAGGCAGACGCGAGCGCTGTTTGAACGGCTCGCAGAACGGGTGCGAGAGATGGTTCAGGAAATCGAGACGACGATCGCGGCGCGAACGAAACCGAGTGGTCGCTGGCAATGATCGTCCGGTGACGAACTCCACAGGCTGTGGAAGCATGTGCAGCGTCCACATGAGATTTTTGCGGGTGGCTTCGCTCTGTTAGGTCGCTGCCCGGGGGCGGGTGCTTTCAGACGAAACGGTGATGGCCGTGTACGAGCTGCGCCGGTCAATAGTTGAAAGCGCTGGCGCGCGAGAGGGCCCAGCGCGAGGACCGATCCGTGGGAATGGCAGAAGTGCGGGAATCTATCGACCATCAACGTTCGCTGCTGCGGGGCTCTCCACGGGTGCGCCCACTGAACGAATGACGCGGCGTTGGACCGAAAACGTAGCTGGACACGCCAGATTCCAAGCTGCACTCCTCAGCCCCGAGTTTTGGAGCAAAACCGCAAGTCAAGCTTTGGAAACAAAATCCCTTTCCGGCGAAAGCAGGTTTGTGCCGAGGGACTCGCAACAGTCGGGGCGGTTCTTGGGGTTCGACTCAAGCCGAAGGCTTAGGCTTACTGCTCCTTCCGCCGCAACCGCCGGGCAGGAGGGCGCCCGGGGCCCTCGTGCACAGGGGGCCGACAAGGGGGTAAAAAGCCCGGAGGGATAAGCCGTGTCCCAGGCGAGGGAACCGCGCCCACACGGCGCCGTGTCGCGGTCACGGCCGAAGGCGCGTGGCCAAAGGGACCAATGGTGACCTCGTGCCCACGCTCCATCAGTGTCGCGCTATATCAACCAGCAACGTCTGCGGCAGACAGAGTTGCGATCTTCATTTTTCTGATGCCCGCCTCCAATCATTTGAGCTGACTGTATTTGCCGCGCTCTCTATATAGATTGAACCTTAGGGTCATCCCGGCGCCGCGACTACGCCGTCTGATGAGCTTTCATGTACGGCCCGAAAAGGCGCGGGGCTTCTTCGTAAAATTTGGCTATAGCCATGAATACGTCTCCGCGTTTTTTGACCCATGTCGGGCGCTCCGGACCCGCAATATCTTGCATCATCGTGATGGCAAGGTTCAGGTTGATCAGATGCCCGCGGATTTTCTCGACGTATCTCTGAACGTCTTCACCGAAGAAATAGGGGACGCGATCGATCGCTCGTCCGTATCGAAAAAACAAATCGTCAGGCGCGGTGCCGTTACGGCAAGCCTCGCCCACAATGCTTCTAATCTCTTCGAAAATGGCAAGCCGTTTGTCGAAGAGATCCAGTACGATTTTTTCATTGGAAGTTTTCCAGTTGCGCTCGGCAATGTCTGCCTGGACTTTCGCTACGGCGATCTGGCTTTGGCCCAGACGGTAGGCGATCCAGCCCGCCATGATCGCCGCAAATGCGGTCGCCGCTGGGCCGGCGAAATCTTTGAACCGGGTGAGGTCTCGGCCGAACCGCGACTACCGTCCAGAAGGCGGTTGCCGCTAGTGCCCCGAGGGCAGTCTCAGATGCTCCACGCCGCATTGCTCTTGTCAGCTCCGAGCCAAACAGAGCGACACGTGGAAAATCGCCCGCATCGCTACTTTTTGCAGAGATTGGAGAAGGTGCGACCGCTGGGCATGTGCAGATTGCCGCTTTTCATGCAGCTCTTCATATCCGCAAAGCAGGCCTCTTTCGTTGCCCCCATGCTGACGCACTTTTGCGCGACCTCCGTACAGCTTCGTTCGCAGGCGGCGTGCGAAGGAGACGCGACCACAACTGCAGCAAACGTCGCAATACATAGCGATGAAAATCTCACTGTATCCTCCAAATTTGTAGAGAAACAATAGACAGTCTAAGCTCCAAGAAATTAGCTGACAATCATGTTTGTGGCGCGATGTGAATCGGTCGCTCAGAGCCACATCACCAGCGATCCCCGATTCAAGCAGCGATCTCTTAACGCCGCGACGCAGGAAGCATCTCACTTCATAGGCTGGCACACGCGCTGCACCTATCAAACCAGCGGCCTAACCGCCTTCATGAATTCGTGCCCAAACGCAGTAAGTTGATACCGCGCAAATGTTCTAGAGCCGGTTTGCGCGACAGCTGAGACGATAGGCTCGGCGTTCTGATATTGCAAAACTGCAGCAAGACCCAGCTTGTCAAGATGTTCGAGGTAAATTGCGACATTCGCCGGCGTAACCAGACCTTCTCTTGGAAGTTCATCGACTTCAACTATTCGATTGAAAAAGCGATTCGTGTGGCGGTCGTAGTCATCGGTGAATCGAAACTTGTAATGGTCGTTCTGAAGCAGTTTCTCGTATATCACCTTCAATATGACCGCTTCTCAAACAAAAGTTGCTTGATCAGAGGTGCAAACGCCGGGTGCTGGTAACGCAGCGAGTCTCGATCAAAGGCTTTAGAAAGTAGCTCGTTATACATGTCGGAGATGAGACTGTCGTCTTGCTCATACTTTATCGCCTCCAAAATCGGCCCAGCAATCTGAGAAGGAGGAAGGACCCGTCGTTCTTCGGGCACCTTCCTAACGAACCGATCTAAGAAATCTACGTAACGATCTTGCAGCGCGGCTGTGAATTGCAGAGGTGCGAGAGCAAGATGAAGCGCCTTAACAAAATTGACCAGTGCCGATCTCGTCTTCCGCATCGCCGGGGAAACGCCGTCCTGATAAACTTCCTTGATTGGGACTTGCTTAACAAGCTCCGTGGCTACGGCGGTGGCTAAGTCTATCTCGTTGGGCAAATGCCCCTCCTGGACGTGACCCTCACAATAAATCAAAGCGCAACCAAGGCGCGAACGCAAGCAATGGTGCAGCGAGTCTGCGAGACTTTGGACCTAGGGAAATTTACGGATATCGCGTTGCGGGTCTACAGCTGCAATCCAATGATAAATCGGATGGCAAAAAGGCTCCGGTCACAACGGCGGCGGTCGCGCTGATCGCAAACAGGATCCTCAGGCTCTCGTCCACAGTGCCTCGCACGCAAGACGACCCCCGGCTTGGGCAATGGTCGCAGCCAACGAATACCAGTCGGAGCCGGTGCTTTCTCGAGAGTTTAAATGATCGACAAACAAAAAGACCGCCCTGAGGCGGCCTTCCTGCTGCGCTGATGGGGCTGGCTATCAGGCCGCGGTGATTACTGTCACCTGGTTGCTGCGCCGGTAGGTCATGAAGCCGATGCCTGCGAAGCCTAGCATCAGCATTGCCCAGGTCGAGGGTTCTGGTACCGCACCGACGTTCACCTGGATGTCCACCGAGGCGAGGGTAGCGCCTCCGCTATCTTTCGTCGTCAGGTCGATTGAATAGATCGCCGCAAGGGTAGGATCGAACAAGCTGAGAGAGAAGGGGAAGAAGCCGATATTCTCGCTATTCTGTGCAGCTGTGCCGGCAAACGTGTTGTCGAAAACGAAAAGCGCAAAGTCGGAGAAGGCGTGTCCGTGATTGTCGCTGATAGAAATGTAGGTCGTGGTCCCAGAATTCGTACCGGGGTCGTAGGAATATTCAAAGTTCCAAAGAGCAAGCGTTGATCCGGGGCTGCTGACAGGCGCAACGTAAACGTTGCCGGATGGCGTTATCGGACCGACGAAGCGAATTGCTGCACGCAATCCTAACTCGGCACCGTTCTCCTGGTCGACGGTGAAGTGTCCATCGACCGTTCCAGTGCCGTTATGCCATCCGGCCGTGAGTGTGGTGTTATTTACAATAGTCGCCGAAGCGTTGTTGATTCCCGCGAACGCCAAGACGGTCGCGACAGCCCATGCCCTGCAGATCATTTCCAATGCCCCAAATCTTGTTTCAAGCGCGAGACAATTCGCGCGCGGAGGCAACTTACGCGTGCAGCATCTTTGCGGCAATAGGCTGAGGGTTCAGGAGTGGGCTTTGGACTGGGCGGGGGCAGGCACCTGACAATAGGCTGCCGTGGCGAAAAAGACGCCTAGCGTCGCACCCCCAAATTTGCCCATCACGGCTCCCCAGCCGTTGCTCGTGGCATAGAACCGCAACCGGAACGAGAGCGCAAGCCGTAGTGAACGGGGGTCGCAACATCTTTAGTGGGGATACTTAACACCGATCCTCTTTAACGCCCCGACGCAGGAGCTGCGTTCCGCAGCGCAATTCGCAGGCCTCAGTTGCTGCATCCTACCTCCAGCCGGTTTCCCGATATGGAATGGTGGCAGTGATATCCGCATCTTTACCCGAGGACTGGCGCCAGGCTGCGATACCGAAACACAACGTCAGCGTCAACGCGGTCGCCAACAGCAGCACGGACAAAAACTGGCTCACGCGCACCCCCACAGCGACAACATGGTGAGGCAGCGAGCACGCAGGGTCGATTCGAAAAAAGCAGGCCGGCTGACCTAGAGACAGTTTTCCCCAGGTTGTAAAATGGTGGATTAGCACTTTGGATCTTGGACCCGCCCGACTCGGGAAGTGATGCGATCGGAGAACGAGTGCGAGGGATGAGGGATGAGGTTAGGAGGTTGGCTGATTTATCTTTTAAGAATGGGGCCCATTGCGCGCGCCATTCGCCTCACTGATCCGGTGTGCCGACCGAGCGCAGCCGCGATCTCCGACACAACACGCCGACGCGCCAGCCACGCAAGCCGCTTTCGCTCAGCCTGCGTCCATTCCTTTGGCTTGGACGATTTCATTTCGAGATGGTCGAATTATCGCGACGCGAGCGATATTGGGAAATTTACGGGTGGCGGCGAGCGATCAAGGTACGCTGAGGCGCTCCGAACGAAGATATTGAATTCACGGCAGTCGGCACTGTGGCGGCGCACCCGACACGAGTGCCGGCAGGCTGGCCGGGCACCCGAGCCCGCTAGTGCCGTTGATTTATCGCAAGACAGCGCGGGTCGAGCGGCGGCAAACTTAGCTTGTAGCCGAACAGCTTGCCGACCATGTTGCTCAGGCTATACACCGGCCCTTCGTTTTTGCGCCAATTAATTCCTAGCTCACGATCAGCCACGTCAGCCCCGCGATCGTGCCGTAAAAGCCCGTGAGTGCAATAAGCACGAAAGCTCGCTCGATCTTGTCCATTGAATTTCCCCCGCAAGAAAGCCAAACGGAAAAGACGAAGGTTACTCCCGCTCGGAGTCAATTCAAGCGCTGTCAGGTTGCGGCAGCCTCGGGACTGTGGATAACGGGAAATCCCAAGCGGCCGTTGGTAGCATCTGGGCCGGCGCCGACTAAGGCCCGCGCCGATTTGTCACTGCATCAAAGTTTCGCTGGCGGCGCGTTCACGGCGAAGCTCGGTTCAGCTTTTGTAGTCCGATGAGTGACGATAGCGGCATGACTGGGTTTATACGAAGACGGATGCGGACCGCCTTTGGGCGTAGGCGCTGGGGCCGCAGGACACGCCTTCCGGCGCATGCATTCGCACGATCGGCGCGCCCGCTCACGCCGGGCGGCTTCCCTTGGAATTTGATGTTGCATTTCTTCTGAATGCTCGCCTGCTCGAGCGCGACCATTTGGCCTTTCATGTTGGCGAGCTCGATATGAGTGTCCCGGCGGCGCTTGCCACTGGGTGACTATTCCCAGCGCGGGCGATCTAAGCCATTTGTGAGAGATTTGAATCATCCAATTTACCGGATCGAAAATTGGGTTCCGTATATCTCCGGTATTACCAACCTAAATGCAGGGGCAGAAGATGGTCTTGATTAAGCGCTTTGTTTCAGATGAGAGTGGTGCGACCGCAATCGAGTACGGGCTTATCGCTGCAGGGATTGCGCTGGCGATCATCACCGTGGTCAACAATCTCGGCAGCACGATGAACGACAAGTTCACATCGATTAGCAGCTCCTTGAAGTAATTTCCGCCGCTAGCCAGGAGCGCCGAGGAAGTCGTTACGGTTGCTGAGTTGGACGAGCGCAGACTCTTGGTGCAGTCCGCCTCAGCAATGGGGGCGGGCTTTCACCCGAAGCCTAATGCCTGCTCGTTAGGAGAGGCAAGCGACGATCGCGAGAACCACGTCGGCGCCAAAATCGCCCGAAAATACCGAAAAGAGAATGCCTCCGCCAACTACCACTGCAATCAACAATTGAAGCGCGACCATTTGAAATCCCCTCGTAAGTGAGAGGAAGCTAGACCCGGACCATTTCCGGAGTGCTTCGCGCGAGCCGGCAAACGGTTTCATTCACTGAGGCGTGTCCGAAAGCTGCTAGAGCATGTTGTTTTTACCGGAATCGGGATTCCCAGGGAGCCGATTTCTGATTCAAACTTCGTGCTGGAGAACGGAGGCCAGCATGGATGACGCGACCCTATTCGGAAGACCTTCGTGAACGGGCTCTGGCGCGGGCTGACGCAGGGGAGACGGTTCGCTCGATTGCAGAGGCGCTTGAGATCAGTCCGTCCTGTGTAACCAAGTGGAAGAACCTGAGGCGGGAGACTGGAGGCGTTTCGCCAGGCAAGATTGGTGGTCACAAGAGGCCGGTTCTATCAGGTGCCAATGCCGACTGGCTGCGCAAGCGCGTTCTCTCTGGGCCATTCACCTTGCGGAAGCTGACACAGGAGTTGGCGGCGCGCGGGATCAAGACAGATGTGCGGGCCGTCTGGACGTTTGTGCATGCCGAAGGACTGAGTTTCAAAAAAAAGATCCTGCCGGCCAAACAAGATCGCCCGATATCGCTCGTAAACGGACGCGCTGGAAGGCCCATCAAGGCAAGATTGACGCTTCACGCCTGATTTTCGACGAGATCTGGATCAAGACCAACATGGCGCCACTGCGCGGCTGGGGTCCGAGTGGACAGCGGCTCCAGGCATCCGCGCCTTTCGGTCATTGGAAGACCATGACTTTCATTGCAGCGCTGCGGCACGACCAGATTAGCGCACCTTGGGTCATCGACGGCCCCATCAATGGGGAACTCTTCACCCTCTATGTCGAGAAGGTTCTGGTGCCAACGCTGACAAAAGGCGAGATCGTCATCCTCGACAATCTCAGCAGTCACAAAGGCAAGTCCGCCCGCAATGCCATCCGCGCCGCCGGAGCGCATCTGCTCTTCCTGCCGCCCTACAGTCCCGACCTCAATCCGATCGAACAGGCCTTCGCCAAGCTCAAACATCTGATGCGAGCTGCAGAGCCGCGTGACGTCGAGGCAACTTGGCGCAAGGTCGGTCAACTGCTCGACCTCTTCTCCGCCCAGGAGTGCGCCAACTATCTCAAAAATTCAGGCTATGTTTCCGTATAAAAACAGCATGCTCTAGCGGATGAGCGGCCTCGCTCGATTTCCTGCCGGATGAAAGTGGCCCCAGATCTGGGGAAACGGGTGTTGCGAGCTGGGTCCGGACGCGCCCTGAGAGGGGCGCTGGGAAACCTGGCGACAGCAGCAAGGTGCGAAGCGCGAAGGGCCGCTGTGGTGAGACAGCGGCCCTCTTTCCGGGTTTCAAAATGCTCGAAATGAAATCGCTGCGCCTCCCCGGTTTGCCGAGTTTTCCCGGTCCCTTATGTTCCAGCTATAACATTTGTTAGGCGGTTGTCTTAACTTCGAAATCGGTGCATCCCACCGGTCACAGCCGCAAAGCCGGGCAGGCTTTCCGCACGTGCCCCTAACAAGAAGATCTCCAGCATCTGACAGCAAAAGGCCGGCCGGTTCAGGCCGGTGGGCCTCTGTGCTAGCACCACGGGTGTCGCGCCGATCGTGCGGAACGTCGCGGCGTCGGTCGCAGGAGCAGCCTTTAGCCGTTCCTGCGACCTTCACTTTCGCGGCTCCGGCGCTCTAATCCGCAATGGATCGGCAGCCGGGAGCATTGGGGGCTGGAAAGCCAGCCGTGCCATGTTCGCTCCAAAGTGACAAGGCACCTCCGGTAGTTGTACGGAGTCCATTTTCGGAACGGGGTGTTCTACTGTAAGAACACCGGCGCGATTTAAGAACCAACCAATTTCAAGTTGTCCGGGAATGCCGCAGTGGGGCTGGAACCACGCTGCGGCTTTTCCCATGAGCGAACCCAATTCTTTGTTGAGCCGTATCTGGCCGGAGCAATGTTTTCCGAGGGGACGGATTGTGAGCATCCAAGGCATAGTGGCGACTATATTGGAGCAAGAGCTGACCGCGCGGGCGTGCGGTCATTGCGGCATTCCGATTGCATGCAGATCGTGGAAAACCTACTCGTTCGCTTGAAGGAGCTGGACCAGGAATTAGCCGCTCGAACGATCAAGCAAAGCTGAGCTCGTATGAGAGACGGCCCCGGCTTCAGGGGGCTTTGAGGTTAGGCCGGGGCCGCTCCGCCAGCTCGGGCGGCGAGCCAGCGCGGATTCAAGCGGAAACGCCCCCGGCAGGTTCCTTAAGGCGCCAACAAATCCTCGCCCGGCGTCAGCAGCCGCACGTAGGTGCCGCTCTCATGCAGCTCCAGCCAGCCCTTCTCGACAGCGCACCTGATGCCAGCGCCGAACTCTGCCCCGCTTGCTTTAAGCGTGTAGAGGAAGGGATAGTTGATCTTATCGATATGGATTCTGCCGTCCTGTACCGCCTCGATGCCTGAAGCTAGCTGAACTAGCTTGCGGGCTGCGGCTTGTGGATCGGCAAAAGGGCGTTCGGTGACGTGCTTCATCGGCGGAGTCAAAACCTCAAGCCCATGCTTGGCCTGACTTGCCCGCGGCTGTCATGCCAGTTCGGGACGATATGCACAGATCCTGCGGCGCCGCACGCTGAGCAGACCCGGCGCAAGCCGACACGCGACCACGGCTGATCCTGCGGGAGTGCGTCGGGCCGCACGTTGACCCGGCGATCACAACGGCCATTTTGGCACTGGATGCTGCAGGTCACATGGCCGTCGGCCAGCCATTCAGCGGGGCTGCGAGGCGGATAATGGCCGGCCCATTTCGTGTATCGGCGAGTGCGCATGCCGCCATCAAGGCATCGCGAGTAGCGCGCAAATTTTCGGTCGGTAGTAGCTCCAACGGTGCCGGAGCTACTGCCTATTGCGGCTCTGGAATTGACGGAGCGGCTTCCACGCCAGGCTGGGGCAGGTGCGCCGGCCTAGTAACGAAGTGTTACAAATCGGTTACAATGGCCGTTTGTGCCGCATTCGTTCCAGAGCGACCGTATATAATGTCATGAGTGCGTCGGATTCGGCCGGCGAGGTTCGCAGAGCAATATTTCTCAGGGGCAGCACGCTCTTGCCCATTCCTTCCAATGACAACCACCGGCTGCAACCACGCGGCCTACGCCGTGCCGATGCGGCACGGTACCTCGGGATCTCTCCCAGCTATTTCGATACCCCGCGTAAGGCCGGTAACATTCCAGCGCCGAGGCAGATGCTCGGCCTGGTGCTATGGGACCGCAACGACTTGGATCCCTTGTTCGATGGTGTTTCGGTCGGGAACGAAAACGACGACTATTGGGATAAGCAATGCGGCAGCGGAAGCCAAAATACGTAAACGAATATCTCGATAGGCACGGGCGACCCCGCGTCTATCTGCGCAGGCCAGGCAGGCCGCAACTTGCTTTGCCCGCGCCTCTCTACACACCGGAATTCTGGACGGCCTATCGCGCTGCTATGAGCGCGGACCAGCCAACGCCGGAGGTGCGCCGTATCAAGCCCGGCACGATTGCTGCTGCTGTGCGCGGCTATTACGGCAGCGCCGAATTCAAGGGGCTGGCTGAGAGCACGCAAACCATTTATCGCAACGCGACCTGTATCGTATAGCCTCGTGCGCAACTGACATGCATGATTACCCTCATAAGTTGGCCCCAATGCCGAGCTATTCGACTGCCGCAGCACTTGTCTTCCTGTTTTCCTTCGCGCCAAGTTTTGCTCAATCCCGTCAGGAGGAGGGGATTTTGAGCTCCTCATCCGACGACGGACCGATGCCTTTTATCGACCTGCTGGCGTCGATGTCAGGGCATTGCAAGACGTTGACGGTCGCTGGCCGCAGCTTCAACTGCAAGACCATTGCTTACGCTCATGGGGACAAGGGCCGGGTGAATTTTGCAGTCGCCGTCGACGATCCCGAGGATGAGAATCACGTGGTGTCGTTCTCCGGCGAGAACGGGAAGCGGGCCGACGACAATTCCTATGAGCTGCCGATCGACCGCATGCTGCTCAATTCCAGGGACCGCCCCAAGGTCGATGGCCTGCCGGTACCCAGTAAACAGGCCTCAACGGGCGTCTGCCGCCAAACCGGCAATTTCGCGGCAAGGAAGGTGAACGACGTCACCTGCTTTGCCATCGACAGCGAGGGCCGCCGCTACGAACTGCTGTTCGTTTCTGACGGCACGCCCGTAAGCGTGCGTCGTATCAGGCAGTCGGCGCCGTCAATCCAGGATCCGTTCAAGTGAGAGCTGCGAATGTGGACACAGGAATCACAACGCAGATAAAAAGATCGCCTGTTCAGCCTTGCGGTGTAAGGTCCTCAAACCACGCCTGGCGCGCCCAGATGGTCGCCGGGCGGGAGAAAGCCTGGGTAACCTAGCGCGTCGCAGCGGCTGGACTTTCCTGAACAGCCGTCTCCCGGCATCGCTCTCGTTGATCAGAACGGGTCGGTTCGGCCTGGGGGTAATGCTGATCACGCAATTCCGGCTCTCGGCTGCACGGCTTGCCGTCCGAAAATCTCTTCATCCGCCATCGAGCGGGGCGACAGCCTCGACACTATCTGTCCAGGCCAAGGTGCTTCCGTTCTTCCTTTTGATCCCGGCTTCGCCGTTCAGGGCTCTTGAGAGTGGGCGGCACCGCTCCGGCAGCTCGGCGGCAGCCTTAACCTTCGACCAAGTTCCATATTCCTTTCCCGGAGTAACGGCCGCATAGCTTACTGGTTTTCAGCTCGAGATTTTCCGATGAGGTCTCTGCCATGTCCCAAGGCGTCGAAGATCTGCAGATGTTGCGTCTCATCAGGGCTTTTCAAAAGATCACTGATCAGGACTCTCGGCGCATGGTTGTGATGTTCGTCGAGGAGCAGCTTGACAAGCAAGTGGCGCGAACCCGACAAAAGCTTGGGCGGACCGAGCACTAGCGCGAGATCAAACCATTTTCCTCGTGCGGCGTGATGGCGCTACGGGCTGAAGATCGCCGGTCGGACGCAGTCCGATCAGATCGGGCCGGCGCACCTGCCGAGAGGGCGCTCGCCGAGACTGCCGCGCAAGATGTTTCACATCAGCAACCCGCCGCTCACGAGGCTGCACGACCAGTCCGGGCTCGATTATCTCGGCGTGTTTACTACAGTGCTCCAGCTCAACGACCGCAGGCCTGTCTTGCAAGGGCGCAGTCGAGGACGAGCGTTGGCGCGGCGTCCGAGGGGGGCTCCATGAATCAGGAGACCACCAGACCGCAATCGCGGGGATGCGGGACCGACGCCAAAGGAAACTGTAAGGCAGTGATTCGCGGCGAGCCGCATGGAAGTACTGCGGGCAACGTTCTCCAATACGCGCATCTGCCGTGGCTTGACGATCAGTGAGCGTCCGGTTGCGCGAAGCGCGGGGCTTGGAAGGCTCGCTCGCCCGTCATCAGTTGGGCGGGAGACTCGCGGATGGCGAGTGAAAGGACCGACACACCAACCTTCAGAGAATTCCGTCGCTCAGAACAATCGCGTCCCAATGACAGCTGGCCGGAAGTTGCTCACCAGAGGGAGACCATCACGGCCCCGGCAACTGGATATCGCACGCAGGCCATCGCCGGAATGAAACTGCATCATCGAGGTGTTAGATAGAAGGCATTTTGATGCTTATACCGCGAGCAAGCGGGTGCCTTGGATGCTCATGAGCGTGAGATTTCCAGTTGCATACGCCCCTGTATCGATGTTGGCCCGGTTGGCACGTAACTCGGCGCTGCGCACCGGAGTATGACCGTGCACGATATACTTGCTGAAGTGTTCGTCGCTCTTCAAGAACTCGTCGCGAATCGACAGCAAGTCGTCTTCGTGCTGTTCGGACAGGGGCAGACCGGGTCGAATGCCGGCGTGTACGAAGAAGAAGTCTCCGCAGGTAAAGGACAGTCTCAAATTGCGCAAGAACTCGACGTGACTACGCGGAATAGCTCGGGCAAGCTCCCGCAGCAGGTTGGTCGGGTCTCCCCTCAAATCCGCCGATGAAACTCCATAAGAGGCGAGCGTCTGTGCTCCGCCAATCCGAAGCCAGTCGTTCAGAAGATGGGGCTCACGCAGGACCCTGACCAGGAATGACTCGTGGTTCCCCTTCAAAAAAACGGTGTTATTTCGCCGGCTGCGTTCAATTAAGATATCCAGGGTCGATCGTGTGTCGGGGCCACGATCGATATAGTCGCCCATGAACACCTCAATCGCGTGTGAAGGCCGACTATGAGCCAGATCGGCATCGATCACGCGCAGCATCGGCATCAACAAATGCGCACAGCCGTGGATATCGGACATTGCATAAACCCGAACCCCCTCCGGCAGCTGGGGTTTCGGCTTCGAAAGGCGTGATCGGAAGAAAGGAAGCATTCTGAAGCTGGCGCTTGAAACCTGTTGGTCGAGCAAGGTAGTTCGTGAGACATCGTTGGAAGTTACCAGGTACAAAGTCAAACGGGGCTTTCGTGCTGAAGAACCGAGCTGACGAATACGACAGCTTTGTGTGCGGAATTGACGAGACATCAGAACGCGTCGATCTGGTCATGACCATATTTATTCGTACGTTTAACGAGCGCAGCGGGGTATCTGCGGCTGATAGAGAAATCCGGACCTGGAAGGCCGGACTCAACGCGCCTCATTCCAAAACAGAGCAACCCTGCTGGTTGAGCGATTTCGTTCTTCTCGTGCTGATTTGAAAAGGGATGAGGACTCTGCCTTGGCTCATATAACCAGGGTGTGACGCCGTCATGTTGTCAATGCCACGAGCAGATTAAAATACACGCATCGCGGGAACACTATCCAAATTCAGAGCCCAGCTCTGCGATGCAAGAAAAACGCGTGCGGTGCCACATTGTCGCTGCGATCTGTCAACACCCTGTGTCGCGAACACCGCAAATCATCTGCGTTGCGATGAGTGCACGAGCGCTCGGCACTTAGGGGTATCGAATGGTTGTTGCAACTTACGGCTCTGATGACGGTCATTCGCTTTCTGCCGCGCGCGGGACCGCACTTCAAAGACCATTCCAGGTTTTCGTCATCGCCGCTGATCTCTTGCTGATCTTGATCTGCTACGCAGCGGCATCCCGGTTTTACAGCGCAGCGACGGCCTCAGTCCCGGAAGGCACCTCGGTTGGCGCGGGCCTTATTGTGGGCGTGCTGTTTATTTCAATCGCCTACTTTCAGGGCGTGTACGACACACATCGCTTGCTGAAGCTCGCCTGGCAGTTGCGCAAAGCCATCGTCATCTGGGCGGCATCCTTGATGATACTGGCCGTTTCGGCGTTCCTGCTGAAGTCGACGGACAATCTGTCGCGAGGCACGGTCATCATTTTCGCCGGTGCCGGCGGCGTCGGACTGATGAGCCTTCGGTTCGTCTGGCAAGTGGCCCTGGGATCGAGCTTTGCAAAAGGACGTCTGGTCGATCGCAAGGTCGTTCTGCTCAGTCTGAAGCCGCTCGACTTCACTTCGAACCGCTTCAAGGATTTGAGGAAGAACGGATTTGATGTCGTTCGTCATTTTGTCATCGGTGCGGATGGCGAAGAGGGGTGGGAAAGACTGATCCGCGACGTCATTCGCCAGTCGCGGGCGGCGGACGTTGATGAGTATCTGCTGGCGATTGACTGGAACGAACTGCCGCTGTTGCAAAAGATTGGACAGCATCTGCGGGCGGTCTCGCAGCCAGTTCGGCTGTTACCGGACAACTCGATTGCTGATCTGGTCTCGCGTCCGTTCCTTCCGGTCAGCGGGACCGTGGCAATCGAGCTCCAGCGCCCTCCACTGACCATATTCGAGCGGTTGCAAAAACGCAGCCTCGATGTGGGCCTGGCGTCGTTCGGCCTGATTGCATTGGCGCCGTTGTTGATGACGATCTCGGTTCTGATCAAGCTCGACTCGAGCGGAAACGTGCTCTTCCGGCAAATGCGCCGCGGATGTAACGGCAAGCCGTTCCAGATTTTGAAGTTCCGGACCATGACGGTTGCCGAGAACGGCGATACGGTTGCGCAGGCGACGAAGGGCGATACGCGCGTAACCAGGTTGGGGCGGTTCCTTCGTATGACAAGTATGGACGAGTTGCCCCAGCTCTGGAATGTGCTGCGGGGTGACATGTCGCTCGTCGGCCCACGCCCGCACGCGTTGGCGCACGACAACTACTATGACGAGCTGATCCGCAACTACATCTATCGCCATCACATGAAACCTGGCTTGACGGGCTGGGCCCAGGTCAATGGCTTCCGTGGCGAGACGCCGACGATCGACCTGATGGAGAAGCGGGTGGATTACGACGTCTGGTACGTCAGCAATTGGAGTATCTGGCTCGATCTAAAGATCATGGCGCGCACCGCCGCCGCCGTCATGTTCCAGGAAGCCTATTGAGGGGGAGCGCATGTCCGGACCAACGCGCAGCTGCTCCGGCTCTGGACTCAGCGGCCCCGCCATCGTCCGAGGACCCGCACGAGCTCGTTGCGGAGGGCTATGAGCGGGGGGACCAGCATGAAAAATGCGCCCATCGCGATCGAGATCACTACGTGACGGAGTGAGAGCGGCTCGTCATGATCAAGTTGGGCAGTGCTCTTCTCGATCTGGGCGGGCAACAAGGCTGTCCCGGAGGGGGGCCCCAGTTTGCGCGGCGGAACCATGATCAACACAAAGAGAATATTGATCAGTAACCACATGCTCAAAAGAACGAGGGCGGTCAACATCGAAGTCACCGAAAAAACAGCCTATACAACGCCACGCAAGCTCCAGGCAACCCCGAAGAAAAGAGTGCCTGAAATTTGTGCGACCAGGTTGAGCAGATCAGTTTGGCCTAAACTCAGCGTTTCCTGTCAGAGAGGCCGCTACAACAGAAATTTGCCAACGCTGCGAGCGCGTACCGCCAACAGCTAGGTACGGCAATCAAGGTCGTTTGTGGATTCCGGACGAATACGGAAGATCCACCCGGCCGCTATGGTAAATGCGCTTTGGTAAAGAGAGAGCGTGCAATGGACACGCTGGGCCCGGTTCCCATTCCCGATTGAGGCGAAATCGTTCTTTCCCGACGCTGATGATCGGTTCCGCTGCGCACCCGGTTGTGGAGGCTCGTGCAAAGGCTTCGGACCCTCAAGCAGGCTCGACGTAGTAACTGTCGCGGTGCTTGCCTTTGTACGCTTCGATGCGCTTGAGCATCTTGGGGTCTGCCCGATTGAGCACGGTTCCCAGGAGTTTCTTTTGCAGGACTTCCGAACCGGAAATCGACTCCTGAAGTGCGCTCCGCGTCGTCTTTCCCCACTCGATCACATAGACCATGGCATCCATGAGGAAGCTGACCGCCTTGGAGTCCGCGACCGGCATGACCGGTGCGAGATCGATAACGATATATTCGTAATGGTTGCGCAACGCCGCGAGGAGATCCGCCATCGCTTTAGACGCAACGATGTCGGCGGAGTTGACCATGCGTGATGCAAAAATAGCAGGCAGAAAATCGAGACCCGTTTCCTTGCTCCGCTGCACCTGGTACTCGAATGAACCTGGATCGCTAAGCGCCTCTACCAGCCCCGACCTGGCATCGGGAGCGAGCTCACGCGTCAAGGAGCGCGTGTGAAGGTCTCCGTCGATCAGCAGCGTGCGGTGCCCTGTTAGCGCGATCAGATGAGCAAAATTCGCCGCAACCGTCGTCTTCCCTTCCTTTGGCAATGACGAGACGATACCGATGACCTTAACGTCTCGGGTCAATCGCGCGACATCCACCGATACCTTGATGTTGCGTAAAGTTTCTGCGAAGCGCGAGAATGGATGATCGAGGACGTATCGGGAAACCGGAGGCGGCCCGATCGCCCCGGTCGATGCGGGGACCTTCCGTGCAGCGCGGATTTCCGGAAGAATACCGAGGCACTTTACGCCAAGCTCGTCTTCAACTTCGCCTGGAGTCCGGAGAACGTCGTTGAGAAGTTCGCGCGCAAATGCCGCGCCAAAACCAAGGCAAAGTCCTCCGACCAGGCCTCCAACAAGCGCCAGAACCGTTTTCGGAGAGCTCTTCTTGTTGGGCTTTGCGGCAGTACTGATCAGGCGTGCCTCGCTAATCGGAAAGCTTTGATTTTGCGTGGCGCTCTGAAGCTTCTCGAGGAAGTTGTTATAGAGATTACGGTAGGTGTCGGCAGCACTCTCCAGGTCGCGCAGCTTCACCCCTGCCTGGCCAGTATGGCCGGCCTGTGCGACGAGGTCCTTCATGTTGCGCTCAAGCGACGCTTCCCGGCTCTTGGCAATCTCGTAATCACTGCGATAGGCGTCGCCGATACGACGAACTTCGTCTGAAATGGCCTTGCGCACCTCGTCCATCTTGTTCCCGAGGTTGACCGTAGCCTGATGGGTTTTCCCGTAGCGCCGCGACCAATCTGCATATTGACTCTGCAGATCAAGATATTGTGCTCGAAGGCGTGTGATGACGGTGTTGTTGAGCGCATCGCTCACTGTAGATTGCGCGAGGTCCTGGTCTGAGATCGTGTCTATTCGATCGAGGCGAGCCTTGGCCTCCGCAGTTGCTGCTCGGGCCTGGACAAGTTGCGTATTCAGATCCGAGAGCTGCTGCTCGGACATCAAGCCGCGGCTCGTTCCGACGATGTTGTTTTCCGCCTTGAACGACTGAACCGCCCGGTCGCTGGCGGAGGCTTGCTGGCTCAGCTCGGCGCTGCGCTGTTGCAACCACTCGGTCGCGCGCTTGGTCGATTGATATTTCGCCTCCAGAGCCCCCACGATGTAGGTGTCCGCGATTGCATTGGCGATTCTGACGGCCTGGTCCGGGCTTTCCGACCGGTAGCTGAGCGAAAGGACATAAGTCGTCAGCACTCGCTCGACCCGGAGATTTTTTTGGATCAGCTCGACTGCGGCGTGTTCGATGCGTTCCTGCGACGGAGGCTCGCTGGAGTCAAACATCGACATAATTTTGCCGACAGCGGTGCCGAGGAGGCCTGGCTTGGAGCCCCTGAACTCAGGATCATCTGTCAGATGAAGACGGCGAACCACGGACAGGATGAGGTCGTCCGAGTTGATTACCTCGACCTGGCTGTCAACGTAGCCCGTGTCAATCAGAGCGGTGCTGTTTCCGCTGTCCTTGTCGAGCACCTGGGTCTGGCGGGTGTCCATCAGGATCCGCGCATTCGCCGTGTACATCGGCTTTGCCATCACCAGATATATCAGCACGAGCAGGAGGGAAAGTCCGACGGCTCCGGCGATCAACGGCCACTGCCGGCGCAGGACATCGGCCACGCGGTCGAAGCTGAGGACGGCCCCGCCAAATTCGATTCCGAACCGGTGCCCGGAATGGAATTGCTCTCTCGGTTGATACATAGGTAAATTCACTGCCTTGCTGCTGACGATTATCGCGGTATCGGAAGGGGCTTGAATGGATCGGCTAATTTCGTCTTCCACTCTCCCTCCAGCAGGCCAGCGCCACGGCTGGGCTGCTTGCCGTCCCGACGTTGTGCGGGAGACTGCACCGCAGCTTCGTCCTCTCCGGCGGCCGAGTATCCGGCGATCACGGTGAGGTCTGCGACCCGCTGCACAAATTCCCTGATCTTGCGCGCGGCATCACGTTTGGTCGACGTGCATCTCGCTTCGGCCAGGCGAAGCGCCGCGCCTATCGCCGTCCGATCGGACGAGGTCGCCTCCGTAATCAGCGTCTCCACGGAGGGCAGAACGGCCGGATCCGTAGCAACGTAGGACGCGAGCAGAAACTTCAGCTTTTCCTTGTTGTTGCGAAGCCGCTCGAGCAGGGAGGAGGGGGCTTTGGTGAATGCATCGAGGTCAGCGCGAGGCGCGCGGTCGGAGGATTCGACGCATTGGGCATGGACTGGGCAGACCGTGGTTCCAGTCAGCGCCACGCCTGTCAAGATCACTGCTAATGCTTTCCAATCCGCGCCGGAGCTGGTGCGGAGCTTCCCAGAGTTCACGCTCATCCACGTCTTTCGTCTGCTGGCCAGAACGACGAACTTCGCAGACAACTGTGTCATTTTTTGTGCGCTGCAAGATTCACACGTATGTGCAGTAATGTTCCCGCGCAGATTGTTCAACCAGAAGAATGTGGGCGGCGTGCCTTCGGGATGTGCAAGCTCGCGCTCCGATGTTCATGAACCGGTCACACGTTGCCTGCTGCCTTTGCAAATGGCGCTGAGGGTCTGCGCAACGTGTCGCGTATCATCGGGCACCGTTCCAAACTCAGTGTGGCCATACAAGCGACAAAATATCTCCACGCCGGCTCCGTATCGCAACGACGCCGCCATTTCGCAAAGCTTCGCCAGGTATCGCGAACGTTTGCTGATGTGGGTCACCACAAGAGTTGTGAGCGATGACATTACTGCAAGCGGTCATGCATCGGCGAGCAACTGGCTTCGCTGCGATTGAACGCGTGCGCGAAGTGGTTCAAGCTGCTGCAGTACAGGATGAATGGGAATGTCGACGTGATGCAGTCAGGTCATCGAGAGAAGCCGCATGTCCTGCCACTCGACAGTATCCGGGGTATCGCCGCCACCTCCGTCGTGATCCATCATCTTCTTTTGATGCCGACCTTTCTCGCGGCGTTCCCGCATAATGCATGGATAAACTGGTCGTTCTTCAGAAGCGCCTGGCTGCTGGTCGATCTGTTTTTCGTTCTGAGCGGAATCGTGATGTCGCTAAGCTATGTCGACGGAGACTTCGGCCGTTTCTCACTTCGGGATTTCTTGGTGAGGCGTCTCGCGCGCGTGTACCCGCTTCATATCGTCATGTTGCTGGCGAATCTTCTCTTCCGGCTGCTGCGCATCGGGCTGGTCACGGCAGGTGTCGTTGCGGCAACGCCGGCGGCATTTGAGGTGAACAACACCTATTCGTTCATTCTGAATCTCTTTCTCCTTCACTCCATGGGATTCATCGACTACCTCAGCTGGAATGCGCCAAGCTGGAGCATCAGCGTTGAATTTTATACCTACGTGATTTTTGGACTGGTGCTGCTGCTCGCGCAGCGTTTCGGTTCGTCAATCTCTTTTTATGTGACATCGGCGCTGATCGCCGCCAGCAGCTTGGGTTTCATCATTTTTGTGCTCGACAAGCCAAGTCTTGGGCTTCAGACCGACTTCGGCATTCTGCGCTGCTTTACAAGCTTCTTTCTTGGAGCTCTTGCCGTAAGAATCGTCAAGGACGTGCCGCGCACGGTGTCTCCGTTTCTTCAGGGGGCATTCCAGCTCGCCGCCATGACCGCAAGCATCGTGCTGGTGTCGATGGTGGAAGCGTATCCCGCAGCGAGCTTCCTGGCACCGATCGTGTTTGCATTCTTCCTTGGTAGCCTGCTGGCGTTTCCGAATGCGAAGCTGATTCCTCGAATGCTGGTGGCCGGGCCGCTGGTATGGATGGGGCGTCGGTCCTATTCGATTTACATGGTGCATGCGCTGATCGTACTTCTCGCAGAATATTTCGTACGGGCGCTCGGGCATCGCAATATTGCTGCGCTTGATTCGATCCTGCCTGGGCTGCCCGCCACGGCGAATCTCATCGTGTCTCTGGCCGCGGTGCTGGTTGTGTCGCACTTTACGTATCTCTACGTCGAGATCGGTGGCGGAAAGCTATTGCGGAGCGTGTTTGGAGGCCAGGGGCGGTTCACAACATCACCAGAGCCCTCGGCTCGTCCATCAAATTGAGCGCAAACATGCTTGCCATGGTGCGCCCTCGACTGACGATCATCAGCCTGAATATCGAAGCGCTCGCGCTCGGCGTTTATCTTGTTCGTGACGCGTTTGGCGGCGTGATGCGCTACTACACCAGCATTCTCCATCTGGATGCGCTCTGGTATGTCCCGGACGCGATTGCGATGCTGTGCCTGGTACAGTTCATCGCCTATTGCATCATCCGCAATCGCAGCATCATGGCGACGCTGGTGCTGGTGCAGATCATGCTGTCCCTGGTGCTAGGCTATATCATGCTCGGCACGGCCAACGCCGCCCTGTCTGCGTTCAAGATGATGTTGCCGGTTTTCGTCGGATTTTGCTTTTGTGATACGAATCTTGGCTCTTACCGGAAACTGCTGTCGGTCATCGCCGCGACCTTCTACCTCTCGATCGTTGGCGTTTTGCTAACGAAGTTTTACGTGATGCCGTGGGTCGGGTTCAAATATGAATCGTTCGGCGCGGTCCGGGAGGCGGGACGGCTATGGTGGGCTTACGGCGGGGATGATCAGCGGCTGATGGGTTTTGCCGCCGACAACACAATGGCGGCATTCTTTATTCTGGCATCATTCGCGATTACGTCGATCCGTAAGAGTACGCGCTGGTGCCTCGCTTTTGGCGCGCTTGCCATCTATGTCACCCGGCTGACCACGAGCAAGACGACACTGATCGTTCTTGTGCTCTATCTCCTGCTGCTCTTGATCGTGCGAATGCTGCCGGAAAAGTCGCGTTTCGTGGCCATTCGCAGCATCGCGCTGTGGTCGTTCGCTGCTATTCCGCTGCCGTTCTTCATGATCTGGGCTGCGTCGGGGACCGTGCCTATCCCGCATTCGACGATGTTCAGCATTCTCGACCGGATTAACAACAGTTGGCAACTTCCGTTCGTCTATCTCGGCCAGCTGATGCCAATCGGCGTGATCACCGGGTGTGGCGCCGGCTGCTTCAATTATCCACAGAAGCTGTTTTCGCCGCTCGCCGCGTATTGGGTGCCGGTCGATAATTTCTACATCGGGACGTACCTGATGTTTGGCCTTCCCTTCGCTGTGTTCATGGTCATGGTGTTCCGTGCAACCTTCGCGGTGACCGATATCTACAAGCTGACGCTCCTCTTTGTCGTCAACATGTTCACCATCACAGTTCTGAACTACGGCCCTGCATCCGGCCTACTTCTGATCTCACTGAGTTTCAGCGGAGTTTTCACCCGAAAAGCGGCGGTACAACCGCTGATCGTTCCAACGAGCCCGCCAGAGGAGGTTCTCGGACTGGGATCGGGTGGATTGGGTGGTTATCGCGGGACCAGTCCGAAACCGGCTTAGCGTGGCCGACGGGTGAGACAACGAGATGCATAAACGACTTGCGTTCATCGATACGTTGCGTGGCATAGCCGTACTCGCTGTGCTGCTGCAGCATGCGCTCGAGGTGATCGTCCAGCATCACCCGACCGGCGACTACTACTGGGCGTTTCACAACGTTCTCGGTTACTACATGAACTTCGGCCGGTTTGGCGTCGTGCTGTTCTTCCTTGTCAGCGGCTTCGTCATCCCCTTCAGCTTCCCGAACAGTGCAGCGCCAGTGCGGGATTTTGCGGTAAGCCGGGTTTTCCGTCTCTATCCCGCCTATTGGACCTCGATCCTGATCGGGCTGGTGACACTTCTGGCACTGGATGGAAAAACCTATGCGCTGGCGCAGTTTCTGGCCAATCTCACGATGCTGCAGACATTCGTGAACGTGCCGAATCTCTGGATCTTCTACTGGACGCTCGCCATAGAACTGTTGTTCTACATCGGGTGTACCATCCTCTTTGCGATGGGGTTGCTGAACCGGAGCTATACGGCCGTTTCGATCGTTATTGGCGCGGCGCTGGTCGGCACCATCGTGCCGATGTTGATCGACAGCCGGACGGTCTCATCGTTGTTGGAGGTCGCCCTGAACCTGTCGGCGATGTTTCTTGGCAAGATCATCCGCGACACGGTGATCGAAGAACGACTGCGATGGCGGCATGTTGCCGCATGCACGCTGCTTTACGCGATCTTTGCGGTGACGCTGGCGGAGAGGAGGTTCGGCGGCGTGTACCACGAGAATTTCTTCTACAGCTATTCGATCGGCTCGGCTTACGTGCTTGCCGCTCTCGTCTTCATCGTGTTTGCCACGTTCGGCGAGCGGATGGCATTGCGGTCCCTGGCGTTCGTCGGCGTCATCAGTTACTCGTTGTACCTGATGTCGCCCTTCGTGATCGTCTGGATTCATCGTCTTGTCGGCGTCGGTGACGGACCGCTTGGGTGGTCGCTTTTCGTTACCGCGATCGTCGCATTGTCGCTCGTCGTGAGCTGGCTGACTTACACGTTTACGGAAAAGCCATCGATCGCATTCGGGCACAGGTTCCGGTCGGACAGGCGGAAGCGAGTCGTTCTCGAGCCTGCTCTCAGCAGCCAGGGAGCCGCCGAGTGAGGGGCGGAGCACGCGATGCATCGGCCGGCTACGATGGATCGTTTGTGCCGTCTGTGCAGGGACTTCGTGGCATTGCCGCTCTCAGCGTGCTGATGGACCACTTTTACGACATGCCGAAGGGGGGCATGTACGACATTCTCGATCCCGGGTTCCTCCCGCCGCTGTGGCCGTGGTTGCAGTCGGTCATCAATGTCGGCGGACACGGGGTCGAACTGTTCTTCATGATCAGCGGATTCCTGATCCCGGCAAGCCTGGTCCGGCACGGGTCGTTGGCGAAATTCTTCTTTGACCGCATCTTGCGCATCATGCCAGTCTTTATCATCCTGCATCTTGTGCTGTTTTCGGTCGGCCCTTTGGTCGGTTACAAGTTCTTCCGTGGCATCGACGCTGGCAGCTATACAGGTATATTCGTTGCCAACCTTTTCTTTCTCCAGGATGCGCTAGGGCTTCCGATAGCGCAGCAAAATGCCTGGACGCTGACCTATGAGTGGGCATTCTATATCTGGTTTGCGCTGACGTTCAGCGCGCTGCGGATCGGCGGCCGGCTGCTGGCGGCTCCACTCGTTCTGCTTGGGCTCGCTTGCCTGATGCACTGGCCGATCACTGCGTTCTTCTGTATTGGAATGCTCTTTAGCGCCATCGGCATTCGCTTTTCCGTGCCGGGACGTCTCGGCGTTGCCGCTGGCCTGATCTGCGCGGTCGCGATGTATGCGAGCCTGGTGCTGTTCCATCCCTTCATCGGTCTCGTGCCCGGTGCTCTGTTGTTCGGGATGGTGCTGGCGCGCGGCTCGGGGATCGGCAATCTGCTCAACACGCCGGCGCTGCAATATGTGGGGAAGATCAGCTACAGTCTCTATCTGGTGCACCCTTTCGTTCTGTTTCCTTTGCAAGTGGCCGGTCTCAAGCTCGTCGCGACCGGCATCGACCGATGGATATTGTGGGTGGCCTTCATTGGACTGGGACTGGTGCTGTCATTGATCGCCAGCGCGATCAGCTACGAGCTGATCGAGGTGAGGCTCAGGCGCCTGATCGACGGTAGCCTGCGGGGCCTGTTCTTCCGTCCGATCGCAGGCACCGAGCATCCGGTTTCGCCATAACGGAATTGCCGCGCCCACCTAAGCGGCAACGCGGCGATAGCTTGTAAACAGATTGTCGGCGATGTGATCCCAGTTCAGCGATCCTTGCGCTGTTTCCCTTGCGCCGTCGGTCAGGCTTGCCGCCAGTGATCTCGAGGTGAGGACGCGCTCCAGCGCGTCGGCCAGCGCAGTCGCGTCTCCTGGCGGAACCAGCAAGCCATTGATTCCGTCGGTGACAACATCAGGAATGCCTCCTGTTGCGCTGGCGACAACGGGGCGGTGATTGCCAAACGCGGATGCCAGCACGCCGCTCTGCGTCGCATCCTTGTAGGGAAGCGCGACGACCTCTGCAGACTGGAAGAGGGTACTGGTGTCGGCGGCCGAGATATAGGCGTCGATGGTCTCGATGGTCGGCATAGCGGCCATGCGTGTGGTCAGTCTCACCATTTCAGGCCCGCGACCGGCAACAACTGCGTGGTGGCGAACGCGCCGTTTTGCGAGCAAGTCGATGGCGTCGAGAAAAACGTCAAGCCCCTTGTAGGCCCACATTCTGCCGAAGAAGAGAATTCGCCCCTTGATCGATTGCACGGCTGCAGTATCGGTTCGCGGCACCGTCAGCACGCCGTGCATGGACGAGGTGATTTCGCCCACATAGCCTGGTGAAGCTTTGCGGAAGTCGGAGATGCAGCTTTGACCATGCACCGTGATGTGCGTTGCCGCTGCACGCATGCGGTTGCGCAATCTTTCTTCGGTCGAGTTGGTACCCGATCCCCCCTCGGAATGGGGAATTGCATCATGCACTGTCAAAACGCGTGGCAGGCTGGTCAGTCGCAGCAACTCCATCAGGCCCGCCGTGAAATATTCCGGACATTCGTGGCAATGGACGATGTCGGGGCGAAATGCGAGTACGTCGAGGAAAGAGCTCGGAAGCCCGATTGCTCCGAAGCGACGAATGCTGAGGTCGCGCACACGGGTATCGAACGGTTCGGAAGACGGAATCCAGGAAAGGTCCCACTGCTGGTTGGCGTCCTTGCGATTGAGCACGAGACGGACTTCGCAGCGCCGTGCCAGCCCCGCGGCAAGCCTGTAGGAATATTCGGCGAAATGCGGCGCGTAGATTGCGACGCGGAGGCGCTTAGCCATCTCAGTTCTCTCCGCTCCAAAGGTCGATCGGGAATGCACCCATCAGGGCACGATGATCAAAGTTGAGGCGCGCAGCTCCACCCATCTCGCGCCCTTCGTCGATGCTTGAGGCAAACTCGACGCCAAACCGGCCGGTGCCTTCGTAATAGTCACGGTACTTGAACTCAGATTCCCCGCTGCTTAGCCGCACGTAGCGCGCCGGTATTCCGAATGCCTCGGCGACGATGATGCCATGGAGCGAGCTGGCCAGAACCAGCTCGGCTTCCAGAATGGCGTCAATACGTCGATTCCAGGATCCAAGGGGTGAGACCACTGTATTGGCAGTATGGTCGATCAGATTCAAATCGTGCAGGTTCGGCACGAACACCCATTGCTTCGTGGCAGTTGGATGAAAGCGATTGGGAAACAGCCGGGGAATTAGCAGCGCAGGGTCACCAAACACCTCGGGCACAGTAATGCCCCGGCGTCGCAGGATCTCCAGTGTGCGCGGGCCGCGCACCGCGCGTACATCCAGGGTCTGCACGCGTCGATTGAGGTCGCCCTGGCCCGGGCGTCCATTCACCCCGCTGCCCCAGACGACGTCACCATTTCGCGCATAGTGGAGCACCGAGCCGATCGCGAATATGCGCTTTTGCAATGGCACCTCGTCCGCGAGCGTGTAGCCGAAATGTCGCAGGAGATGGTCGACCACGACCACCGACAGATAGTCACCGAAATTGATGGTTCCGTCGTCTGGTCGCCAGAAGAACAACTCCACGTGCGGATATGGCAGCGGATGAATGAAGTCGCAGCCGACTTCGTTGATCAGTCGTCGCAGATTGCCCCGGAAATTCATACTGCCTCGAATTGTAGCTGCTTTCTCGCCGTAGTGTCCTCCTAAACAAGGCGACTATTGGACCATTGCAACTGATGGCTCAATGACGAGCGTTCGGCTAACCCGAGATGTGACAGGCTTCCATTTGCGCCTCGAAATTATCAAGTCGCGCTCGATCATTTCGGGCGTCATCTGGTCAGCGCTCGATTCGGCGGTCGGCCAGTCGCTCACGCTTGTCATCTACATGATGATGGCGAGGTTGCTATCACCGCAGATCCTTGGCGTCGTGGCAACCGGCGCCCTGGCGCTCGATTTCTGCCGATCCGTTCTGATCGAGAGTGTTGCGATCGCCGTCCAGGCGCGTGCCGAGCCGAAGGACGAGGATTACACTGCCTCTTTTTGGCTCATCGCCGGTCTCTCTTTGCTTGCGGCGCTCGCGCTTTTCGTTTCTAGCGATGCGATCGAACGTTTTTCCGGCCTTTCGGACATGGCTCTCGTTCTCAAGGGGTTTTGCATCGTGGTTGCGGTGCAGGGCTTGTCGCGGACGCACGAGGCCTGGTTGACCCGCAATCAGCTGTTTCGATCCCTTGCAATCCGCTCGCTGCTGTCCATTTCGGCGGGCGGGGCTGTTGGCATTGCGCTGGCAAGCCAGGGCTACGGAGTCCTTGCGCTGGTCGGGCAGCTCGTCACAACGTCGCTGATTTCGCTGATCAGCCTGTGGACCCTCACGCCCTGGACACCCGGTTTCCGCTTCAGCCGAAGGGCCGCCACTGAGCTTCTGAGGTACGCGCGCTACGTGGCGTTGACGGGAATCACGAACTTCGCCAACGCCAATTCCGATCTGATCTTCGTCACATGGTATACCGGCGCCGCCGGCGCGGGCTTCTACAGCCTGGCCAAGCGGCTGGTCAATGCCGTAAGCATCGTGATCGGAAATGCGTTGAACCGCGTCTTCTTTGCGACGATCGCCGGCCTCCAGCATGATCAAGGGGCTTCGCGGGCGACGCTTGTCGATTTCGTCATGTACACGTCGCTGCTGACGGCCCCGATTTTCGCTGGAATTGCGGCGCTGGCGCCGGATCTGATCGTCGACTTCTTCGGGTTGAAGTGGATTGAAGCGGCCCCGCTCCTCTCCATCATGTCGGTCACGGGATTCCTGACGACGATTGGCCTCTACAATCACTCTGTTATTCTGGCCTTCGGAAAGCCCCATTGGCAGACCTGGCTGACGCTGATCTATGCAGTTTCGAACATCACGATCTTCGTTGTTGCCGCGCCGTTCGGCCTGATTGCGATTGCGTCCGGCTATGTCGTGCGAGCCCTGGCGCTGTATCCGCTATCTGCGGGAGCCTCGATGCGCATCCTGTCGCTGGGGATCAGGCCTTATATCCTGGCGCTGATGCCCGCATCTGTAGGCTCCGCGGTGATGACAGGCGCGGTCGTGGGTGCATCCGTCGCCCTGCCGGCGATGTCATCGTGGCTGCGTCTTGCTGCGCTCGTGCTGTTCGGCTCCGCCGTCTATCTGGTCGTCGTGTTCGCGATGGCCCGTCCCGCCGCGATGCGGATATGCCAGGCAGCACTGAGACACGTCAGGCGATCGTCCAGCACCTAGCCTTCAAGACCTAGCTTGCGTTCGCGGCCTGTCTGGTTTCGGTGAGATCGAGTGGGGCGGCGGTCGAAGCGCGGGTCAATTTCGGGTCCCCCGGCGCAAGCCGGTTGAGCAATTTTCGTGCGGGGTTTTCAACGTAGTTATATGTGACGTCGGCAACGACCGTCAGGATGATGCAACAGACCAGGGCGAAAACCGGAAAGAAGCCCGGTTGCAGTCCGAAATAATGCCAGGCCGGCTTGAACAGCAGGATAAGCACCAGCTCGTGCACCATGTAGATCGCGTATGAGGTGTTGCCGAGCCGGCCGAGCCAGTTCGAGCCTGGAAATCGGTCAAAGGCGCTTTCGCCGAGGGCGGTGCAAAGGATTGCCAGAGAGAACAGGATAATCGCGAGATCCGGCTTGGCATATACGTTCAGGACCAGGACCGAAACCCCGAACAGTGCGATGCCGGCGATCGCAACCGGCTTCCTTCGGTAGTCCTGGGACAGCTTGAAGAGGACCGTCAGCAGGATCCCGTTCAAGAAGCTCGGCAGCGCGCGCAGCATGCCAAAATCGAAATTCGCTCCGTACATCTGGGATGGCTCTTGCCAAATCGGCAGATGGCCATGAGCCAGGATCGCGTAGGAGATCGCCACGATAAGCGCCAGCACGAGAGGCGGCACGCTGGCCGCGGCGAGTATGAGAACCGGAAAAAGCAGGTAACAGAACAATTCCGCGCTGATCGACCACGAGGGCGAGTTGAAGCTTAGATGATCGGTAATGCCCCAGGCCTGCACCAGAAAGAGGTTGTAGACGAAATCCAGCGGCCCCGTATGCGAGGTGGGACCCGCTATTCCGATCCAGGCGAGGGTCACGAATGCGAACAGCGTCAGTAAGTGTAACGGGTAAATTCGCGCGACGCGCCGGACCAGGAAGCGACCGTAGGAGCGGATCCCCGTCGATTTCGCGGGGTAGGAATAGGAAATCACGAAACCGGAAAGGATGAAGAACATATCCACAAACAGGCCATAGGAACCGTTCCAGGCCGGGGAGATGCCCTTGTCTATGTTCTTGAGATGGAAGATGAAGACGCCGAGTGCGGCGACGAAACGGTAGAAATCGAGAACGACGAAGCGTCCTGGTCCACGAGAGTCCATGTCGGCGCAGAATTCCTTCGAGAACGTTGCCTCCTTCTAGGGATCAATTGTGACGCAACTTCGCAGAATGCCGGGCGGCGCTCCGCAAATCGCGACGGTCCGCTCTGCGTTCCCGGCGGGCTCTTGCAACGTCAGCGAAATTGCAAAGTCAGGTGCCCAAGGGGGCGGCAGGCGCCCCAATGATTGCTCGGGCGATTGGATCGGCGTCCAACCCCCGCGCGATGCTGATGCACGTTTGCGACAAGCTCCCGCCTTCAAACGAAGAGGAAATTGTGGCTTGTCAGACTGGCGACGCTGACGTTCTTGATAAGGATCGAATCGCTCTCCGCGAGGGAAACCACGGCGTCCGCGCCCGATTGCGTGATTTGCAGGTGGCCGTAGTCAGCCGCCAGCAGTTTCGAGATCTCGATAACGTCGTGGTTGCCGGCATTGCCGGCATGGAAGTTGGCGATCTGATCGAGCCCATGGTCGTAAGCGATGGTCGTCGAGCCGGGCGCCGTCGAAAACACGTCGTTGCCGTTTCCGCCCGCGATCGTTACACCAGCAGCGACCGCTGTGACGTTGTGCGCACCCGCCGCATTTGTGGTATCAAAGTATTGAAGCGCATTGGCGGCATTGTAGTGCTCATGCTGCACCGTGCCCTGCTGCCCCTTGAAGTTGAACAGGAGAACGTCCCGGGATCCGTCTACATTGTTTGCGACCTCCTGGGTCTTGGAGCCCGCGCTGTCATAGATGTCGGTCAGCTTGCTGCCATCATCGTGGACGACTTGAGTATAGTCCAGGGTGCCGTCCGCGTGCGTCCTCGTGATCGAATCTATGTTGCCGGAAGCGTCGAGGTGCTGATGCTGAGTGGTGTAGCTCTGGCCGCCCACGTTGTAGCTCCAATTGTCCGAGCTGTGATCGGCGTTCGTAATGTAGGCGGCGGTCTTGATGCCGTTGTTATAGACTGTGGTAGAGCTGTAGCCATCGCTCTTTGTCGTTACCTCGCTCGTTAGAATACCCTTGGCGTCATACCAGTCCGACGTCTTGGTGCCGTCGGTGCTCTGCTTCAGCGTGAAGGCCAGGCTGTTGTCGGCGTGCGTCCGCACGATGTCGCTGAGGAAGCCCGTCTTGTCATAGACGTCGTGCTCGGTGGTGTAATTCTGACCGACGACGTTCAGCAGAAAGACGTCTCGCGAGCCATCAGCGTGGAAATCGGTCTCCGTCATTTTGACGCCGGAAGCGTTGTAGTTGCTGACGACGCTGCTTCCGTCTCCATGGACCAGCTGGCTGTAGTCAAGCGTGCCGTCTGCGTGGGTCCGCGTCATCTCCGTTAGCTTGCCGGAAGCATCGAGATGCTGGTGCTGGGTCGTGTAGCTCTGTCCCTTGATGTTATAGCTGTAATTGTCGTGGCTGAGGTCCGCATTGGTGATGTAAGCTGCGGTCTTCACGCCGTTGCTGTACACCGTCGTGGAATCGTAGCCGTCGGTCTTTTGCACAACCTCGCTGGTGAGACCGCCCGTGGTGTCGTACCATTCAGTAGTCTTCGTGCCGTCGCTGCTCTGCGCCAGCTTGAAAGCCAGGCTGCCATCGGCATGCCGGCGCACCAGCGTTGTCAAGAATCCTGTCGCGTCGTAGATGTCGTGCTCGGTCGTATAATTCTGGCCGGTAACATTATAGAGCCAGACATCCTTGCTGCCATTGGCGTGATAATCCGTCTCCTTGGTCCTGCTGCCAGCTGCATCGTAGTTGGTCACGACGCTGCTGCCGTCGCTGTTGATGATCTGGGTATAGTCCAGGGTTCCATCGGCGTGCTTGCGGGTTACGCTCGTCACTTTGCCGGAAGGATCGACATGCTGGATCAGCGTGACGTAGCTCTGGCCGGTGACGCCGTAGCTGTAATTGTCCTGGCTGCCGTCGGCATTGTGCACGTAGGCCTTGGTCTTCAGACCATTGCTGTAGAGCGTAGTCGAGTTGAAGCCGCCGGCCTTCTGCACGACCTCGCTGGTCAGGTTGCCTGCGGCATCGTACCAGTCGGTGGTCTTGGTCCCGTCCTTGCTCTGGACCAACTTGAAGGCGAGGCTGCTGTCGGCGTGCCGGCGGACCAGCGTGGTGAGGAACCCGGTCGAGTCGTAGATGTCGTGCTCAGTCGTGTAGGTCTGGCCGGTGATGTTGTACGTCCATACGTCCTTGCTGTGATCGGCGTGATAGTCGGTCTCAACCAGCTTGAGGCCCGAGGCGCTATAATTGGTGATGACGCTGCCGCCGTCGCTGGTGAAGACCTGGGTCGAGTCCAGCGTGCCGTCGGCATGGGTGCGAGTCACGGAGGTGAGCTTGCCGGTCGTATCGAGGTGCTGGACCTGAGTAGTATAGGTAAGTCCCTTGATGTTGTAGGTGTAGTTGTCCTGGCTGTGATCGGCGTTCAGGACGTACGAGGCAGTCTTCAAGCCATTGGTATAGATCGCTGTCGAATAGTAGCCAGTGGGCTTCTGCACGACCTCGGTGAGAAGAGTTCCGGCCGTGTTGTACGTGTCGGTGGTTCTGGTTCCATCAGTCGCTAGATGGATGAAGGAAGACTTTATGCCTGCGGTATAGCCGATCGCATCCTTGGAGCCGTCCGAATTGACAATTGTGGTGGAGACTGGAAGTCCGCTGCTGTTGAGCCCGGTATCCGCCGTTGAGACGAGCTTTCCAGTGGCGTCATAGGTCTTCGTGTTGATCCAGCTCGCTGCCGAGTTCGTCACTGAGAACGAATATCCACCCTGTATTTTGGACAGGGCGCTGCCGTAGTGGGCGATGATGTAGTCCATCGTCGCCTTCGACGCGACCGGCAGGATGTGCGTGTCGGTTAGCGAGATAGTTTTCAGCGCAGCCGATGAGCTCAAGTCGGACAACTGCGGCACAATCTCCGCCGCCGTACCGCTCACACTTGCTTGCGTGCTCGGAGGCGTCGACGTGGTCGCAGGCGCGTCGATCTCGATAATGAGCGGGTGATCGCTAACAGGGATGGTGATCGTGCTGACATCGGTGTAGCTGGCGATCGCCGACGTTCCCGTCAATGTGTCGTAGACCTTTACGGAATGATGCACGCCGCCCAGATTAAGGGTGACGGTCTGGCTCGGGTTGGATATCTCGGCGTCGGCCGCATCGTTCCAGAGCTTCGGCTCCGCCCACACAACAAGCTCGTAGGCCCCATTGCTCTTGCCCAGCACCATGCTGTTGCCCGAGGCCGGCATGTTGCTCAGCGTATAGTTCAGTGGATCAGTCGGCTCGTGGCCGCCCTTGCCGTCATCTGCGAGAATGCTCGTCAGATTGTGAATCGCCGTCGCGGCGAGCTTGGGTGTCCCGTCCGAGTGGAACAGACCGAACTTGGCTTCCGGGTTGGTATTGCCTGTCGAAGAGTCCCGGTCGAACATCTCGTAGAGATAGGTCGCGCTTACACCCCCCTTGTAGGCATCGACCAGGGTGTTGAGGATGGACTTGGCCTGCACGGTCTCGTCCACGCCGAGATATTGGGTGTTGGCCTGAGTCGTGTAACCCGTCTCGGTGATAACGACGGGCTTTCCTGGTGCCGCGGCCGCCACGGCGCTTAGTGTTGCAGCCAGTGAGCTGTTCGGCGTGGCGCCGGTGCTGACATAGGCGTGGGCGTTGACGAAGTCGACCGAGCCCGACATGTTGCCGAGCTGGCTGTAGCCCTGCGGGTCATTATAGGCGAGCGACAAGTTGTAGACGGGAATGCCGGCCAGCGCCGCGTCGCCCTTCACCGCATGATACAGCACGCTCTGATACTGAGCTGCGGCCCCAAGCGTCGAGCTGCCATTGTAGCTGAACGGCTGGTGATTGGCTTCGTTCAGCCCCTCGATTGCGCTGATGCTGCCGGGGTGGCTCATCGCGAATTTTTCGAGCGATACGATGTAGTTGGCCAGTCCCGCGCTACCCTGGCCAGGCAGAGCGGACGATACGATGAAGTCGAACTTGTAACCGGCAGCCGCCAGCCCTTCAACGACCGGCTGTGCCGCCGGGTTGGTCGCCATCGCGTCGCGGAGATGGGTGACGCCGAGATACTTCAGGTCATCGACCATCAATGCGAGATTATTGTAGTCGGTCCACCCGAAGCCGGCATGCGTGTTGACGCCGATGGAGTTGATGAAGCCGCTTGCGGAGAGGACGGTTTGATCTGACGACATTTCACACTCGAATTTCTACGCGAACGAAATTGCTCGCAGGGATTTGCGTTCAACCTTCTCGATCGAGTGTGAATTTCAGATAAAAATCGGAGCTACAAATCGAGAGCGATCAGCAGTTCCTCGCAGGAACAGGTCGACTCTGATTCAAGAGAATAACGATGTCGTGCCGACGCAGCATGACCTGAAGATGGCGCTTCCAAGAATTCGCAAGATTTCACTGCTGAATATATGCGCATGTGGCGCTTCGATGATGCATGTGAGTTGGGCGCGGATGCGGTTTGGGCTTGTCAGGCTGACGAGACATGCTGGTACAACTTGACGGTCAGCCCAAATCTTTTGGTCCTGCTCAGAAGGAGATCGACTGATCACCGATAGCTTGGGCCGACGTCATGTTTTGGCGCGAGTAAATCACTCGGTATTCTCGTAGGGGTTGCCAGTCACTTTGCCGCGTCTTGGAGCGAAGCAGAGAGTTCCATCGCGGGAACTTCGCGACCGTGAGCGGAATGTCAGTGGCCCTCAGTTCCAGAGAGGAATCGCGAGGGGATCCGTCGACAGATCAGCTCGGGCGGGCCAGGAGGAGAAAGTTTCCGCGCCAGCCGACCGCAGCCGTGGCGATTGCGGCGATGACGATTTTTCCAGCAAGCCACGCCGCCTGCTCGCTCGGCGCATGACTGAGGGATCCGATCAGGATAGCGGCTGCGAGCGCCTGAAGGACCAGAGGCCAGCGCGGGACCGCCTCGAATCTGAGGGTAGGGCCAAGCCCGGCCACGATCGCTGCGAGCGTGGCGATCGAGGCGCAGGTGACGGCTGCTTGTGGCGAGAGGCCGGCCCAGACGGCAACCAGGGAGAACGCCGCAACCATTGCAAGCTGCCCGGCAGCAATGACGACGAGCCTGGTCGCGAGCTTTTCCAGGTGGGGAACGACCGCGATCGTCGCCTGCAAATGGGTATGGAGGAAGTAGAAAGCAGCGACCGCCGGCCCTGTCGCCAGGAAGCCCTGGACGCTCTCCCGCGGAACCAGGATGCGGGCCGCGTCCGGAATGAAGGCGACAAGCCCACCCAGCAGGACCAGGGTCGTGCAGATCATGAACTCGAACATGTGCCGCGTCGATTGTCTCGATGTCGTGGCGCTCCCGTGCTCGAAATCATTGACCACGTCAGGATAACTCACGGTGTGGATCGCCGCGTTGAGGACCCAGAAGGGACGTTGCAGCAGGTCGAGCGCAATGGAAAATCCTGCACCGGCTCCCGTGGCGCCCAGTCGCCCGACGACAATGATACGGAGCAGAACCGGCACGGACAAATGGATCACGGATGCGCCGGCCGCAAGCATGCCGTAACGCGAGAAGTCTTTCCAGTCAGCCAGCATTGTTCGCAGCGACACGCGATCCAGCGGCGTGCGATATGCGATGAGACCGGCAAGGAGCCCAAGCAGGTGACCCAATGCGATGCCGAGCAGCGTCGCTTCGGCTGTGCCTGAGATCATTCCGCCCGAGACAGCCCCGCCCAAAAGAGCCGTCGCACGCAAGGCAAGGAGACAAGAGGCGGTTCCCAGCCGGTTCGACAGTCGTACCGACAAGAAATACAAGTCGGTCGAGCCCTGAAGAACGGCCACGCTCAGGCCGAGGGCGATCAGCCGTGGCGTGAGGCCGCTGATCAGGGAGGCGCTGCTCCCGACCGCAACGAGCGCAGCGGCGCTCATGAGTGCCGCTGCAAAGAGCGACGATCTCAGTCGGGCAGCCTCGCTCTCCTTGGCGGCCGCGAGAAAGCGCAGCCCCGCGAGCTGCAGCCACTCGAACATGAGGACGCAGAGCAACTGGCTCGAGGCCATCGCGAGAGAATAATTGGTGTAGTCGGCGGCCGGCAACAGGTGACTGATCACAAAGATCAGGATGATCGCTGCTGCGCTTTGGTAAACGTAGCCGGCGATCGCGAAGAGACGTGTCATCTCGGAATGAAGCTACTCTTTGCCACCGCATGCGCTTGTGGCACCCCGGCTATTGCCGGGCGCACGGACGACATCCGTCGCTCACGCAGTTGTTCATACAGGTTCTTGTACGACGACAATACGTCGGAAAAGATCCACTTGTTCGTGTCCGCGATAAGCCGACGGCTGATCTCGTCGATCTTGTGCGGATCCGCAGCGATTTCGCGCATGCTCCTGGCCAGAGATTGTGGATCCGCTTCGGTCAACCACCCGGTTACGTCATGTTCGATCGCCTCCGGCATGCCGCCAAAGTGCGTACCGAGCAGCGGTCTGCCCGCCGCCTTGGCGTCCGCGACGACGAGCGGGCCAGGATCGTGCCAGATGGATGGCGCGACCACGACGTCGACTTGCCTGTAGAATTCATCGGGAGATACGAATCCCATGAACTCGACCCGTGCATGCGGCGCCAGTGCCCTCAGGCGCTGTTGTTCCTGATCGCCCAAGCGGCCGGCAATCATCATCCGGATCCGATCAGGTGGCAGCATGGCAAGCGCCCGCATGAGATTGTCGATGCCCTTCTCCTCGGTGATCCGGCCGATGAAGCCGAATGTCACTTCCGTCGTGCAGACAGGCCGCGGGTAGGGCGAGCGCGGCGGCTCGGTCGAGGCATTGCGGATGACGGTGCGGATTGGCGTCTCGGCAAACATGCCCATATCGGTGTGAATCGAAAGGACCCGCTCGCTGACGCCGACCACGGCATCGAGCCAATGCGTAGCGCGCTTGCGGTGGTACGTCAGGATCCCACAGCTCGTACAGGTGCGGTCGCAGGAGTGGCCCTTGTCGAAGCGGGAGCAGCGTGGACACGTCAAATAATAGTCATGAAGCGTATGCAGGACCGGAACTCCGAGCTTGGCAGCTACCCGCCAGATCGCCGTGGTCAGGCCCGATAAATTATTGGAATGCAGAACGTCCGGCTTGAAGGAGCGAATGCGCTCCGCGATCAGCGGAGCCTCGATCTGCCAATCGTCAATCGCATGCCAGATGCTTCGTTTCACGACGTTCTTTTGCTCCGTGAACGGCGCATACACGTTTTGCACCGGTGCGGAATAGACGTTGATACCGTTGCATAGTTCGCGCCCCTGCTCGGGTGCGGATGCGGCGCGTACCACCTCGACCTCGTCGCCGCGCTGAGCCAGGCCCTCGGCAAATCTCCGCGCGAAGATCTCTGCTCCGCCGACGATCTTTGGTGCCTGTGGGGTCGGGTAAAGTGTGGATGTCAAAAGGATCTTCATCGCGTCAACCTCTTTGTGCCGATCCGATTACCGTGCCGGCCGTATATCCAGTGCGGGAATGGCGTCATTATTGGCCGCGATCAGGACCGGCGTGCTCGAAACCGGCAGCCAGATCCCGGAGGCTGGCCTTGCGGTTGCATCGCAGGGGGCCGCGAAAGTCGCGCCCGGCAGATCGCCTCTGATCCGGACCTCGTAGCGTCGATCCGGGTCCTCGGACCAGACCGCGACTTTGCCGCCGGTGCTCGAGGTTGCTCCGATCGACATCACCCCGGTGGCAAGGCTTCTACGTTCCGCGGTCAGGGTGGACCGGATGAATGCCCAGGCGCCACGCGCCGCGCAAGCTACGGGTTTGGGCGAGTTGTCGAAGCCGTAGAGGCCGAAATTGTCCTCCAGCTCGGCCGGATTGTGGCCGCTGTTTTTGAGCTCATAGATCCACATTCCCTTGAGCCAGCGCGCCGCTGTCGAGGCCCACAGGATGAGCTGTGCCGTGTTATCGGCCTGGGCCTGCTCGCTGACACCGCATTTGTTTGCAGCCGTGGTCCAGCCAGTTTCGGTCACGTACACCGGGAAGTCGGGATTGCCGCTCGCCTGGCCGACCAGCCGATGGAAGGTCGTGAGGCGGTCGATAATCTCGGTCGAAGTGCGCTTCGCCGGCGCCATGCAGAAATTATAAAGATGAACTGAGGCGCCATCGGCGTATTGAAGGATGCCGGTTTGCAGCATCTTCTCCGTCCACGTCCAACCGGGATCGTCGCCGATCGCGCCGACGACGAAAGGCGCATTCGGCACCGCCTGCTTGACCGCAGGGCGTGCTGCCTTGGCGAGGGCCAGGTAATTCTCGGCTGAGAACGAAGCGTCCTTCTTGGCTGCCAGATTCCACTCGTTCCAGAGTTCGAAGATCGGGCGCTGCGGCGCTACTGATCGCGCGGCCGCTCCCGCATAGTCCGCGAACCGCTGCCGGGCTTCGTCCGTCGTCGGGGGCGACGAGTTCGGCACGAGGTGATGGCCGAATGCAAGGATGAGGAGCGGCCGGGCGATGCCGGACTGAACCTGCGCGTCGAGCCTGCCCAACCGCGGCGTGAATCCCATCCGATGGCCAGGCGATTCGAAATCAGACCAGGGAAAATCGTCGCGGAACGCGTTAAAGCCCAGTTGCTTGATCTGACCGACGTTCACGGAGGGCACGTAGCCTCGCGAACTGACCGGCCCTCCCAGTCCCTGATGGGTGCCGATACCCAACAGAAATCTGCTTTCAAGCGTCTGAGCCTGTTGAGCGCATGCCGGGACCGACAGAGAAACAGACGCGATGAGGCTCGCGATCCAGAGAAGCCCGTTGCGACCCAAGGTACGGTGGCCTGCCATCGCCTGGATCATACTCGTCATCATTACTCGCCTGCCGCAACTCACCTCAAGAAGGATTCGAGAGGTCCGATTGCAGTGCCACGTTCTGCTCGACCCCGCTTTTGTTGTCGTCGAGGAGCTCGACATAGACCTGATGCAGCTGGCGGTGTGTCTTCTGGACGTCATAAAACTGCTTGAAGCGATCGTAGCCGCGTTGCCCCAGGACCTCGAGATCCAGATTGATTATCCGTCGGAAGCCGTCGATGAGAGGTTGAACCGCGACAGGCTCGCAAAGCACGCCGGTAACTCCGTCAACGACGATTTCAGGGAGCGCTCCGCTGTGGAAGGCCAGGATGGGCTTGGCCGCACGCATCGCTTCCAGAGCGACGAGGCCGAAGGCCTCCCATCGTGACGGGATGACGACGAGATCGGCCGCCTCCAGGTGAGTCTCGATTTGCTGACGATCCAGCCAGCCCAGCAGCGAGACGTTGGCGGGAACCGCAGCTCCGTCGAACTTGTTGACGACGGAGGCGCCGACAATGCGAACATCCAGAACATCTTCGAGGGATCGTGCGGCCTCGATCAGGAGGTCGAAGCCCTTTTGTCGATCAAGGCGGCCGATGAAAAGGACCTTGGCCTTCTTTGAAGTCCATTCTGTCGCAACGCCGTGCGGCAGTGGGCGGCTCTTGGAGATGCCATTGTGTACCAGGGTCAGACGGTCGGTCGGAATTCCTGCCCGGACCGCTTCATTGAATTCATCGCCGGAAATGCAGATGATTCGATCCGACGTGCGGGCCAGAAGAGTCTCTGCAGCCTTTGCCGCCAGATGGCTCAGGCGGCCGGTCTCGCGCGAGAATGCCCAGCCATGCGGGCAATAGACGACGCGCGGACCTTCAGAACGAGCGGCCAACGCGGGCCTGAGAACGAGTCCGGCAAACGACGAATGGAGATGCATCACGTCGGGCTTGAAGGCGTCGAGCGCGTGCATGCTCGCCCGCAACATCTGAAATAGTCCGGCGATGCTGCGGCCCGATCTGTCGAAGGTCGTGATCTGGCTGTCATCGATTCCAACGAGGTCGTGGCGATGATCCGACGGCACAACATAGTGCACGTTCTCCGCGCCGAAGCTCGCTTGCTGCTGCGGATGCAATTCGTTCAGGTAGCTCGCTATCCCACCCCGGATGGTTTCCGCGACATGCAGCACCTTCATCGCCTGCCTTGCGGAAGATTGAGTTGGGACGATCGACATGGCGCATCCTTAATTGAGCATCAACGGATGCGATCACAATCCATCCAATCCATAGCGAGATTTAGGCAGCGGTGTGGTGTTGTTGCGCCGCGATGTCGAAGCTCGCTGCTTCGAAGTCGGACGTGCGCATGGAACTCGTTGGATGCTGAGCCGCTGTTGGTCGCTATGCGCGCGACGCGAGAAAATCCAACAGTGCTCGCGCCGAGTCTTGCCACGAGTATAATGCAAGACGATCCTGTTGCTTTCTGCGCTCCTGATCAGAGATTGCGCCGACTGCCAACCTTTCGAGCATAAGCTGTTGCAGCGCTTGAGCGTCGTTGGCGCAAAAATAAGCAGCTGCTTCGCCGCACGTTTCCATCACCGCATCAGCCGTCGAGGCTATGACCGGACAGCCGAAGATCATGGCCTCAAGTGGCGGTACACCAAAGCCCTCGTAAAGAGAGGGAAAGACAAACGCCAGAGCGTTCGCGTACAGAGCTGCAATCTCCCCGTCCGCCAGGCGTCCCGCCAGAAGCAGGCCCGATTCGCTCTCGCCCAGATTTTCTTGAAATACCTTGCTGTTGTCTCCGCCGACAATGACGAGTGGGACGTCCTTTCGTTCGAGCAGCCGCGCCGCCTCGATTGCAACGGCGAGATTCTTGTTCTTGGTTCTGGAGCCGACAAAGAGAAAATATTTTCCCGTCTGAAGCCCCAGTCGGTCGAGAATACCGGGATCAGGCGTTGTGGACGCGAAATGCTCCGCGCTGTTGGGGAATATCGGAATGTCCGTTTTCGAAAGGCCAAGCATTGCAGCCAGTTCATTGCGAGAAAAGGCCGATACGGTCGCGATCGTGGCCCGGCGTGCAAGCAGGCGCCCCATCGTGCGGTGGACGGCCAGATAGCGCCAATTGAAGAAATCGGGCCGGCGGAAGACCTGTGCGTCGTGGATGACGACGATATGATCGCGATGAAACACAGGTCCGGCATTGGCCAGACTGATCAGGCGACCTCCAGCGGCAGCGCGCGCAAGTTCGATCTGATCCCATGCATGTCCGCTCAGCCGTCCTATCTTGCGCACCTTGATGCGCGTGAGATTGATCGCTTCGCTGGTCTCGCTCGGCACGAGCAGTTGCCACTCGGCTCCTCTGAGGGCAGCGGGCAACTGGTCGGATGCAAGCAGGGTATCCATCGATTTGACCAGTTCGGCGGCATAGCGCTGAACGCCGGTCAGCTTTTGCGAGAGAAAGCGGCCGTTGATGAAGAGTTTCAAGTCGTTACCGTGGTTGATCGAGTCCGTTTACGTTCTTGTGCTGCATGGATCAGGCCAGCAGTCGAATCCATAGAACCAATTGTTGGGAACGAAAATATGACGGGCAAGAACGTCGTCGCACCCATCGATTTCTGAACGGCGTGGCGTACGGGCGTGATGAACGTTGCGCCGTATGTCTCGGAGGAGAAGACGCGGGTTGCTGGGCCAGCTTCAGTCGATTCATTCGCGGAAAGGCGAGCGAGCGGATCGATCGGAACGCCGTCTCTCCTGATGGCTTCCAGTTTGCCTACACGGTTGCTCCACGTGTCCTCTCAGCTCGCGGGTCGAGACACATCGCGTCAAACGGCAATGGCGTCGCGGAACAAATGGCTTGTACGTAGGTTTCTGCATCGGGGGCGCGTAAAGGAGTGCGACGTGGTCTGGTTACTCTTTTCCCTCGCGATCGTGTCGCTGGTCGTCCTCGCAGGCCGGGCCCACAGTCACCATCTGGACCGGCTGCAAGCTGATCCCGTGCGCCAGCTCATGCTGGGCCTGAGCTTTGAGAGGTCCGTCCCCGCTAGGGTCTGTCGTCATCGCGCATAGCTTCAGCAGGCGACGCTGGACCTCAGCTGAACCGTGGCGGGACAGTCATGCGGCTACTAGGCCGTCGAAGGGCCACCACCGTTACTGAACACGATTTTTCAGATGATCGGCGCGCTCTCCTGAAAGCTCATGAATGTCGCCGGGCCCGCAACATTGCTTATCCCGTCGGAGAATAGGCTGCTACCAAGATGCCGTCCCACGCATCATACGCGGTCATCGAAACGTCGTGCTGGCGGGGGGGCTGGAAACAGCACCCCAACGACCCGGCTGAGCAACGCGGCATCGACAAGCTGAAAGTCATCGAGTTATCGAATTGGGGTGCCGATGCCGGGATCGACATCCCAATCGACACATTGGGTCAATATCCCGAGCTCAACCCGAAGACCGCGAGCGGGCTCGACGGGCTCCAGCTTGTATTTGGGCCGAACACGATCGCCCTTCGGTAATTCAGCGCAGGCCTCGCCACGGATGTCCCGCTCGGGAAAAAGCTGCGGCCGGACGTGGTATTGCGTCGAACGTGCCGAGCACCAATGCACCTGGTGCAATGAACCGCAGCTGGGCTGGGTCGGGAGAGCGCCGGTTCGTGAAGGAGCCTTATCGCAAGCGTAGAAATAACGGCAGCGACAAGACGCTCGCTCCCCGAGCAGAGCCGTTGACCTGCGTCCGCTACCTCCGGTGGGAGCTTCACCACGCGGAGATCGATCCAGTGAACCTTTATTCGCTTCGATTGCGATAGGTTAAATCGATGCCTGCATCTTGCGGCGTTCCAGTTGCATGATCTTGATCTTGATCGTGTGGCCTTTTGACGTCGGAGACAGGAAAATCCACAAGGCGATGGGGCATGCGGCGAAATACCTCGTCAGCGGGCGCTCTGTTCGTCAAAAAATGTTGAGAACCGCTATGCGGCCGTCGGCGCCAAATTGCGGCGGCGATAAGCGAGGAAGCCGACACCGACAAAGCCTAGGACCATCATCGCCCAGGTGGAAGATTCAGGCACCGCAGCGACCGTGAAGACAAATTGCTCGTCGGTGTAATTATTGTCAGTCCAGTGCGTATCGCGCTGACTGAGGTCCTCGAAGCCAACATAAGTCCCGGCCGGAATCTTTCCATGGCCGGTGAATGCCGTGGAGTAGACGTGATTCACGTGATCATCGTTCCTGGAAATGTCGGAATAGTATTTGAACCCTGTCGTCTTGACGTCGACGTAGAAGACCAGCGTGTCGCCGGCACTCACATTGCCGAAGTTGTACATCGTGCCGAAAGGACTGCTGTGGTTATCAAGGGCCGTGCCCCTGTCCTGGCCGTTGACGAGCAGCCCAAGGCTCTCGCTGAACAATGCTCCCGATCCATAGAAATATGCGTTCAGCGAACCGGTTGAACTCGCGGCAAAAGTGTACTTGGTCGGATTTTCCGTCCCTTGGTGTTGGTAGGGAATCGTAGCTGCTTGTGCTGATGTGGCCGCAACGAGGCCCAAGAGGGCGGTGGCAAAACACGTCTTCATCATTACAGGTCTCACACGTTAACCATTTAATATTTGATTTATTATTCAATAAATTTTAACGGGGGTCAATCGGTTTAATTGTGAAATTGTCCCTTTGGGGGGAGCTGGGGCTGCGGGGAGCGACGGGCCAGCCGGTGAGACTGACCGCCAACTGTCCCAAACTGCCGCCGCGACTCGCGGGGTGCCTTTCGAGCTTGGTCGCCTGATGCGCTATCGCTTTTGCACCTGTCTCGTTGTGGACGAGTTGTCCGACGGGTGCAAGGAGGTCTGCTTCAGATGATGCGCCCGCAGCTCGGCCTGTGCCACCCGCTCTCGCAGAGAAATGATGTCGGACATCAGACGGAGGAGGTCGGCATCGGAAATTGGCTCCTTCCACACCATTCTTTTCATCGGAAGTTTAAACCGGGGCATTTATGAACCGAAGAAATGGCTTTGAAACTGGAATAGATTGCATCGGGAGAACCTCCCGAATGTTGAGACGTTCCAATTATGCGCCTGGACCAGGAGCAATCGGACGAGCAAATTATTTCTGCATGTTGCGGGAAGCAATTGCCGGATGGCTTCAGTTCATGAGCACCTATGCCGCCTGGAAGCTGTCCGAGGGGGTGCCGTAACGGAAGGACCATTTGTAGTCAGGTTGATCAATCTAGTTTCATCGCGTCGTCATCGACCGGCGCACTGCCATCGAAATTTGCTTGATATCTCCCGATTTCGCCAGCCGGTCGTAGTGGAGACGCTCCTGGCAACACTGCCAGCCAACCAATCTCTCTGATAGTGTTTGTTGTGACTGCCCAATCCTTGCCCCAGGTCTGGACACTACTTCGCGGAACGAAGGAATGAAGGAATGACAAATTCTCGCGCCGTGATCGTTACCGGCGCTGCCGGCTTCATCGGAATGCACGTTTGTGAACGGCTGTTGGCGCGCGGCGAACGTGTCGTTGGCATCGATTCATTTACACCTTTTTACGACCCGGCGCTGAAGCGCGCGCGCCTCGAAACCCTGAAGCACCATCCAGGCTTTCGCTCCTATGAGCTCGACCTCGTCGATTTTGCTGCGCTAACGTGCGTATTCGACGAGGTTACTCCTGATCGCGTCGTTCACCTTGCGGCGCAGCCCGGCGTGCGCGCCTCGATCGACGATCCCATCACCAGCATCCGCGCCAATTGTGATGGCTTCGTCACCGTGCTCGAAGCCGGCCGGCGCCACGCTCTGGCGCATCTCGTCTACGCCTCGTCGAGCTCCGTGTATGGCGCCAATCGCACCTTGCCGTATTCGACCGAGCATTCGGTCAATCATCCGGTCAGCCTCTATGCCGCTAGCAAGAAGGCCAACGAACTGATGGCGCACACGTTTGCGCATGTTCACAAGCTGCCGGTGACCGGTCTTCGCTTCTTCACTGTGTATGGTCCATGGGGCCGGCCCGACATGGCCGCCTGGCTCTTCACGCGCGCGATCCTCGCGGGTGAGCCGATCAAGCTTTTCAATAATGGAAAGATGTGGCGGGATTTCACCTATGTCGACGACATCGTCGAGGGGGTGATCCGCACCCTCGATCGTCCCGCGACACCGAATCCCGCGTGGAGCGCCGAGCAGCCGGAAAACTCGTCGAGCTATGCGCCGTATCGCGTCTACAACATCGGCAACAACCGCTCGGTCAATTTGATCGAGTTCGTCGAGACACTGGAGAAGATCATCGGCAAGCCCGCGATCCGCGAGCTTCTGCCGATGCAGGCCGGTGACGTCCTCGAGACGCGCGCCGACATTTCGCCCCTGCAACGCGACGTCGGCTTCACGCCCTCGACGCCGCTGGCGGATGGCTTGGGCCACTTTGTCGAATGGTATAGAAATTATCACCGCATATAAACCCCTCTGATCGAGTAGCTCACACGTGTCCCAAAAAATTATTCCCCTGATCATGTGCGGCGGTGCCGGAACGCGGCTGTGGCCGGCTTCGCGCGAGGTGCGCCCCAAGCAATTCCTGCCGCTGTTCGGCACCCGCTCGACGTTCCAGGACACGCTGTTGCGCGTCTCGGAGGCCTCGCTGTTCGATCGCCCGATTGTCATCACCAATGCCTCCTACCGCTTCATGGTGCTGGAGCAGCTCGCGGAAATCGGCATCGAGGCTGACGTGATCCTCGAGCCGATGCGGCGCGATTCCGGGCCGGCGATCGCCGCCGGCGCGGTGTTCGCGCAGAACCGCGCCAGTGAGGCGATCGTGCTCGCGCTCGCCGCCGACCACGTGGTGCAGGACAACGCCGCCTTCGTCGCGGCGTGCCGCCAAGGCCTCACTGCCGCAAGCGCCGGACGCATCGTCACCTTCGGCGTCAAGCCGGAGCGGCCGGCGACCGAATACGGCTATATCAGCCCGGGCGAGGTCATCTCCGGCGAGGTGCACGCGGTCGCGCGCTTCGTCGAGAAGCCGGACGCCGTGAAGGCGGCCGACTATGTCAATTCCGGCTATCTCTGGAACAGCGGCAATTTCATGTTCCCGGCCAGCGTCTTGCTCGACGAATACCGCAAGGTCGATGCGGCGAGCGTGGAGGCGATCTCCAATGCCGTCAGTAACGCCGGCCGCGATCTCGGCTTCGTGACGCTGGAGCCCGAGGCGTTCGGCGCGGCCAAGGCGATCTCGATCGACTATGCGGTGATGGAGAAGACCGCGCGCGCCGCGGTCGTGCCGGTGTCGTGCGGCTGGTCCGACGTCGGCTCCTGGCACGCAGTGTGGGAATTGTCGGACAAGGACGCGCAAGGCAATGCTTCGCACGGCACCGCCGTGTTCGAGGATAGCCGCAACTGCAACGTCACCACCGACTCTGCGCTGGTCGCACTCGAAGGCGTCGACGATCTCATCGTGGTTGCGACTGCCGATGCGGTGCTGGTCTCGCGCCAGAAGGATGCCAACGGGCTGAAGCGGCTGGTCACAAAACTCAAGGCGGTCGCGCCGAAAGTCACCGAGGAGCATCTCAAGGTGCATCGGCCCTGGGGCAGCTACCAGTCGGTCGACAATGGCGAGCGCCACCAGGTCAAGCGCATCGTGGTGAAGCCGGGCGGGCGGCTGTCGCTGCAGAAGCACCATCATCGTGCCGAGCACTGGATCGTGGTCCGCGGCACCGCCCGCGTCACCGTCAACGAGACCGTCAAAAGCGTGCACGAGAACGAGTCCATCTACATCCCGATGGGCGCGGTGCACCGGATGGAGAACCCCGGTAAAATCATGCTGGAGCTGATCGAGGTCCAGACGGGAAGCTATCTCGGGGAAGACGACATCATCCGGATTGAAGACGACTATCAGCGTTCCTGAACTCGAGCGTGCCTGCCCGGGTTGACCCGGAGGGCCGATTTGTCCAAGAAGGACCGGCTGTGCGTCGGCTGCGCAGGAGTGGCTGCGCCGCCGGTGACATGTGCGACGGAACATCTTGACCGGACTTGAGGCTTCAGACCATGCGCGAGCGGATCGCTCTCATCACCGGTGTGACCGGTCAGGACGGCGCCTATCTCGCCGAATATCTGCTGTCGCTCGGCTATGTTGTGCACGGGATCAAGCGGCGTTCGTCCTCGTTCAACACCGCGCGGGTCGATCATCTCTATCAGGACCCGCATCTGGGGAACGTGCCGTTCCTGATGCACTACGGCGACATGACCGACTCGACCAATCTGATTCGCCTGGTGCAGCAGATCCGGCCGACCGAGATCTACAATCTCGCCGCCCAGAGCCACGTCGCCGTCAGCTTCGAGAGCCCGGAATACACCGCTAACGCCGACGGCATCGGCGTGCTGCGCCTGCTGGAAGCGATCCGCATCCTCGGCATGGAAAAGAGGACGCGGTTCTACCAAGCCTCGACCTCCGAACTCTATGGCCTCGTCCAGGAGATCCCGCAGAAGGAGACCACGCCGTTCTATCCGCGCTCGCCCTACGGCGTCGCAAAACTCTACGGCTACTGGATCACGGTGAACTATCGCGAGGCCTATGGCATGTTCGCGAGTAACGGCATCCTGTTCAATCACGAGAGCCCGCTCCGCGGCGAGACCTTCGTCACCCGGAAGATCACGCGCGGCGTCGCCCGCATCGAGGTCGGCCTCGAACAGACGCTCTATCTCGGCAATCTCTCGGCCAAGCGCGACTGGGGCCATGCCCGCGACTATGTCGAGGGCATGCACAAAATCCTACAGGCCGACAAACCCGACGATTTCGTGCTCGCCACCGGCGAGATGCACTCGGTGCGTGAGATGGTCGAGCTGTCGTTCTTGCAGGTCGGCCGCCGCATAGAATGGCGCGGCGAGGGCGTCGACGAGACCGGCGTCGACACCAAGACCGGCAAGACGGTGGTGAAGATCGATCCGAGCTATTTCCGCCCTACCGAGGTCGATCTCCTCGTCGGCGATGCCAGCAAGGCACGCGAGGTGCTCGGCTGGAAGCCGAAGCGGAGCTTTACAGAACTCGTCGCGGAGATGATGGCGAGCGATCTGGCGAACGCAAAGCGGGATGCGGCGAGTGGCAAACGTACCGTTTGAGCTGACAGGCAAGAGCGTCTACGTCGCCGGCCATCGCGGCATGGTCGGCAGCGCGCTTGCGCGCCGGCTCGAGCGGGAGAACGTCAAACTCATCACCGTGGACCGGCGCGAGGTCGATTTGCGCAACCAGGCCGCGGTGTTCGACTGGTTCGCGAAGACGCGGCCGCAAGTGATCTTCCTCGCCGCGGCAAAGGTAGGCGGCATCGCCGCCAACAACACGCTGCGCGCCGAATTCATTTACGACAACATCGCGATCGCGGCCAACGTGATCCAGGCCGCGCATCAGAACGGCGCCGGCAAGCTGATGTTTTTGGGCTCGTCCTGCATCTACCCGAAATTGGCGGCGCAGCCTTTGCGCGAGGATTCCGTGCTCACCGGTCCGCTGGAACCCACCAACGAGCCCTATGCGATCGCCAAGATCGCCGGGATCAAGATGGCCGAGGCCTATCGCAGCCAGTATGGCAGCGACTTCATCAGCGTGATGCCGACCAATCTTTACGGCCCCGGCGACAATTATCACCCCGAAATGAGCCACGTGGTCGCGGCGCTGATCCAGCGCTTTCACGAGGCCAAGGTTACGGGCGCGAAGAGCGTCGTGGTCTGGGGCACGGGCACGCCGCGGCGCGAGTTCCTCTATGTCGACGACATGGCGGATGCCTGCGTGCACCTGATGAAGACCTATTCGAGCGCCGAGCTGGTCAATATCGGCACAGGCGAGGACATCACCATCGCCGAGTTTGCGCGGGTCGTCGCCGAAATTGTCGGTTACAGCGGCGAGATCAGTTTCGACAGCTCGCGGCCAGACGGCACGCCGCGCAAGCTGCTGGACGTCAGCCGCCTCGCAAAACTGGGCTGGCGTGCCACGACATCGCTTCACGATGGCATGAAGCGCGCATACGCGGCGTACCTGTCGCATACGTAGAATGTAACAAATGCATGTTGAGTGATTCGTGGTGTTGTCCGCTGGTGTTGTTCGCGACGCCTGTCACGCCGGGCGTCCAAGGTTTATTCGGTTCGCGAAGCAACCTGGCCCAATGTTGGGCGTGCGGACGGATGGAGGGAAAGTCTAGGGAGTTCAATGAAACATCCGTCTTCAGCGGTAGAGGTTTTCCTAGATTGCTATAACCGGCACGAGCTATGTGGGACTGGTGTCGGAGGCCTGCTTTGTGGATTTCGGTCGCGACGTCATCTGCGTCGACAAGGGCGACAATAAAGTCGCGGCTCTTCATCCCGGCAAGATTGCTATCTACGAGCCTGGGGTCGACGAGCTCGTGGCGACCACGCCAAGGCCGAGCGCTGAAGTTCATCACCGATCTGTCCAAGCCGGTCGGCGATGCCGATGCCGTGTTGATCGTAGTCGGCACGCACTCGCGCCGCGGCGATGGCCACGCCGATTTGTGCTATGTCTATGCGGCCGCGGAAGACATCGCGCAGTCGCTGTCCGGTTCAACGTCGTGGTGACCAATTCGACCGTACCGGTCGGCATCGGCAACGACGTCGAACGCATCATCCGCGAGGCCAACAAGGCCGATATCGTCGTCGCATCCAACCCTCAATGCCAGCACTTAGTTAAGCGGAGAGGTTCAGGTGGAACTGCGTTCCCTCTCTCACGTTTGCGGGAATGGCAAAGAAGCAGGTCGGAATAGAAGTCATTGAAGAGGGGAGAGAGCGTTTTCTCGTGAAGACGTTCGACGATGGTTCCAAGGAGCGTCAGCCGATCATGGCGAGGCCGCGCAAGAAGCGACCGCGACGCATCGACTGGAGTCGGAAGCTGAAGTCGGGCCTGAAGAAAGGATTCTAGAAAGAGATAGCACCGCGCTCGTGCTTCAAGAGAGCGTACTCAACTGCTGTGGCCGCATTTTATTCCAGGCACTCCAGTTTGCAATTGCCTCACCGATCGAAGCGATAATGGACATTTACCAATCACCCTCGTGACAGCAGATGTGGGCTTGCCGACCTGTTGCACGAGGCGCCGTCAAGCGGCGGATGAGGGCCGCGTCTTAGGCCACTTAGATGGCGACTCCGACAACGATGCGACAATGGAGCAACAGTCCACATCGCCCCTCGCGCGAGCACGCTAGTGTTTATCTGCACGAGGGGGCCCGATCAGGCCAGCTGTCCGAAACAAACTAGAAGCTGCCGCGGGTAACAATGAAGGTCACACGTGGAATCGGCGCTGCAGCCATTTTCCTAATCATAATTAGCTCGGAAGCGCCGCGGGCCATCACAGACCGGGCGAGCGAATTTCCTGCTCGGAAGTCAGGTACTACATTGCTCAGCCCGAGTTGGCGGATCGGGATCGCTGGCCTTCACCGACTAATGGCGGTGCGGGGCTGGTGCCGGCGCTCGGCTCGGCACTTTGACCGCGGCGCGGCCGGAGAGGTCGACGCGGATTTTGGCCGGCAGTTGCGATAGCTGGCTGTAGACCGACACCGGCGCGATGATCTGCAGCGAGCCGAGAACGCCCGTTGTCACCAGCTCTGCGGCCCAACCGGATTGCGTCGTGATTGCCGGCCCGCTTGCCGCCTTGAAAATTGAGCCCGGGCGCGCCAGGCCTTTTGTAACGTCGGCGTCGTACGGAAAATGCTTCGCAGCAATAGCGCAGCGGGTGTGCCGTCGCCTTGGCTGAGGACCATGGCGGTCGCCACCCGCGAACGTAGCACCCCGCGCCGGCGCGCCGCGCTCTCGGCGCAGGTGATTGCCGTTGATCAGACGGCGGCAATCGGCGCGAGTCTGGACCGCGACGCAGCGGTGCGCAAGTTAGATTGTGCTATGTTGCCAACATGCCGCTCACGCAGCACAAGCGCCGCGATCCGGTCCGGGTCGATCAGAGCTATGATGTCGTAGCAATGGCTACTACGATTGGGACCGTAATCCGCGAGAACTCGGACCCACGCTGCTCGAGGTCACGTTGCGCGTGACGCGGTCGCCTTAACCTTGAGAAGTGAGGTTAATCCGAACGTCGGCTTGCGACCGGACGCGCTTGCCGCTAACGCTTATTGCGCCGGACAGGGCTGATCTTACCCCAAGCCGATCCCAAAGACCACGATTTCAATTGTCCGGCGCGGGCCGCCAGCGACGCCCCACCGCTGGCGGCCCACCCGTTTTTGCGAGGATGTTGGCGCAGATGACGTTCGCGAATCTTTCAGACGAATACATCATGCACATGTACGAAAGCATCCGCGATCAAGTGCGCGCCGATGCGAGGTCTGGCATTCGTTTGATGGGTGAGCCGGCGAAAGTACGTGCAGAGGAACTGCGCCGCGAGATTGACCGCCGCGGATTGGAGTGCCCCCCGATTGAATGGCCCGAAGGCACCTGAACGATGTAGCAGTGATTACCTGCCGGGTGACGCTCCGCCGACTGTCGCGGATCGCCTTGCATCGCGGCGCGGGGTGCGCCTCAATTTCGCCGCCCGACTCAGGCTGAGGTTGTATTGGTTGCCGGCGTCTCGTTTACGACGGTTCTCGATCCCGAACCGGCGCACAACGAAGCGGAGCCGAAGGCCCGGCGAGAACCCCATCGAACCGGGCCTTTGCGCTCATTCATTTGCGCGAAGCGCACGCGACAACGTCATCGCATAATCGTGCCGATTCGCTTTGCGCAGCCAACGTTGCTTTGCGGGGTCCAGGTGAAAGAGCCAACTTCGCTGGCTGCTTCGATCGAGTCGGCTTTGGGCCGATTTTGTTGCAAAAGTCGGCTGCAATGGATTTGGCCGCTGGGCCTTTCGTTGAGCCGCGCTTTGAAGCGCTGGCCCTGACGCATTTTTACGCAACTTGGACGCTACGCTACGCGATGCGCAGAACCTGAGCCGGCGGCGGTCGTGCGACCAGCGATGCAACCGCCTCCTGGCGGCTAGAACTGCGTCCGCGGATCTGGGCTTCGATGAAGTAGAGCCCGGCGATACGTTCGAGCGCCTCGCTGGCGATCGGTGCGGGACCGGCCGCGGCGAGTTCGTAGAAGCGCCGGCGCACATGTGACCAGCAGAACGCCAGTTCTACGTCACCGCGCTCGGCCATGACCCCAGTTCACCCTCGCAGCCACCGCCCAGAACCTCCGCAAAATGGCCAAGCTGATCCCAATGCCAACCCCAAGGCTCGCATAAGAACTGGTGAGCCCTTCGTCCGCATCGCAACTCGTACCATTACAGCGGACTACTTCGGGCCTTTTTCAACAGAATCGGTCACAAGCGGAATTGGCAATGCCGTGCGAGGAACCACCAAACTAGCGGCCCTCAGGGGCCCTTCCCTTTGCAAGACCTAATTGCCGAATTGAGCACGTAGCGTGATGGATCATTTGATACTTCGCTTGCCGAACGGCTTGCGGCGTATGTCAATTAAACTGACATATATTTGGGATTGCCGGATTATCCCGGCAGTCGCCAGATTCTTGTTGGCAGAAGCGAGTCATCTTGGCATGCTCCTGTCACCGGAGCTGCACGTTCATCTCGCATCTATTTACACCCGGGGCCTGAAGCTACGGCAACGCTGCGGCAGGCGTTTCAGTACGTGTTGTTTACATCAACTAATGAACTTCTGAGGCCGCCTTTAGGTGGCCTCTTCGTTGAGAATTCAATTCTGCGGGGACATTGCAATGGCAAAACCAGCCGTTTCCCGTGATGCTTTTCGTGGACTACTCGCTTTCTACGCGACGAAGGCTCATCACGATCACAAAGCCGAAGCCGAGGAGTGCCTTTTGAGGGTGTTCGGATCTGCAGAATACATTCCTGATCGCCTCCTGCAGCAATGGTCCGAAAAAGCTGATCTACTCGGTCCAGAAACCTTCGGTAGTGTAGTGGAGCCGCGGGCCCTTGAAATCGCGAGCGGCGGCGCGCGGTACGACCATGCGAGTGATTTTCTCCACTCGCTCCTGAGAGACCTCGGGCGAAAAGTGTAGTGATCAGATGCGCCGTTTCCGCTGCTCTTGCCGGACCGGTCAATGACAGACCATCGCCAGGCACGACCGCGCTTATGTATCGACAGATCAAAAAGAGCAAAATCGCCAGCGTTCATCGCGGGAAACTTTCAAATACGCACTTGGAAATGGACAGGATACATTACAAATCTGACGGGAAAACTTTGGGGCAACGGATATTAGTTGAAGCTTAAAACGTTTGAGGCTATCCGACGATCTCCGGTAACTATCCATATAGAATGCGACCGAAATTTGCGTCGTGAAGTTCCGAGATGCTTTTAACCCGGACTGCCTCACCGAAAGCCTCCAGATGTCCTGCTCATCTACCGATAAGGTCGCGCTCTTCATCGATGGAGCTAATCTCTACGCGACGGCAAAAACTCTGGGCTTCGACATCGATTACAAGCGCCTGCTGAAGGAGTTTCAGAGCCGCGGGACGCTGCTGAGGGCGTTCTACTACACCGCGATCATCGGGGATCAGGAATACTCCTCGATCCGGCCGCTGATCGACTGGCTCGACTACAACGGCTACACCGTCGTCACCAAGGCGACCAAGGAGTTCATCGACGCCTCCGGCCGCCGCAAGGTCAAGGGCAACATGGACATCGAGCTCGCCGTGAACGCGATGGAACTCGCCGAGCACATCGATCAGATGGTGCTGTTCTCGGGTGACGGCGACTTCCGCTCCCTGGTCGAGGCCGTTCAGCGCCGCGGCGTGCGGGTCACAGTGGTCTCCACAATCGCCAGCCAGCCACCGATGATCGCCGACGAGCTGCGCCGCCAGGCCGATGTCTTCACCGATCTCATCGAGCTTCAATCCAAGGTCGGCCGCGACCCATCCGAACGCCCCGCCCCGCGCGACCGCGGACACATGCCTAGATTCTTGCAAGAGCCCAAGGGAAACGACTCCCTCGCCTAAACGATCGGCGAATGCGACTGGACAGGTCGGTAAGGAACGCTTTTGAGCTACCCGTGGCACCTACCTGTTCCTTCCGGGCGTGCCACACATCGGCAGTAACGTCAGACAAGATCGCGACGCGTTCCTGTGACAGTGTCGCCACCCGCCAAGATGGCTCTTTCGAAGAGCTTGGGGAGATGGTGGTCCGTGGGGGCGCGGCCGATCCAGCAACCGTTGCTAAGTGCGAGCTCGCTAAGCCACCGATCAGATGTCAAAGCTAAAGAATAAGGGCCTTTTCGCCGTCACCTGGTGCGATGTTTCTTTGGGTCTTGGGTGTGTGCAAACGAATAGGTCGGCAAGCGGCCGTGGTCGCCAATCGGATGCATCGCGTCGGAGCGTCCAATGACCGGTCAAAGTGGTTATCGCGACGCGATATTGCGCTTTTGGAGGCACTTTCTGGCCTTCAAGCGGCGCAAATGGCTGCAATCAGGCGCGGTTTGCCGACGATGTTCATTGCCCGGGTGAGGTTATAGGCGAGAACATGCAGGGCCATCTCAGCGGCAACATTCCGTAGGCGCTTCATCAGGAAGTGGGTCGCACCCATACGGGCTCTGATCGTGCCGAAGGGATGCTCGACCGTCTCGCGCCGCGTCCGCATGGCGTCGGGATTGGAATCGAGCCGTCTCTGGAATGTTGGTGTGGTGATAGGGCAGCAGCTGGCCGGACGGGCAGCGGTAGACGTCCTCATCAGGCGGGTAGGCGAAGTCCTGTTTGCCGAACCGACCTTCCGCCTTGGCGTTCGAAGTGATGGGCTTGGGCAGCGTGACTGCAAAGCCAGCCTCTTCGCAGGCCAATATCTCCTCTCCGTCGAAGTAGCCACGGTCGGCGACCGCCTCGAGTTTGTCCACTTCGAGCACTTCTTTGGATTTCTTCGACATCCGAGCAAGCTGCCCACAGTCGTTGCCGACGTTTATGACCTCATGCGTAACAATCAGATGGTGTTCGGTGTCCACCGCGACCTGGACATTGTAGCCGACGACACGCGTCCGCTGGTGGCCATCGAACGGGCATCCGGATCGGTCAGCGATATCTGTTGATCCGGCGTGTTGCGCATCTGCGCATCAAGCGCCGAAGCTGCGTTCGCAATGTCAGCTTGCGTGGCCAGAGCCGAACTAGGTAATGCACCTAGGGCGATCCATGGCGTACGCTTAACCATCTGTAAGGTATCATGCATTTAAGATGGAGGCTTCCTAGCCTCACCATTTGTATATATGAGATTGCCGTGGCCTCAGATAATGATGACGAGCTGGCTGTTTTGACGCGAGAGATCGCAGACATGGCGATCTATGTTCGGGATCAAACAGTTCTGATCGAGGTTCTTGAAGAGGATGGACATGACGTGTCCGAGTGCCAAAGAGAGCTAGCCAGGGAGCGATCGCATTTGGCGACACGGATCGCGAGGCAATTCAGGCTGCTCGAAATAACGTCGGCTCATGAAGGAAACGAGCCGGTCTCGCCGACCCAATGATAACCATGTCGGATCGCCGGAAGATCGACCGTGCGGAGGTCGACTTAGCCGCCTACATTTTTGGAGATGGCGGCAGCCAACGTTGCCGCGTGTTCAACATCTCGGAGGACGGGGCGGGGATCGAGTTGCAGACGAAATTGCATATGCGTGCCACATTCAAGATGATGTTGGAAAGAGACCGTATCATCAGAGATTGTCGTCTGGTTTGGTGCAGCGAAACTCGCATCGGCGTTGTGTTCAAAACGGATTAAGTCGGCTAGGCCCATCCGCCATCACCGCGGGATTTCGGTGCTATCGCGCCATATCGGCCGGCCTGTCGCCCTGGTGAAGCGCGCGCAGAGATCTCCTCCAGGTTATCATCGTCTTCGGTCAAGACAAGAACGCTCTCAATTCGGATCTCGATCATGCCGGTTACCGCCGAGGGCGCGTGTCCGAAGGGGCCAATCGTAACCTCTGTCCGCGCTCCACTAGCGTTGCGGTGTACCAACCAGCGCCATCTGCGGCGCAACTGCAAGCCGCAATCGTTTCGACCGTAGGCTCAGTCTCCACTGCAAGTGCTGGACCATATGACTGGATGAGCAATAAACCATATGTTGCTTGCGCACAGCAGGCTTACAGCCACAGCCAGTTAGTTACCCAGTTCTGCGGTCATACGGCCGGTGTGATCGCCTACAACCGCGATCGTCGCGCTTGCTACAGGCAGAATGGCTACCCGGATGCCTAACGTTGTTCACGCGGTGATCCGCGACTTCAAGTTCCCCGACCGCATCGTCCTCGGCACCGCCGACGAGTGCGGCCGCAAGGTGATGAGCGACAACTATGGGCCGCTCTCGCTGAACCAGGCGCCGCTGATGTTTACGGAACGCCGCACCGCCGAGATAATCAAATACGCCGCCAACGCATTCGTCGCGACTATCACCTTCATCAACGAACTCCGCAGACGTCTCCGAAAAGTCCGCGCCAACGTGCAGGAGGTCGCGCGCGGCATCGGCCTGGAAAACCGCGTCGGCGCCAAATTCGCATGCAGGTCCCGGGTTCGGCGGTCGTGCTCTCCGAAGGACACGAAGGCGCTGATCAAGATCGCGAAAAATCACGACGTGTCCTTGCATTGTCCTCGCGGTCAACGAGAACCGCAAGCGCGCGATGGCGCGAAAAGTGAGCCAGGCCCTCGGCGGCTCACTGGCGCGGCAAGACCACCGCCGTGCTCGGCTCACCTTCAAGCCGAATACCGACGACATGCGACGGCTTCGTCTATGAGAGCGTCTGACGGTCGTCCCAAGCTAAACTTAAGCTCGGCCGGACAATGCGGAGTTGAGCGTCGCTTCCCCAATGAGGAGCGGACGGAATAGTCTTCAGTGTGGTATGCTGCTCGCCGGCGAGCATTTCGTTCATCAGCCTTGGCTTCCGATGAGGACGGTCATGACCGAAGACACGCACACGATCCGCAGCGGTCGGCTCACCGCGACCATCAAGGCGCAAGGCGCGGAGATGTGTTCGCTGGCGAGCGATGCCGGCATCGAGTTCGTCTGGCAGGCGGAGCCGGCCTGGCCGCGTCATGCGCCGCTGCTGTTTCCGATCGTCGGGCGTCTCGCCAAAGACGAATTGCGGCACCGGGGCAGGACCTACCGGCTGACCCAGCACGGCTTCGCGCGTGACAGCCGCTTTGCGTGGGCGGAACGTGGCGAAAGTCGCTGTGTCCTGGTGCTCGAAGACAGCGATACGACGCGCGCGCTCTACCCCTTCGCGTTCCGCCTGACGGCAACCTATGCGCTCGACGAATCCGGTCTCGATGTTTCACTCGTGGTCGCGAACACCGGCAAGGAGATGTTGCCGGCCTCGCTCGGCGGCCATCCCGCTTTCAACTGGCCGCTACAACCGGGACTGGCGAAGGAGAGTTACGCGCTGAGCTTCGCGAACGCAGAGCCATCTCCCGTCCGCCGTCTCGACGGCGGCTTGCTGCGTCCGGTAACAGAGCCGAGCCCGATCAAAGGCTCCGTGTTGCCTTTGTCCGAATCCCTGTTCGTCGACGACGCAATCATCTTCGATCGGATCGCGAGCAATTCAGTCCGCTATGCCGCGGAGCAGGGCGCCTTCACCGGGCCGTGGTTGAAAATGTCATGGCACGGCTTTCGCGAGCTTGGCGTCTGGTCGAAACCATCGGGCGCGCCGTTCCTCTGCATCGAGCCCTGGCGCGGCTATGCCAGTCCCGCCGGCTTCGACGGCGAGTTCAGCGACAAGCCGGGCCTGATGCACATCGCGCCCGGGACGGAAGAGCAATTGTCATTTCGGATTGAGGTTGGATCGTCCTGAGGCCGGACGGCCTTCGCGCATCTCGAGTTCTCAGACCTCGATCCGCGTGAGGTCCTCGCCGAGCACGACAGGACCCGAATAGTCCCGCCTGACATCCGCAAGCAGCGCGTTCAGCATGGAATCGTCAGTGCGAGGCCGGTGATGGGTCAGCGCGAGCTTCCTGACGCCGGCCTTGGCCGCGACCTTGCCGACTGTATCGCCGCAGGCCATCGTGAATTTCGCAAGCCGGCGCAGGTGCTCGTTGTCGATCTCCGGCGTGGCGAGGAAGCAGCACTGGACCAGCAGGTCAGCCCCCTCAGCCAGTCGCTCGAGACCGGGGCAGGGCACCGTGTCGCCGGAAATTGCGATGACCTTGCCCTCGGCCTCGAAGCGATAGCCGAGACACATCCAGCGTGCGAGGAAGGCCGGGGACATGTCGAGGCCGTCGCCATGCGAGACGAGTTCGGCGCTGATCTTCCAGCGCCCGGTGTCGAGAACGGGGCCGGGTATGATGTCGGTCGCGACGACCGGTTTCCAACCGCCGAAGCTCGGCTCGCCCTGATCGCGCCAGGCGATGTCCTTGTCGTAGACCTGCGTGACCAGCGTATTGACGAGCCGTTCGGTATCCGGCGGACCATAGATGCGCAGATCGTCCTTGCGCCCGTGCAACCATGAATTGAGCATCACGTCGTAGAGGTCGCCGATGTGGTCGAAATGGTGATGGGTGAGAAAGACCGTATTGATGGAGCCGAGCGGCACGCCAGCCTTGCTGAGCTGCACCATGACGCCGCGGCCTGCGTCGATCAGGATGTTTTCCTCGCCGAGCCTGATCAGCGTGGTCGTCGCCATGCGGCGCGGGTCCGGGCGCGGGCCGCCGGTGCCGAGCAGGATGACTTCCATGGCGCCACCTCCTGGGGGCAGACTTTTCGGGCGTTACAGTAGATTTGAAGCTCTTGGCATGGCAAGCGGCCGCGGGATGGGCTTCAGCCCGCACAACAGCCGCTCGTACGGGGCTCCCGAACATGCTGCGCGAGATGAGAAGTGTGGGCCAATTCATACTTAATCCAGCTGGATCGTGACCAATGTTGTTTGGGCGCGCTAACGCGCCTAGTATTGCAGCAGGCAATTCGAGGGGGCTCGAACAGTCGTGAATGTACGTTCACAGGGCGGCGCGCTCGGCGACCTGAGCTTCCAGGTCGGCCCACAAGCACACAGGACATCCAACATCGTGGCTGATTCCTCAGGTCAGGAATTGCGTGTCGCTGGCCGGGAGCGACTGATCGTCGTCGAGGACGATCCGGTGACGCGGACGATGCTGGTCGGTTATTTCAGCGAGAACAATTTCGACGTGGTCGGCGCCGGCTCCTGCGCCGAATGCCGCCAGGCGCTGCGGACGCGGACCGATCTCGTCTTCCTCGACGTGCAACTGCCCGACGGCGACGGCTTCGATCTCGCCAAGGAGATCCAGGCGACGAGCAATGCGGGCATCATCTTCGTGACCCGCCGCGACACCGACGTCGATCGCATCCTCGGCCTTGAGGTTGCGGGCGACCACTACGTCACCAAGCCGATCAATTTGCGCGACCTGCTCGCGCGCGCGCGAAGCGTGCTGCGACGGCGCTCGATCGACCGCAAGGCGGCGCGCACCCACAATTCGATCGCCTTTGGCGACTGGATCATCGACCTGACGCGGCGCGAGCTGCTCGGCAGCGACGGCAAGCCGGTGGCGCTGACGCGCGCCGAATTCGACCTGCTCGCGGCGCTTGTCGGTGCCGACGGCAGGCCGCTCAGCCGCGACTATCTGATCGAGGTCGTCAGCAACCGCCAGGCCGAGGTCGACATCCGCACTGTCGATGCCCTGGTGGCGAGGCTGCGCCGCAAGCTCGTCGGCAGCGGCACGCCCGTCATCACCACGGTCACCGGCGTCGGCTACAAGCTCGCGCTGAGCGAGCGGCTCTAGACTCGGGCGCAGCACAAAATGGTGCCGGCGGCGCCAACGGGTTCAGCCACTGAAACCGACGAGGAACCGAATCGCGAGAAAGGCCGACAAGGCCACGGCGCCGGTCGCGACGATTGCAAACAAAACTCTCAAACTATTGTGCATGATCTCTATTCAGGTTCGGTTTCAAAGTTCGGTTTCAAAAATGTCGTTCGTCCAACCGCTGCTCGTCTCACGGCAGGCACTTCTATTGGCGTGATGCCACCCGTTTCCACTTGGCTTCGACGCGGCCTTGATGAGGCGGACCCGGGCTTCCTGTGCTGCCCAATATGCCCTGCTCGCGACCGCCGTGCCTTGACGGTAACGCGCGTAAACGTCCTTCGGCCGTGCCGGTCCCTTTTGATTGTGCGCTGACCTCTGATGGTCCGCTGACTTCGAGACGGTGGGCGGCGTAGTTGGCGCCGGTGCTACATCTGGGACGGCCGCAGCCTGGCTTCCCACGCTCGTCGAGTTCATGGAGACAGGACGATTGCGGGCGCGATGACAATAGACCTGGGAGCGCGGAGTCATGGACTCCTCGTCATGACCTGCTCGATATTTCATCAGGGCACGGCAAAGGTCCCCGCCTGCCAGGCGCCATGCGCGGCTCAGATAGAGAAAGCCGTAGTGGATGTTGATATCGGGCTCTGCGAGCTCTGCGTTATTTCCCCGGAATCCGAGCATTGCTGCCGTTTCGGGCCGAACCTGCATGAGGCCGATCTCGCCGACGGCGCCAATGGTGGCCGGATTGTATCCGCTTTCAACGAAGACGACGGCCTCCGCGATGTCCGCGGGCAGATCGGTCTTGGCCGTTTCTCTTTCGACGATTTTTCGGATTGCCGCCCGCGATGCCGGCGTCTCTCCAGCGCCGAGATCTGCATTGTGGCCGCCAGCCGCCAACGCCGGTTCCGCGTCGTTCTGAGCGTGCACGGAGGGGGATGCCAACCAAAGCACAGCGATCGCAACGTGTGTCCACGTCGCGCGGGCATTGATGTGTGCTCGATCCCGCAGCATGGAGCAGGTATTATCTCTTTCGAGTTAACAACCGATTTTCTAACGGCCCGGGGCGCGGCCCGGCTCGGACGGCGAGCGGCCAGAGGCGCCATGAGGCTATCGCGACCGCGAGCTCTGGTCGGTTGATGTGCCTGGCGCAGCCCCGGCCAATTTGTCGTCGACCGCATAGAGCGTGCAGGTGGGCGACCATTTTGTGCAGGCGCCAAGTGAATCGCGCTGGGCGTCGTCGGCCGTCGCCCGCCCCGAACGCCAGCCGTAACCGCCGTTCGGCGACACCGCAAAAGCCTTGTGCGGCATCGTGCTGGCGAGATAGCGCGCGAACTCGGCCCGCGCGGCCTCGCTGAGCTGGCCTGGCGGCGGGAGCGGATCGGGCGGGCTCAGGACGTCGTGGCCGAGACCTCGCTCGCGCAGGAAGGCGTCGAGATACGGCGTCCATTGCGGACGGCTCACCACCGAATAGACATAGTGGCCATCGTCGCCGTAAGGCGTCGCTGCGACGAATTTCGCGTTGCCGCCGCTGGCGCGAAATCCGTCATGGAGGCGGCGCGCGAGGTCGGGACCGAAGTAGGAATCGTTGCTGGCATAGACCCACAGCATCGGCGCGCGCGAGGTCTTGCCGAACGTGGCGAAGGCCTGCACCAGCCCGTTCGGATTGCAGACGTCGTCGTCGTCGCGCGAGCCGCGCCCGCCGGCAAAGCTGATCGCGGCGGCGAGACCCGCTGGCGCCTGCGCGGTCAACGCGACAGTGGCGAACCCGCCGGCGGAATGGCCGGCTGCGATCATGCCCGAGGTGGTGACGTCGGCCCTGCGCGCCATCGCCTCGATCGCCGCGCGCAAATCCGCCACCGCGACCGCCGCGGCCGGCAGATAAGCGGCATTGGCGCAGCCGCCGACGCTGTCGACGCGCCCGCCGGCCGAGGTGCCGTAGCCGCGCCGCATCACGATCAGCGCGGCAAAGCCGCGTCGGGCATATTCGAGAGCGATGCCGTAATATTTGTGCGCGGACATCGTCGCGCGATCGTCAAAACTGCGCGGCGAGCCGTGGCTGAGCAGCGCCAGCGGATAGCGCCTGGTCCCGGCCGGCCGCACCAGGAACGCCTCCAGCCCCTGCGGTCCGGCCTCGGCCATCGGGATGCGCAAATCCTCGGTGTAGAACTCCGCGGCGATCGCATCGGGCGCGATGCCCGCCGTCGCAAGCCAGGCCACCAGAACAACCAGAAGCCTCTGAAACAGCGTCATGCCCCGACTCGAAAAGCCCCGATCGAAAGACCATAGCATGATCTCAGGAACGGCCGCCCCATCGCGCGTGTTGTGCTCTTGGCGGGGCCTTGGCCGATGCTATGGTATTGCGCAAATCTCTACGACAGGACGAGGTATATCCAGTGGCTGATGTTCATCCCGCGGCGGGCAAGCAGGCCTCGCCGGACGCGCTCACCAACGTTCCGCGGCTGGTGACGGCCTATTTCGCCGGGAAGCCGGATGTCGCGGATCCCGCGCAGCGGGTGGCGTTCGGCACCTCCGGCCATCGCGGCACCTCGTTCAAGACCAGCTTCAACGAGGGCCATATCCTCGCGACGACGCAGGCAATCTGTGATTACCGACGTGAAAAGGGGCTGACCGGTCCGCTCTTCATCGGCATCGACACCCATGCGCTGGCCGAGCCGGCGCTGGTCAGCGCCGTCGAGGTGTTCGCGGCCAACGGCGTCGATATCATGATCGACAAGGACGGCGGCTACACGCCGACGCCAGTGATCTCGCACGCGATCCTGACCTACAACAGGGGCCGCAGCTCGGGCCTCGCCGACGGCGTCGTCGTCACGCCCTCGCACAATCCGCCCGAGGACGGCGGCTACAAATACAATCCGCCGCATGGTGGACCGGCCGACACCGACGCGACCTCCGTGATCGAGAAGCGGGCCAATGCCTATCTCGCCGACGGCTTGAAGGGCGTGAACCGCATCGACTATGCCAGGGCACGCAAAGCTGCGAACGTCCACGCCTATGACTACGTCACACCCTATGTCGCCGATCTCGGCAACGTGGTCGATCTCGACCTGGTCAAATCCGCCGGCGTCAATATCGGCATCGATCCGCTCGGCGGCGCCGCCGTGCATTACTGGCATCCGATCATCGAGCGCTACGGCCTGAAGGCGACCGTGGTGAACGAGGCAATCGACCCGACGTTCCGCTTCATGACGGTGGACTGGGACGGCAAGATCCGCATGGACTGCTCCTCGCCTTACGCGATGGCGAGCCTGATCGCGATGCGCGACCGCTTCGACGTCGCTTTTGCCAACGACACCGACGCGGACCGCCACGGCATCGTGACGCGCACCGGCGGCTTAATGAATCCGAACCATTATCTCGCGACCGCGATCTCCTACCTGTTCGCGCACCGCCCGAACTGGGGCAAGGACGCCGCGATCGGCAAGACCGTGGTGTCGAGCTCGATCATCGACCGCGTCGCGAAAAAACTCGGCCGCAAGCTGGTCGAGACGCCGGTCGGCTTCAAATGGTTCGTCGATGGCCTGCTCACGGGCGGCTTCGGCTTCGGCGGCGAGGAGAGTGCAGGCGCCTCGTTCCTGCGCCGCGACGGCACGGTGTGGACCACCGACAAGGACGGCATCATCCTCGGCCTGCTCGCGGCCGAGATCATGGCGAAGACCGGCCGCGATCCGAGCCAGCTCTTCAACGACCTCACCGCCGAGTTCGGCGTGCCCCATTACGCGCGCATCGACGTCGCCGCCACCACGCCGCAGAAAAACATCCTGAAGTCCGTCACGCCCGAGCAGCTCGGCCTGAAGGATCTCGCCGGCGATCCCGTCCGCGCCACCCTGAGCAAGGCCCCCGGCAACGGGCAGCCGTTCGGCGGCATCAAGGTCGAAACCGATTTCGGCTGGTTCGCCGCGAGGCCCTCGGGCACCGAAGACGTCTACAAGATCTACGCGGAGAGTTTTCGCAGCCCCGAGCACCTAATGCGAATTCAGCAGGAGGCTCAGGCGGGATTGGCGAAGGTGTTCGGGGCCTAGTCGTCGAGCCAAAGCGACGCTGCCACTGCTCCTCCAGGGGGAGACCCGCCGCATCAACAGCTGTCATCACCCGCGAAATGTTTAGACCGGAGACATAGCTGACGCTTGTTCGGACACATCACTGACAGGTTGGCCACTGGTCAAGTCGATTGATGCGACCTGCCAACTGGCGAAGAAGATTCCGTAATGGCCGTCGCGGTCGAGCGGTCGGATGGCGAGCCGCTCGCCGCAGAAGGCTTGTGGGACTTTCCACATTTGCCCCTGGAAGGAGATGTAACTCCGAGTCGAGGAGACGGTGCGAACGATCTCTCCGGCATCGTATTGGACCTGCGGAACTCGTTCCGGCATGGCGCGAGAACTTGGCCGGTAGCGATCGGCGGGGACCCCCATGCCGAGACTTTCATGAGGCCGTTCCAGATTGTAGAGCATGCGCCAGCTATCGAGGGCGTGTTGGACTTCCGCCAGAGTGCGGAACGCGCGCAGAGCAAACACTTCCGCGTTCAGGCTGCGATGGAAGCGTTCATTCTTGCCCCGGCCCTGGGGATGGCGCGGCCTGGCATGCACCACCCTAATGCCAAGCTTGAGTAGCCAAACCTTCAGCGCGGTCCAGCGGACGCCAGACGTATCACCCCAAGGGGAGCCATTGTCGATGTAGAAGGCCTCCGGCAGGCCATAACGGCGGAAGGTATCGATCAGATGCTTCTGCACGGCGGGACGCTGCTCGTTGGCGCATGCCTCCAGACACACGGCATAGCGCGAGTGATCGTCGACCATGGTCAGCGGATGACAACGCGTTCCGTTGGCAAGGGGCATGTGGCCCTTGAAGTCCATCTGCCACAGCTGATTGGGCGCCTCCTTCTCAAAGCGATGGCCTGGAGGGCTCGGCGGGGCCTTCTCACTTGGCTTGATCCGCTCGTTCCGGCACAGGATCTGATGGACCGTCGAAGGCACAGGCACAGCCTGGCATTCGCGCTTTAGGCAATGGGCAATCTTGCGCGCCCCCCAGGCTGGATGCTGGTCACGCACAGCCAAAACCTGCGCCTCCACAGCAGGCTCGCTGCGTTTGGGCATCCGCTTCGGACGACGGGGCTGATCCGCCAGTTCATGGTCGCCAGCCTGCCAGCGCCTCAGCCATTTGTAGCCCACATCAGGACTGATCCCGAACCGCCGGCACAGCTCTCGCCGGTTCGTTCCCTCCTGCAAGGCAAGTCGCACGAACTCTCGTCGTTGATCCATCACCGACACCTCGTTCCAGGGCATGGACGGCCTCCCGAATCGACCAGACCAGCCCATTTTGATGTGTCAGCTATGTCTCCGAACACCTGTCAGTGATCTGTCCGGTCCAAACAGAAGGCGGGTGATCCAGTACGCCGTGCCGCCAGTTGAGTGAACCGATGACAGCCGCGGCGTACTGGATTCCCCGCCTTCGCGGGGAATGACGGCGGAGAAATATGTATACACGATCCATCATCAAGGTATTATAGTACGTTCAAATTGCCCTTGAACCATTCCATTCCCCCGCTAGTGTATACATAACGTATCCACAAGCCTTGGGAGTGAGACCGGTGACAAAACCCTTCCCGATGAACGCCTGGTATGCCGCCGCCTGGGACGCCGATGTGAAGCCGGCACTGCTGCCGCGGACGATCTGCGGCAAGCACGTCGTGATGTACCGCAAGGCCGATGGCTCGGTGGCTGCGCTCGAGGATGCCTGCTGGCACCGCCTGGTGCCGCTGTCCAAGGGTAGGCTCGAAGGCGACACCGTCGTCTGCGGCTATCACGGCCTGAAGTACAACGCGCAAGGGCGCTGCACCTTCATGCCGTCGCAGGAGACCATCAACCCGTCGGCCTGCGTGCGCGCCTATCCCGTGGTGGAGCGTCATCGCTACATCTGGCTCTGGATGGGCGATCCCGCGCTGGCCGATCCCGCGCTGGTGCCCGACCTGCACTGGAATCACGACCCGGCCTGGGCCGGCGACGGCAAGACCATCCACGTCAATTGCGACTACCGCCTCGTGCTCGACAATCTCATGGACCTCACCCACGAGACGTTCGTGCACGGCTCGTCGATCGGCAACGAGGCGGTCGCTGAGGCGCCGTTCGACGTCACCCATGGCGAGAAGACGGTGACGGTGACGCGCTGGATGCGCGGCATCGAGGCGCCGCCGTTCTGGGCCAAGCAGCTCGGCAAATCCGGCCTCGTCGACCGCTGGCAGATCATCCGTTTCGAAGCGCCGTGCACCATCGCCATCGACGTGGGCGTGGCGCCGACCGGCACCGGCGCGCCCGAAGGCGACCGCTCGCAGGGCGTCAACGGCTTCGTGCTCAACACCATCACGCCGGAGACCGAGAAGACCTGCCACTATTTCTGGGCCTTCGTGCGCAACTATCAGCTCGGCGAGCAACGCATCACCACCGAGATCCGCGAAGGCGTCTCCGGCATCTTCCACGAGGACGAGCTGATCCTCGAGGCGCAGCAGCGCGCGATGGACGAGAACCCGGACCGCATCTTCTACAATCTCAACATCGACGCCGGCGCGATGTGGACGCGCAAGCTGATCGACAAGATGATGGCAAAGGAAAACCCGCCGCAGCACCTCCAGGCCGCGGAGTAAGCCGACATGGCCGAGCGTGAGGTCGACCGCTCCGTCTCGCAGACCGTGAAGGCGCAGCTCGCGCTGCGCGACCAGCTCCTGTCGGGCTCGTTGCGTCCGGGCGAGCGCATCTCCGAGCTCCAGGCGGTGGAGACCACCGGCGCCTCGCGCACCCCGGTGCGCATGGCGCTGGTGCGGCTGGAGGAGGAGGGCCTCCTGGAGGCGATTCCCTCCGGCGGCTTCATGGTGAAGGCGTTTTCGGAGCGGGACATCTCCGATTCCATCGAGCTGCGCGGCACGCTGGAAGGGCTCGCCGCGCGCTTTGCCGCCGAGCGCGGCGTGTCCGCGCGCGAGCTCGATCCGCTGAAGGAGTGTCTTGCCGCGATCGACGAATTGCTGCGCCAGGTCCCGATCTCGGTCGATGCGTTCTCGTCCTATGTCACTCTGAACGCGCGCTTCCACGCGCTGCTCACGGAATTGTCGCGCAGCCCGCCGCTGATCCGGCAGATCGACCGCGCCTCGTCGCTGCCGTTTGCATCCCCAAGCGGTTTCGTGATGGCGCAGTCCGCGCTGCCCGAGGCGCAGCAGATACTGATCATCGGGCAGGAGCACCACCGCGTCGTGATCGACGCAATCGAGAACCGCGAAGGCGCCCGCGCCGAAGCGGTCATGCGCGAGCATGCGCGGCTCGCGGTGCGCAATTTGCGGCTTGCGCTACGCAACCGGACCCATCTCGACCTTCTGCCGGCGCTTGCGCTGATCAAGACCGCAACCGATTGAGGGGAGTGTCATGCGCTTCATCGAAACCTGGATTCCGGCGACGCTCGTCTCGACGCGCGATCTTGCGCCGGGCATCCGCGAATTCCTGATCCGGCCGGACCAGTTCGATGGCGCCGCCTATCCGGTCGGCAGCCACATCAATATCAGCGTCACCATCGACGGGCAGCCCGAGACGCGGTCCTATTCGCTGGTCGGGGAAGCCTCGTCGCAGGGTTTGAGGATCGCGGTGCGCCGCGCCGAGGATTCGCGTGGCGGCTCGCGCTATATGTGGTCATTGCAGCCGGGCGCGCGGCTCGACATCACGACGCCCGCCTCGCTGCTCGCAGTCGACTGGGGACGCCAAAATTACTGCCTGATCGCCGGCGGCATCGGCATCACCCCGATCCTCGGTGCCGCGCAGGCGCTGGCGCGGCGCGGCGCCGATGTCACGCTGCATTACGCGGTGCGCTCGCGCGCTGACGCGGCCTATCTCGACGATCTCGCCGCAGCGCTGGGTGATCGCCTGGTCGTTCACGCCAGCGATGAGGGCAGGCGGCTCGATCTCGATGCCCTGTTCGCCTCGGTGCCAAAGGATGCGCTGGCGCTGTTCTGCGGCCCGATGCGCATGCTGGATGCCGCGCGCCACGCCTGGATCGGCGCCGGCCATCCGCTTCCCGATCTGCGCTACGAGACTTTTGGTTCCAGCGGCGCGCTGCCGACCGAGACATTTCGCGTGCGCCTGAAAGGCTCAGATGTCGAGCTGGAGATCCCGCGCGAGCGCTCGATGCTGGACGTGCTCAACGCCAGCGGCCACGACGTGATGTACGATTGCAAGCGCGGCGAATGCGGCCTGTGCGCCATCGACGTGGTCGCCATCGACGGCGAGATCGACCATCGCGACGTCTTCTTCAGCGACCATCAGAAGCAAAGCAACCAGAAGATCTGCGCCTGCGTCTCGCGCGCGCGGGGCACCATCACCGTAGACACGCTGCTGCGTGCGGATGCCGTCTGACCGAATTGCAGAGGGATCCATCTGGCGGAATGGAAGGCGCCGCGGGCTCGACCTCTCCCGCTTGCGGGAGAGGTCGCGCCGAAGACGCGGGTGAGGGCTCTCTCCTCTTTGGGACTCCCTCTACGGAGACACCCTCTCCCCAGCCCTCTCCCGCAAGCGGGAGAGGGGGCTCAACGTCCCTTGCGGCCGGCATTCGGGCCCATCTGATTCAACCTACGCCGCGTAAGTCGCCCGCAGCTTCTTCGTGTCGAGCAGGGCCAGTACGCCATCCGCCGACACCGGCCGGCTGATCAGATAACCCTGCACCTCGTCGCAACCGATCTGGCGTAGATATTCGAGCTGATCGGCGGTCTCGACGCCTTCCGCGACCACGCCGATGCGCAGGTCGCGCGCGAGCCCAATCACCGATTTCACGATCGCGGCGCAGTCCGGCTGCACCAGCATGTCGCGGATGAAGGATTGGTCGATCTTGATGCGGCTGAACGGCAGCTTGCGCAGGTAAGTCAGCGAGGAGAAGCCGGTGCCGAAATCGTCGAGGGCCACGGTGACGCCGAGCTCCAGCAGCGCGTTCAGGACGGACGCGGCGGAGGCGTATTTCGACAGCAGCATCGATTCCGTGATCTCGATCTCGAGCCGGTGCGGGGCGACCTTCGCGTCCGCAAGCGCCTGCACGATGATCTGGAGCAGGCCGTTGTTGTGAAACTGCGCGGCCGAGAAATTCACCGCGACCCTGATCTCTTCGGGCCACTCGGCAACCGTCGCGCAGGCGCGGCGGACGACCCATTCGCCGATCTCGTGGATCAGACCGGTTTCCTCGGCGATCGGTATGAATTCGCTCGGCGGCACCAGTCCGCGCTGGGGATGCTGCCAACGCAGCAGCGCCTCGAAGCCGGTGATGCGGTTGCCGCCGAGGTCGAGAAAGGGCTGAAAGACCAGGAACAGCTCGTCTCTGGCAATGGCGCCTTCCAGATCCGATTGCAGCGCCTTGCGGTCGCGTGACGAGCGGTCGTCGGCCTCCTCGAAGAAACACACCGTGCCGGATCCGGCCTTCTTGGCGCGGTAGAGCGCGGTGTCGGCGTTCTTCATGATGTCGAGTTGCGTGCTGCCGTCACGCGGCGCCAGCACGATGCCGACGCTGGTCGCGCCGACGATCTGGCGGCCCTCGATCTGGAACGGTTCGTCGAAGGCCGCGACGAAGCGCTCGGCGATCTCGAGCGCATCCTCGGGGCGCGCCAGGTTGGCCATCACCAGCGCGAACTCGTCGCCGCCGATGCGTGCGACATGCTCGGCCGCGCGGGTGCAGCGTTGCAGGCGACTCGCGATCTGGACCAGAAACTCGTCGCCGGCGGGATGGCCGAACTTGTCGTTGACCTCCTTGAAACGATCGAGATCGAGCAGAAGCACCGCGAATTCCTCGCCGGACAGAGCGAGCCGCTTCAAGGCGGCGTCGAGCGTTTCGTTGAATGCGACGCGATTGGGCAGATGTGTCAGCGGGTCCTGCCGCACCGTACGTTCGGCCTCGATCTGCCGCATCACGCGCCGTGCGAACGCGATCGAATTGACGAACACGCTGCGCAGCAGCACTGATCCGTAGACCACCACCAGGAAGGCGATCAGCAGAAACGCCGGATCGCCATTCCTGCCGAGGCAGATCGCGATGCCAGCGAAGATCGGGGCCGTGAATGCGATCGCCGCGATCGGGATCGTGGCGAAGGCCAGCGCGCCCCCCGCCAGCATCCCCGAACAAAGGCAGGTGATGACGAGCTGCCCGCCCGTTGAGGCATCGGCGAAGAATGCGACCGGAACGGTGCCCCAGGCGGCGCCGAGGATGAAAGCATTGCGCACCAGCCGATGCATGGCCCGGCGCGAGACGAATTGCGGCTTGGTGATGCGGCGCGCGGCATGGGATTGCAGGCCGAACGCGATCGCGGCGCCCGCCACGATGGCGGCCCAGATCAAAGCCAGCTTCAAGTCCGGCGAATGCCACAGCGCGACGACGAGTACCCCGGCGTTGCAGGCATTGGCCAGCATGATGCCGACCGAATAGCCGAGCACCATCGATATCTGTTCGGCGCGGATATGGCCGGCGACGGCTTCGTCGGTTACGGGACCGCCAAAGGCCGACAGATCGCCGGCGAACAGCCGCGCGAAATAGCTGGTCGTTTGAGTCCGCATTCCAGAGAGCCTAGCAGCATGGGCCGCTTGTCCGGCCCGGTCAGGAGACTTCGCTGCAAACCTTTGATGAACTATGAATTATCTGAGCTTGCGACGATTGCTGTGACCACTTCTGCGTGTTCGTGACGTCGTATCGATAACAAATCGATACAAATGCGACGCCCCGCGTTACGGCTGTAACGGAAGGCGCGCTCGGCCTGCATGGTTCGAGACGCGCCGCTAGCGGCGCTCCTCACCATGAGGGTCTAGGATGTCGCCTCGCAACGAGACCTCATCCTGAGGAGCCCGCCAAAGGCGGGCGTCTCGAAGGATGGCTGCAAGGAAGGCTGCAGAAGCGATGGCTTCCAGATCACCGCCCCAACTGCTTCGGATCGTAATAGAACCGTTCTTCGATCAACTGATCGCCCCGCCACGTCTGCCATGCGATCTCGTCCAACGTTCGGATGATGCCTTCGGCATTGGTGAAGCTGAATTTCCAGCGCGTCGCGACATGATCGCCTTCGATCAGGCTCGGCCCGATGCGCACCGCCTTGACCTCCTTGAAGGCTGCCAGCACGCCGCGCTCCTTGGCCGCGAGCTTGTCGCGTCCGACCACGGGGTCGCCCTGGTTTTCGTGGGTAGCGGCGTCTGGCGTGTAGTAGTCGAGGATCGCTCCTACGAAATCCCCGTCCTCCAATCGTTTGGCGAAAGCTTCGACGACATCACGGCTCGGCATGGCGCACCTCACGAGTAAAACCGACTATTGGTCGGTAAATACCGACCGACGGTCAAAAAGTCAACTGGCTGTCCTGGTCCATTTCGATTACAGCAGAGGCATGGCGAAACAGGCGGAGCGGCGGGCTGCGACATCGGAGGCGATCCTGACGGGCGCGCGCCGCCTGTTCGGGACGCAAGGCTTTGCCGCGACGACGATGGACGAGATCGCCGAAGCCGCCCACGTCGCCAAGGGCGCGGTCTATCATCACTTCAAGACCAAGGAGGCGGTGTTCGAAGCGGTGTTCGACCAGATCTCGCGCGATCTCGTCGCCGAAATCGACAGCACGGCCCGTGCCGAGAAGGACGTGCTTGCCGCGATGGTCGCAGGCACCCAGCATTATTTCGCCGCGACCGCCAAGGGCCCGACCGGCCAGATCATCCTGCGCGATGGCCCGGCCGTGCTCGGCTGGGAGCGCTGGCGCGAGATCGACGCCAAACATTTCGGCGGCAAGCTGCCGCGTGCGATCGCGGCGGCGATGGAGGCCGGCCTCATCGCGCGGCAGCCGATCGAGCCGCTGGCCCGGCTGCTGCTCGGCGCCGTGACGGAGGCCGCGGTCGCCTGCGCCGGACGCGCCGATATCGCAAGGGCGGGTGCGGAATATGCCCGTGCGTTCAGGTCGCTGGTCGAGGCGCTGCGCGTCGCTGGATGATCGTGCTAAGTGATGATTGGAAACGCCCACACCAACAAAAAGAACAGTAGCGCATGAACGCAACTTCTTCCCTGACGCCCTCCGACCCTGAATTCGACTACGTCATCGTCGGTGCCGGCTCTGCGGGCTGCGTGCTCGCCAACCGGCTGTCGGCGAACGGCAAGCACAGCGTGCTGCTGCTCGAGGCAGGCCCGAAGGATTCCAACATCTGGATCCACGTGCCGCTCGGCTATGGCAAGCTGTTCAAGGAAAAGACCGTCAACTGGATGTACCAGACCGAGCCGGAGCCCGAGCTGAAGGGCCGTCAGGTGTTCCAGCCGCGCGGCAAGACGCTGGGCGGATCGAGCTCGATCAACGGCCTGCTCTATGTCCGCGGCCAGCACGAGGATTACGACAGATGGCGTCAGCGCGGCAACGCCGGCTGGGGCTATGACGACGTGCTGCCCTATTTCAAGAAGGCCGAGAACCAGTCGCGCGGTGCCGATCAATATCACGGCAGCGGCGGCCCGCTGCCGGTGTCCAACATGGTGGTGACCGATCCGTTGTCGAAGGCGTTCATCGATGCCGCGGTCGAGAGCGGTCTGCCCTACAATCCCGATTTCAACGGCGCCACGCAGGAAGGCGTCGGCCTGTTCCAGACCACGACGCGCAACGGCCGCCGCGCCTCGACGGCGGTGGCCTATCTCGGCCCCGCAAAGGCCCGCGGCAATCTCAAGATCGAGACTGGCGCGCTCGGCCAGCGCGTGCTGTTCGAGGGGCGCCGCGCGGTCGGCGTCGAATACCGTCAGGGCGCCACGCTGCGCCGCGCCCGTGCGCGCAAGGAGATCGTGCTGTCGAGCGGCGCCTACAACTCGCCGCAGCTGCTCCAGCTCTCCGGCGTCGGGCCCGGCGACCTCCTGCGCAAGCACGGCATCGATGTCGTGCTGGACGCGCCGGGTGTCGGGCACGATCTCCAGGACCACATGCAGGTCCGTATCGTGATGCGCTGCTCGCAAAAGATCACGCTGAACGACACCGTCAATCACCCGCTCCGACGCACCATGGCCGGCGCGCGCTATGCGCTGTTCCGCAAAGGCTGGCTGACGATCGCCGCTGGCACGGCGGGCGCCTTCTTCAAGACCAGTCCGCGGCTGGCCTCGCCGGACATCCAGGTCCATTTCCTGCCGTTCTCGACCGACAAGATGGGCGAGAAGCTTCATGGTTTCTCCGGCTTCACGGCGTCGGTATGCCAGCTCCGTCCCGAAAGCCGCGGGTCCTTGCGCATCAAGAGCGCCGACCCGACGGTGCCGCCGGAGATCCGCATCAACTACATGTCGACCGAGACCGACCGCACCACCAACGTGGAAGGTTTGAAGATCCTGCGCAAGATATTGCATGCACCGGCGCTGAAGCCGTTCGTGGTCGACGAGTACGATCCCGGAGCGAAGGTCGCCACGGATGCCGAGCTGTTGGATTATTGCCGTGAGCGAGGCAGCACCATCTACCATCCGACCTCGACCTGTCGTATGGGCAATGATGCACTCGCGGTGGTCGATCAGCGGCTGAAGGTGAGGGGGCTCGAAGGCCTTCGTGTGGTCGACGGCTCGATCATGCCCGATCTCGTATCGGGGAACACCAACGCGCCGATCATCATGATCGCCGAAAAGGCCTCCGACATGATATTGGAGGATGCGCGGTAAACTCGCGTTTTGAGGGGATTTGGGCTTGGCTACGCGATTCAAGATCGGCACACGCAAGAGCGCGATGGCGCTGGCACAGACGGAAGAGATCGCGCGCCGCCTGACCGCCGCCATGCCCGATCTCGACGTCGAGATCGTCAAGTTCGACACCACGGGCGATCTCGACCAGACCAGCAAGCTGCTGCCCCATGGCGGCAAGGGCGGTGCCTTCGTGGCGCAGATCCGCGCCGCCGTGCTGTCGGGCGAGCTCCAGGCGGCGATGCATTCGCTGAAGGACATGCCCGGCAACGAAGACACGCCCGGCCTCGTGATCGGCGCCACGCTGTCGCGCGATCCTCCCAACGACGCGCTGGTGCTGTGCAACGGCGTGACGCTGGAGGCGCTGCGTCAATCGCGTGGCAAGGGTTTCAAGATCGGCACCAACGCCGTCCGCCGCGCCGCCTATGCGCGGCGATTGTTTCCCGACGTCGAGATCATCCACTTCCGCGGCGCCGCGGACACGCGCGTGCGAAAACTCGACAATGGCGAGAAGCAGCGCCTGCCGGAGGGTGACGCGGTGGGGCCTGCGGATGCGCTCATCATGGCGCGATCCGGCCTCGACCGCGTCGGCCTTTCACAGCGCATCGCCTACGAGTTTACCGCTGCCGAGATGCTGCCGGCAGCGGGGCAGGGCATCGTCGCGGTCGAATGCGCGGCACAGGACTGGCAGACGCGTCGCATCCTCGCATCGATCGACGATCCCGCTGCCCACGCCTCTGCCGATGCAGAGCGCGAAGTGCTGTGGGTGCTGAACGGCCATTGCAATTCGCCGGTGGCGGGCTTTTCGACCATTGCGGGCGATCAGATGTCGCTCACCGCGTCCGTGCTCGATCTCTCCGGCAACACCATCATCGAAGCCTTGCGTTCGGGCCCCGCCGATCGTCCCCGCGAACTCGGGCGTGCGGTAGGACTGGATCTGCTGGCCAAGGGCGCCGCCGAGATCATCGAGCGCAGCCGGCCGCGCTAGGTCGGCCGCGAGGCGGGCATCGGTGCGATGATGGCATCATGCGCCTGTTTTGCCCGACGGGTCAAATGTTGGCGCGACCTGATGTGATGACGGCGCACCTGATTTCCGTCCGCCCTAAGTCATTGATCGGGCGTGGCCTTTCTACTGTGCATGGGGTTGTTTTCGCGCTTTTTTGTTTTCCCGCTCCCCAGGCGCAAAATAAATCAGCCCCGCACCCGCTTCAGCATCTGCTCGACATGGGCGATCGGTGTCTCAGGCTGGATGCCGTGGCCGAGATTGAAGATGAAACGCCCTTGCGCGAAATTCGCCAGCGTGTTGTCGACCGCGTGGTCGAGCGCGGCACCGCCTGTGATCAGCACCAGAGGATCGAGATTGCCCTGAACCGCGACCTTGCTCTGCACGCGCTCGCGGATGAAGGCCGGCTCCGCGGTCCAGTCGATGCTGACGGCGTTGACGCCGGTCGCCTCGACGAACCCGGGCAGTTGCGCACCGGCACCGCGCGGAAAGCCGATGATCTTCGCATCCGGCACCTTGGCGCGCACGCCTTCGACGATGCGCCGGGTCGGCTCGACCGACCAGCGCGCGAACTCGGCGGGTGGCAGCACGCCGGCCCAGGTGTCGAAGATCTGCAAGGCGTTGGCGCCGGCCGCAAGCTGCGCCAGCAGATATTCGATCGAGTTCTCGACCAGCACGTCGATGATCTCGGCGAACGCTTCCGGATGCCGGTAGGCCATCATCCGCGCCGGCGCCTGGTCGGGCGTGCCCTGGCCGGCGACCATGTAGGTCGCCACCGTCCATGGCGCGCCGCAGAAGCCGATCAGCGCGATCTTGGGATCGAGCGCGCCGCGCACGATTTTGAGGGCCTCGAACACCGGTGCGAGCTTGCCGAAATCAGCGTGCTTCGCCAGCGTCGCGACCTTGGCGGGATCATCCAGCGGTTCGAGCCGCGGACCTTCGCCGACCTCGAAGCGCACGGAACGTCCGAGCGCATAGGGGATCACCAGGATGTCGGAAAAGATGATCGCCGCATCGAAGCCGAACCTCCGGATCGGTTGCAGCGTCACCTCGGCGGCAAGCTCCGGGTTGAAGCAGAGATCGAGAAAGCCGCCGGCCTTGGCGCGCACCTCGCGATATTCCGGCAAGTAACGGCCGGCCTGCCGCATCATCCAGACCGGTGGAATGACCTGCCGCTGGCCGGAGAGGACGTCGATGAAGGGCTTTGTCGCAGACTGGGGCACGAATGGTCCTGAAGATGGTTACGGCTCCTGATACACCGCCGCGGCCCTGAGCGGAACAGGGGAACCAAGCGCAATTGGGCCGCGTTGACCAGCCAACGGAGGACGAGACCATGGCTGAGACATTCAACCCCGCGCCGCATGACAAGCACGCCGATGATCTGCACGAAGCGCTCGCCGCCGATCGCCACGCCAAGCTCGACGCCGGTCTGAAAGATACCTTCCCGGCGTCCGATCCCGTGAGCGCCGCCCAGCCGACACCCTCGAAGGCGGATGCGGAGGCCGACAATCCCTCGCTCTGGGACAAGGTTAAGGCCATCTTCAGCTAGCGGCGGGTGCGCGGGATTCCGATAGGTTTGCTAATGCCTTGTTAGCGATGCGCTGAGTCCGGCGTCCGTACGACTACGGGAAACCGGGGACATCGTTGCATATTTCTCCCGGCGTTTCAGGGTTCACTAACAGAAGCAGCAGAGTTTCCGATCTTCGGAGAATTCTGCCGCATGAGTGCTGTGACCCAAAGAGCCGGATGGAGCCGCCTGCCGCTGCGGGCGGCCGCGTTTGTTGCGCTGACCTGCGTGGCCATCCTCGGCGTCAGCGGCTGGCGGGAATGGGCGGCCCGCGATGCGGTGCTCAAGGGCGCCGAGGCCGAGATGGCGAATGTTGCGCGCTCGCTGACCCAGCATGCCGAGGACAGCCTCGATCTGCTGGATTCTGGCGTCGTCGGCGTTGTCAGCCGGCTGGAGATGGACGGCACCGAGCCGGCCACGATCGCCAAGCTCACAACTCTGCTGGAGGCGCGAAAGAAGGCGATAGAGCGCATCCACAGCCTCGCCATCATCGACGACCACGGCAACTGGTTGACCTCGCCCGGCACGATCGGCTCGACGCTCAACGACGACGCGTTTTTTCGCTATCACCAGCTCTCGCCGAAACGGGAGCCACATGTCGGCCGTCCCGTGAAGAGCCTGCTCGACGGCGAGTGGGTCGTCACCCTGTCGCGCCGCTTTAACAAGCTCGACGGCAGTTTCGGTGGCGTGGTGCTCGCGACCATCAGCTCGGGATACCTCTCGCATTTTTACGAACAGTTCGAGATCGGGCGCAACAGCTCGGTGGCGTTGACACACGGCGACGGCCTGATCATCGCGCGCTACCCGAGCAACGAGAAGTTTATCGGCCGCAGCGTTGCCAATACGCCGCTGTTCCGCGACGCCGCCCTGCAGCGGCCGGGCGGAGTCTATCATTTCAAGTCGCCGCTCGACGGCGCCGAACGCGTCAGCTTCTTCAAGCGCTCTGGCCGTTATCCGCTGGTCCTGCTTGCTACCGTCGACAAGGACGAGCTGCTGGCACCCTGGCGCTCTGCGGCGATCTCTCGCATGCTCTACGCGCTTGCGCTGGTCATGCTGATCGCGATCATCGGTGCTGTGCTGGTGCGGCAGTTGCAGCGGGGCCAGAGCATGGCGGCCGCGCTGGTCGAGAAGGAAGCGCATTTCCGACTGCTTGCCGAAGGTTCCAGTGACATGGTGACGCGTATCGGGCTCGACGAGCGGCTGCGCTATGTCTCGCCGTCGTCGATCCGCGTCGTCGGCTGGCGCGCCAATCAGCTGATCGGTACCCTCGCGCTCGCCGGCGTTCACGCGGACGACCGGCCGCAGGTCCAGGCTCTCGTCGATGCCATGAAGCTCGGCGAAAAGGAGGAGGTGCGCGTCACCTATCGCAACGCGCACCGGCAGAATTCCGAAGTCTGGCTCGAATCGACCATGCGGGTGACCCGCAAGGAGAATGGCAGCGTCGACGGCGTGGTCGCGATCTCGCGAGATATCACCGAGCAGAAGAAGCTCGAGACCAGGCTCGAAACGCTCGCGATCGAGGACAGCCTCACCGGGCTTGCCAATCGCCGCCGCTTCGATGAACGACTGAAGGAGGAGTGGGCGCGTGCCTATCGCGAGCGCTCCATCCTCTCTTTGCTGATGATCGACGTCGACCACTTCAAGTCTTACAACGACGAATACGGCCATCCCGCGGGCGATGCCTGCCTCCGGCAGGTGGCCCAGATCATCGCTGCCGAGGCGCAGCGTCCCGGCGATCTGGCGGCGCGTTACGGCGGCGAGGAGTTCGCCATGCTGCTGCCGAACACCGACGCTGCGGGCTGCGCCCTGATCGGCGACCGGATTCGACGGGCGATCCGCGATGCGGGCCTCGTCCACACCAGCAACCATGCGGCTGGCTGTGTCACCGCTTCGCTCGGCGGTGCTGCCTGCCGGCCGGCGCTGGAGCGCACGGCCGGCGTGGTCTCGCTGATCGAGGCCGCCGACCAGGCGCTCTATGCCGCCAAGGAGGCCGGGCGCAACCGGCTGATGATGTCGGGCGAGGTGAGCAACCTCCTGCTCAAGGCGTCCGGTCAGTAATCCCGCTCAATAATGCGGCGGACGCTCATTGGCGGCTCCCGGCGCATTCGCCTCGGCCTCCTGCAGCCGCTCGCCGAGCTCTGCGATCCTCCGCGTCAGTGCGTCGATCTGCTTCCACTGCGCGGTGATGGTCTGGTTCAGCGTCTCGATCGCGTCGTCCTGATAGGCGAGGCGGGTCTCCAGCGTGTCGATGCGCTCGCCGAGCGTCTTGATCTCATTCATCACGTGCCGCGTCCTTATTCCGTTCGCGCAATCCAAATTCTTGCAATCGCAGTTGTTGCAAACCATGGCCGAGCGCGACACGCTCGTCGAACACGAAGCATTCGCCGCGCCAGCGGCTCTCGGCCTCCGGCACCTCTTCCAGATATTTGAGAATGCCGCCCTTGAGGTGATAGACCTCGGCAAAGCCGCGCGCGAGCAGGTGCGCGCTCGCCTTCTCGCAGCGGATGCCGCCGGTGCAGAACATCGCGATCTTGCGGTGTTTGGCGGGATCGAGCTGCTCGGCCGCAAAATCTTTGAATTGGCCAAAGCTCCTGATGCCGGGGTCGAGCGCGCCGTCGAACGTCCCCATCGCCACCTCGAAGGCGTTCCGGGTGTCGAGCACCAGCGTGTCGGACGCCGCGATCAGCGCGTTCCATTCGCTCGCGTCGACATAGGTGCCGACCTGCCGCGTCGGATCGGCGGCTTCGTCGCCGAGCGTGACGATCTCCTTCTTCAGCCGCACCTTGAGCCGGCCGAATGGCATCGTCTCGGCGGTCGAGAACTTCAGTTCGAGATTGTTCAACCTGCCGCCGAACATGTCGCCGTTCGCGAGCTCATGGGTGAGCGCGTCGATCGCCTCGCCCGGGCCCGCGACCGTGCCGTTGATGCCCTCCTGCGCGAGCAGCACGCTGCCCTTCAGCGCCAGGCCGGCGCAGAACGCGCGCAACGGCTCGCGCAACTCGCGGTAATCCGGGAGGGCGGCGAATTGGTAGAAGGCGGCGACCTTGTAAATCATGGCGCCCGTTTAGCAGGCGGAGCCAGCCCGGAAAACCCGCAACGAGCAGCTCTATTCCCAACGGATGGCAGCCATTTCCCTGGCATGCCAGCATTGCCCCAGCGGGCCGGAATGTGTCATGTAGGCCCGGCTTTTTCCGAAACGACACGCCATCCGCACCAGACGCCAACGAGAGCAAGAATTCGATGAGAAACTTCCATTTCCCGGGCAGGTCCACGGTCCACGCCACCAACGCGATGGTGGCGACCTCGCATCCGCAGGCGTCGCTCGCCGCGATCGAGGTGCTGCGCGAGGGCGGCACGGCCGTGGACGCGGCAGTCGCGGGTTCGGCCATTCTCGGCGTGATCGAGCCGCAATCAACCGGCATCGGCGGCGACTGCTTTGCGTTGATCCAGCCGCGCGGCGAGGGCAAGATCATCGCCTATAACGGCTCCGGGCGCGCGCCGAACGCGGCGAACGCCGACTGGTATCTCGAGCGCAAGATCAACTCCGTGCCGCTGACCTCGGCGCATGCGGTCTCGATCCCCGGCGTGATCGACGCCTTTGCGACCGTTTTGCGCGATCACGGCAAGTTCGGCTTCGACCGGCTGCTCCAGCCCGCGATCAAGGCGGCCGAGGAAGGCTACGTCGTTGCCCCTCGCATCGCCTTCGACTGGAAGAACCAGTTCGAGAAGCTGAAGGGTGGCACCAACACCGAGCGGTATCTGCTGCCGCACGGCAAGCCGCCGGTGGCCGGCGACGTCATCCGCCAGGCCGAGCTCGGCAAGACGCTGCGGGCGATCGCCAAGGACGGGCGCGACGCCTTCTACAAGGGCCCCATCGCGGAAGACATGGTGGAGACCCTGCGCGGAATCGGCGGCCTGCACACGCTCGACGATTTCGCCGCGCACACCACCGAAACGACGACGCCGATCGGCACCATGTACAAGGGCTACGACGTCTGGCAGTGCCCGCCGAACGGACCCGGCCTCACCATGCTGCTGATGCTGAACATTCTGTCGCGGTTCGACCTGACCAAATACGCGCCGCTCAGCGTCGAGCGCTTCCACCTCGAAGCCGAGGCCGCGCGCATCGCCTACATGCATCGCGAGCTGCATGTCGCCGATCCCGAGCATATGCAGGTCGAGGTCGCCAAGATCCTCGCCAAGGAATACTGCAACGAGCACATCGACAAGATCCGCATGGAAGGCATGCTCGACCTGCCGAACGTCGCGCCGCCGATGAATCCCTCGACCATCTACATCACCGTCGTGGACAAGGACCGCAACGTCTGCTCGTTCATCAACTCGGTCGCGCATTCCTTCGGCTCGGCGATCGTCTCGAACAAGACCGGCGTTTTGCTCCAGAACCGCGCCGGCGGCTTCCGCATCCAGCCCGGCCATCCGAATTGCATCGCCGGCGGCAAGCGCCCGCTGCACACGATCATGCCGAGCCTGCTCACCAAGGGCGGCCGTTCCGTGATGCCGTTCGCGGTGATGGGCGGACAGTATCAGCCGGTTGGCCAAACCCATGTGGTGACCAACGTTCTCGATTATGGCTGCGACGTGCAGGAGGCGATCGATATGCCACGCGGCCTGCATTACGAAGGCCAGTACCAGCTCGAGGACAGCGTGCCGGCCAATATCGTCGAAGGCCTGAAGAAGCTCGGCCACAAGACCACCAGCGTCGTCAGTCCGCTCGGCGGCGCGCAGGCGATCTGGATCGACTGGGACAAGGGCACGCTCATCGGCGGTTCCGATCCGCGCAAGGATGGTTGCGCGCTCGGGTACTGACTATCGCGCACGGGGTTCCCCGCGCGAGATCAGGAAAAGTTGACGAGGGGCGACGCGGCATTTGCTGCGTCGCCCTTTCCCGTTCGGAACGGAGTTCATTGCTTCAGGTTAAGGGTGCAGGCGTGCGCTGCTTTTGCTCCAAGCGGCGGAGGCCCTCCCATGTCGGAAAAACCAGGTTCCGGATCGTCCGGATTCGATCGGCGCGCCTTCATGGCGGGCGCTGCCGGCAGTGCGCTGGTCCCGATGACGGCGCGTGCGGCCGCCCAGGATGCGAGCGTGGCGGCCGCCCAGGATCCGGCGCTTCCCGTCGATGTCACGTTGCGCGTTAACGGCAAGGACAAGCGCCTGCGCATCGACGCGCGCACGACGGTGCTCGACGCGCTGCGGGAGCATCTCAAGCTCACCGGCAGCAAAAAGGGCTGCGACCACGGCCAATGCGGTGCCTGCACGGTCCTGATCGACGACCGGCGCGTGGTGTCGTGTCTGACGCTCGCGCTCGCGGCCGAGGGGCAGGAGATCACGACGATCGAAGGCCTTGCCACCGACGATCATCTGCATCCGATGCAGCAGGCCTTCGTCGACAACGATGCGTTTCAATGCGGCTATTGTACGCCTGGCCAGATCATGTCCGCCGTGGCCTGCGTCAAGGAGGGGCATGCGGGCAGCGAGGCCGACATCCGCGAATACATGAGTGGCAACATCTGCCGCTGCGCCGCCTATCCCAACATCGTCGCCGCCGTGAAGCAGGCCGCGCCCGAGATCATGAAAGGCTAGGCGCATGCGATCGTTTTCATATCAAAGAGCAACAGACCCGGACATGGCCGTGCAGGCGCTCAGCGCTGCCGCGGCCGCGAACAATCCGCTGACCAAGGCTACGGCGCAGCCGCTCGCGGGAGGGACCACGCTGATCGACCTGATGAAGCTGGACGTGATGCGGCCCGCCGCGATCGTCGATATCAACCCGCTGGCGCGGGGCTGGTCGGCGATCGAGCCCGGCAGTGACGGCTTGCGGCTCGGCGCGCTCGCCAAGATGTCCGATGTGGCCGCGCATGCCGAGATCCAGCGCCAGTATCCGGTGATCGCGAATTCCCTGAAGCTCGCCGCCAGCGCCCAGCTGCGCAACATGGCGACGCTCGGCGGCAATGTGATGCAGCGAACGCGTTGCAGCTATTTCCGCGATGTCTCCTACGAGAATTGCAACAAGCGCAATCCGGGTTCGGGCTGTGCCGCCATGGATGGCGTCAATCGCATGCATGCGGTGCTCGGCACGTCCGATCAGTGCATCGCGACCTATCCGGGCGATTTTGCCCAGGCGCTGATCGCGCTCGATGCGACGGTCGAGATCACCGGCAGGTCCGGCACGCGCAACCTGCCGTTCGCAGAGTTGCACAAGGCGCCCGGCAGGACGCCCGACATCGAGACCACGCTTCGGCCCGGTGAGCTGATCTCTGCGTTCGCCGTTCACGGCCGCTGGCCGCGCTCGGTATATCTCAAGGCGCGCGACCGGCAGTCCTACGAGTTCGCGCTGTCGTCGGCTGCGGTCGCGCTCGACGTGTCGGATGGCACGATCAGGGACGCGCGTGTTGCGCTTGGCGGCGTTGCCACCGTGCCGTGGCGGGCGCGCGAGGCGGAGGCGATGCTGAAGGGACAGACATTCGACGGCGGTCTGGCGCAGCGTGTGGCCGATGCCGCGTTTGCCGACGCCAGGGGCCGTCAGCACAACAGCTTCAAGATCGCGCTCGGCAAGCGAGTGGTGGCGCGCGCGCTCCAGCAGGCGGTAACGATGGAGATCTGATCATGACCGCTGCAGCTCCCGAGCCAAAAGCGAACATGGGTCGTCCCGTGCCGCGCTACGACGCGGCCGCAAAGGTCACCGGCCGGGCGACATATGCGTCCGACATGCCGCTCGACAATCCAGCCTACGCATTCCTGGTCACCAGCGCCATCGCCAAGGGCCGCATCGACGGTTTCGATCTCGATGATGCCAGGCAGGTCCGCGGCGTGATCGACATCGTCACGCACGAGAACGCTCCGAAGCTGAAGGAATCGAAACTGTTCAGCAATGGCGGTTATGCCGGCACCACGATCCAGCCGCTGAAATCGGCCGACATCGCCCATGATGGCCAGATCATCGCCGTCGTCATCGCGGAGAGTTACGAGGCGGCGCGCGAGGCCGCCAATCGCGTCAAGGTCAGCTACGCGGCCGTGGCACCGAGTGCGAGCTTCGACTCGCCGGGGATCACCACGGCAGCGGCAAAGGGACAGAACGCACAGTTCAAGGAAGACCCGGAGGGCGGTGATTTCGCCAAGGCGTTCGACGCGGCCGAGGTCAAGCTCACCGCCTCCTATGAAACGCCGACCCAGCACCACAATCCGATGGAGCTGTTTACGACGAGCTGCGCCTGGATGGGCGACGAACTCGTCATCTACGAGGGCAGCCAGTATGTCTACGGCCTGAAGAACGGTGTTGCCGAGCAGCTCGGCATCGACCCCGACAAGGTCCGTGTCGTCAATCCCTATGTCGGTGGCGGCTTTGGTTCGCGCGGCTCGATGACGCCCCGCACCGCCATCATCGCCGGCATCGCCAAACGCCTGAACCGGCCGATCAAGCTGGTGCCGACCCGCGATCAGGGCTTCACCATTGCCACCTACCGCGCCGAGACGCGCCACGAGATCAGGCTTGGTGCGGGTCTGGACGGCAAGCTGGTGGCTTTGCGGCATGACGGCGCGGAGGTTTCATCGCGTCCGGACGCCTATTGCGTCGGCGGCACCAAGACCACGACGCGGCTCTATGCCTGCCCGAATGTCGCCAGTCTGGTCTCGATCGTGCGCGCCGACCGCAACACGCCCGGCTTCATGCGCTCCCCGCCGGAGGTGCCGTATCTCTTCGCGCTGGAGAGCGCGATGGACGAGCTCGCGGTGAAGCTGAACATGGACCCGGTCGAGCTCCGCCGCATCAACGACACCACCGTGGAGCCGATCGGCGGCAAGCCCTATACGTCGCGGTCATTGATGGCGTGCTTCGACGAGGCCGCCAGGGCGTTCGGCTGGTCGCAGCGCTCGCCGCAGCCGAAATCGATGTCGGACGGCGACTGGCTGGTCGGCTATGGCTGTGCCGCGACCTGCTATCCGACGCAGATGGCGCCCTCTGCCGCGCGCGTCCGCCTCCAGCGCGACGGCCGTACCCGGGTCGAGATCGCCGGTCACGAGATCGGCACCGGTGCGTATACCGTCATCGCCCAGACCGCGGCCGAGCGGCTCGGCGTGCCTCTGGAGAAGGTCGCTGTCTTCCTGGGTGACAGCGATCTGCCCCCGGCGCCTGTTGCCGGCGGTTCGAACTCGACTGCCAGCACCTGCTCGGCGGTGATGATGGTGTGCGACCGGATTCGCCAAAGGCTGTTCAAGGCCGTGATGCCGAGCGACAGCATCGCCGACAAGGCCAAGGAGACTGTCGGTATCAGCCAGGCGCCGAGCACGCAGGCGGCGCAGAGCGATCGTCCTCTCGATCTCGAGAAGGCCTTCGACGCACTCGGCGTCGGCATCGTCGAGGAATACGGCGAGTGGAAGCCCGAAGGCGCGCCGCTGGATTCCTTCACGGCCATGCACAGCGGGCACGCGCGGCTCGTCGGTGGCCATCAGATGAAGGACAAGATCGCCTATGCCTTCGGTGCCGAGTTCGTCGAAATCCGCGTCAACCGCTTTACCCATGAAATCCGCTGCCCCCGGCTGGTGGGGGCGTTCGCGGCGGGGCGCATCATGAATCCGCGCACGGCGCGCAGCCAGCTCATGGGCGGCCTGATTTGGGGCATGTCCTCGGCGCTGCTGGAAGCCACCGAGATCGACGAGCGCAATGCACGCTACGTCAACGACAATCTTGCCGACTATCTCGTGCCCGTGAATGCCGACGTGCCCGGTGTCGAGGTGATCCTGCTTTCCGAGCAGGACGATCACATCAACCCGGCAGGCGTGAAGGGCCTCGGCGAGCTCGCCAATGTCGGCACCAATGCGGCGATCTGCAATGCGATCTATCACGCCACGGGCCAGCGCATCCGCAAGCTGCCCGTACGGCTCGAAAATATCGAGGTGTGAGGGGTGGCAACGGCGTCGGCGTTGCGCTAGACACCTTGCGCCTCAAACGGAAGGTCTCTTATGCAGCGTTTACAGCGCGTGCTCCTCGCCATCATGTCGGCACTCGCGATCACCGTGATCGCCGGCGTGTCCGATTTCGTTTCCACCACGGCCTCGGCCCAGACCGCAGGGAAGACCATGACCACAGCTTCAGGTTTGCAGATCACCGACAGCGTCGCCGGCACCGGTGCTTCGCCCAAGCCCGGCCAGATCTGCGTGATGCACTACACCGGCTGGCTCTACGATAACGGCCAGAAGGGCAAGAAATTCGACTCGTCGGTCGACCGCAACGAGCCGTTCGAATTTCCGATCGGCAAGGGCCGCGTCATCGCAGGCTGGGACGAGGGTGTTGCCTCCATGAAGGTCGGCGGCAAGCGCACGCTGATCATTCCGCCGCAGCTCGGCTATGGCGCCCGCGGCGCAGGCGGCGTGATCCCGCCGAACGCGACGCTGATGTTCGACGTGGAATTGCTCGGGGTGAAGTAAGCCCGCAAACAAAAAGACCGGCCTCTCGGCCGGTCTTTTCGCTTTCAGTGCGACGCGTGGTTATTCCGTCGCGCGCTTGGCCGAAGCCGCAGCGCGATTGACCGCGTCCTTCGCGGCATCCTTGGCGTCACCCATGGCCTGCTGGCCTTTGCCCTTCACTTCCTGGACCGCACCTTCACCCTTCAGGCGCTCGGACCCGGTGGCTTCACCGACGCCCTGCTTGGCCTTGCCCATTGCCTCGTTTGCGGTGCCCTTGATCTTGTCGGTCGTGCTACCCATGAAACTCTCCTCGCGTTTTGCTCGCTAGGACAACGTTCGACGGTTATGAGGGTTCCGATTTTGTTATGGCTCGATGTCGCGGCTTTGGGTTAGTTTGCCGCACACGGAACAAAATAGAAAGCAAGTCCCATGACCGGCCATGACCATTCGCATTCCCACCATGACCACGATCACGACGATCGCTGGAAACATGACGGCGTGCGCGTCATTCCCGGCAACCAGCTCGATACCAACGTGCCGTCGACGGCGGGTATGGACCGCGCCGCCGCGATCAATTTCGCGCGCGTCGGTGCGCAGAAATTGTGGGCGGGCACGGTCAGCATCAAGCCCGACGCCAAGACCGGCGCGCACCACCACGGCCATCTCGAAAGCGTCATCTACGTGGTGAAGGGCAAGGCGCGGATGCGCTGGGGCGAGAGCCTGCAATTCACCGCGGAAGCCGGCCCTGGCGACTTCATTTTCGTCCCGCCCTACGTGCCGCATCAGGAGATCAACGCCAGCCCGGACGAGGTGCTGGAATGCGTGCTGGTGCGCAGCGACGGCGAGGCGGTCGCGATCAACCTCGACATCGAGCCGGTCGAGAAGCCCGAGACCGTGCTGTGGGTCGATCCCATTCACCGCGATCCGAACGAGAAGAAGTGAGGAGCGCCTGAAAGCCAGTGGGTTCTGTGCGACAGAACCTCGCAGGCAAGGGTCCAAAAAAGATCCGGAAGCCGTGTCGGATCGCCGCTTGGCCGTCCGTCCTTGGGCAGAACCCCGCCCAAGGAGCTCCGATGCCCAGGATGATTTTCCTCAATCTGCCCGTGACCGACCTCAAGCGCGCCACTGCCTTTTACGAGGCGGTCGGTGCGACCAGGAACCCGCAATTCAGCGACGACACCGCGAGCTGCATGGTCTTTTCCGAGACCATCTACGCGATGCTGACGACCCACGAGAAATTCCGTCAGTTCACGCCGAAGCCGATCTCGGACGCAAAGACCTCAAACCAGGCGCTGTTCTGCCTGTCCGCGGACAGCCGGACCGAGGTCGACGAAATCGTCAGCAGGGCCGAGGCTGCAGGCGGGGTCGCCGATCCCAGCCCGAAGGACGAATACAGCTTCATGTACGGCCGCAGCTTCGAGGATCCGGACGGCCACATGTGGGGCGTGAACTGGATGGATATGGCAGCCTTCGCGGCGCAGTCCGATGTGGCGAACGCCTGATCTAAGCCCACGACACCAAGAATCTGAAGAGGAGCATTCACGATGTCCAAGCTCGTGCCCTGCATGTGGTTCAAAGGCGATGCCGAGGAAGCCGCGAAATTCTACGTCTCGCTCGTGCCGAATTCGGAGATCACGCACGTTCAGCGCAACGTTTCAGATGGGCCGTCCGGCAAGGAAGGCTCCGTACTCGTCGTCGAATTCACGGTGGCGGGACAGCCCTTGGTCGCGCTCAACGGCGGCATGAAAATGGAATACACCCACGCGATCTCGCTGATGATCCATTGCGACGATCAGGCCCAGGTCGACAGCGTCTGGAATGCGTTCCTGGCCCATGGCGGCAAGGAAGAGCAGTGCGGCTGGCTCAGGGATCGCTGGGGCGTGGCCTGGCAGGTCGTGCCGAAGGTGATGTTCGAATTCCTCTCGAGCCCCGACAAGGCGGCTGCCGCACGCGCGATGCAGGCCATGATGACGATGGTCAAGCTGGACGTGGAAACCTTGCGCCGCGCGTTCGAGGGCAAGTCGGCGGCGTGAAGGGCGTGCCCTTGCCACATACTCACTGTCGTCGCCCGGCTTGACCGGGCGATCCAGTACGCCGAGACGGCCGTTGGTCAATCGATAGACCGCGGCGTACTGGATGCCCCGGTCGAGCCGGGGCATGACAGCGGAATTTGAGGCGAAGGCCCACCGCTAATAATTGATCCGCAGCCCCACGCCGCCATGGATGGTGTTACCCACCGGCTGCGGGCCGAGCGTGCCGTTGGCGAACAGGTCCACGATCCAGCCCTTCTGCACGCGGAAGCCGAGCCGGCCGCCATATTCGAACCAGCCCTGGTTGCCCATGGTCGGCACCACCACGCCGTCGCCGGTCACGGTGGCGACGATGCCGCTATGGGCAGCGAATGACTGCACCCAGCCGCCATTGATGTTGGCCTCGATACTGCTGCCGTAGAGATGCGTCCACTGGCCGCCGATCTTGACCAGGCTGGTGCGGTCGGTGCCGGTCGCGATGCTGGCGTCGAACGGATTGAACGCCACTGCGCTGTCCGTGTAGCCCGAGACGCGCTGCCAGAGCTGCCAGACCTCGACCGAGGCGGCGACCTCGTCGCGGGGGGACACGCGGCTCATCCAGCCGGCGCGGCCGTAGACGGCGTAGTTCGCGGCGTTGGTCGCACTCGTGACGCTCACCGGGCCGAGGCTGGTGTTGTAGCTACGGGTGTAGCGCGCCTTCTCCCACGGCGTCAGGATCGTGCCGACGTCGAAGAACGGACGTGACGAGCCCCAGTCGGTGAAGTCATAGCGTAGCGCGAATGCGCCGATCGGCGCGCTGGTGATGTTGTAGCCGCCTTCGCTGTATTGCGTGTAGGCGATGCCGGCGAGCAGCGACAGATTGTTGGTCAGCTCCTTGCGGCCGTGGATGCCGGCCGAGAACGAGCCGGCGGAGCCGAACGCGCTGACGCAGTTGCTGCAATTGACCTGCTCGTTGACGCCGAGCAGCACCGTGCCGAGCACCCGGTTGCTGATCATCTGGTTGAAGCGCTGGTTGGCAAGGCCGCCGATCGAGCCGCCGCTGGAATCCGCGCCGGTCGGTGTTGGTGTCGGCGTCGGCGTCGGGCTCGGCGAGGAGGACGGATAAGGGCTCGGCGACGATGACGGGTAGGGGCTGGGCGAGGGCGAGGGGCTGTAGGTCGGCGTCGGTGAATACGTCGGCGAAGGGGAGGGCGTCGGCTCTCCGCACTCGGACTCGCAAATCGTGGCGGCTGCCGCCGGACGGGCATCGACCGCGACAAACGCAAACGCAGCCACGGCGGTCAGCACGCTCGCGAGCGTGACGCGCATGACGTTGGTGGATATCGCCATCTTCAGCGTCCGCACAGCATGCCGTCGTCGTGGACGGCGGGCGTGATGGTCGGCGACGCGTCCGCATATTGGTTGACCGCGCACAGTCCCGCGCTCGCGGCGCAGGTCGCGGCAAAGGTCCAGGGCGGCGTATTGGTCTTGCTGATGGAGACCTTGCCGCCGGTTGAGGTGATGATTGCGGTGTCGCCGGGCTGGGTGAGCTGTACGCATTGTTGACTCGTCGAGCAGACGCTGGCGGCGCCGTCCTGCAGGACGACGACCGAGCGGCCGCGCTGCGACAGGATATCGAGTGTGGTGCCGCGCACGCCGATGGTCGCGAGCGGGGTCGTGATCTTGTAGGCGGTCTTCTCGGAATGTCCGGTGACGAAACGGAATGCGCCGGTCGTCATGCGGATTGCGACGTCGCGATAGCTGTGCTCGTCGTTGAAGACGGTGCGGTCGAGCTTGAGCGTGGCGCTCGGACCGAGCGACAGATTGGTGCTGTCGGCCATCACGAAGCGCGCCGCGCTGCCGGCGCCGGTGCGCACGGTCTCGTCCCGCAGCATGCTGTCGCCGACGCTGATCGGCGTCGTTGTCGCGGCCACGC